>JBMNTN010000070.1:0-8900 GCA_050945755.1 Bacillota bacterium | reverse complement strand
CCTGATAAATCAATTGATTAATACGTATCAATTGGCTGATTTGAAAATTATGATTAAGCTTATCTTTTAGTAACAGTTCAATTAAATAATCTAAATGTATCAAATTCAGTATATTGTCCGTTACAGATTGTTCTAAATCCACATAATCCCCATTATTTAAACGACAGGGACTACTAAGTGCTTTTAAAATCAAATTCTCCCCGTTTTGATTAAATCCAGAAATTTTCTTAAATATGTTGATTGCCGGTCTTCTTACTAACAGTGTTTCAAAATATTCTTGATTACGTTTCTTTACAATGATTTCAACATCGTAGTCGACGAAACCTGATGATTGCTGAGTTGCAAAAAACAAACTCTTTCGGGGTTTATCCAGATTTTTTATCGCATTACTTAGGTGATCATTTGCTTTTAGCAATTCCTTAGTATTATAGTTATTATTGATAAAGAAACTTTCATAACTTTTGCTAAATGCAAATGGTATGTAATCAAATTCCGGCACATCTTGTGCAACAAAAGTACTTGGATCCCATTGATAAGCTAAAGATTTCCCCTTCTTCGGAAGATCAATATAGTATCCATTAAGACGGCAGATTTTCAAGCTACCCTTTCCGAGAGAATTTTCGTTAGCGAAATTCCAATAGAGACTTTTTCCATTACGATATGTCTCCTTAATAATAGTCTGGCGATTTTCTTCCAATAAGGCTAGGAAATGTCCCTTCTGCGATTCCTCATACCTTTCTCTTCCAAACACTTTTTTCAAAATACCATTAGCATTCAATTTTTCATTAACTAACGCTATTTGTTCCTTAGTCAGGTTATCTTGGGTTAGCAAATCTTCTAAAATTAAATGGTGCATACCATCGGTAAAAAAGTTCTCAACAAAACGGAGGTAATTTCTTTCAGCAGCATCTCCGATGGCAGTATCCCGCTGGTAAGCGATATAATCTTCCCCTTGTTCAAACTCAATCTCACAATATTTAAAATATCGTACTAAACCAACAGCTGCAGCGCTGAATCGCCAATCGGAATATTCTAGTTTTGTATCAAAACCTGACCCATCTGTCAGAACCGTAATCATTAATTCACCTCCCATTGATCAATATAGGTCAGCAAACCAAATCCAGCGCCTCGTCTTGATCCCAAATTCATTTTAGCAATAGCATCAAGTAATCGGGGATTACCAATGAAGCCTATTTCTCCAATAGATACTTCGATTTTCTGTCCATAAAACGCAACTACTGTTTTTCTTAATCGATGGGCATCTATTTTGAGTTCAGGGACGAATGGTTTCAACCTGTCATCATAATCTTGGCATTGTTCCAATATACTTTTTCTAAGTACATCATAAAAATCTTTACTGTCAACTGATACATACCGGTCTTTATTTCCTTTATATTCATGTTGACGTAGACAGAGAGCACTTGTCATTTTAAATAATACGGCATTTTGATGAATGTTCGTCTCCTTTTCCATGCGAATCCCTTTTAGTGTCAGTGCATTCCCCCTATGGATATTATGTTTTTCCCCCTTTACCTCTAGCAAAGCATTAAAATAAACAAATGCTGTTTTTGGATCATGGCTAGATAAAATCATTTTAACTTGTGGATTCTGAAGTTTAATAGTTTGGCTGCCAAAATAAGGTTTATTGAATAATACACCAAACGTTATTGCTTTTTGTTTGCCCACACCATAATACTCTTCAAAAAATCGCCCTTTTTCATATTTCTCAAAAGCAAACTTAAGAAAGCTTATGAAGCTCCGATGGTAATCTAAAGGTAACTCTGGCTTATCTAACTCTAGCTCAATCCCATAGCGCAAATTGGTTCCTCCTTTCTTAATTATTTAAATATATTATAAGCTTATTAAATTGTTATTCAACCCATATTTATAAATAATATTAAACAAAACGGCATAAAAATTGGATTATCGCTTTTCTATATGATATAATTTAAATGATGACATATCCGTGGAATGTAAATTATTTATAAATCATATTGGGGTTCCTTAATACTTCTCAATCTCACCATGATACGTCATCAATTTTCTTTCTATAATAATATTTTGAAGTGAATATTTTCTTAAAGTTTAACCAATTGCCTCATCCAATCATATCTACCACCCATTTTTTATAATACGGTTACGTAATCAACCACCTGCTGCTGTCCCGCTATCAAAGTGCCGTCCTACACCAATTCGCAAATATCCCAAACAAACAACAAACCGCCTATGTCCCTCAACATAAGCGGTTGTGATTGCAGTTTTTGGTAACTATGAATTTTATTGGGACTATTGCTGAGACTCACTTTATTCCCATTATACCATCATCTGGAAAACCTGGAAAGAACAAAAAATGATATCAACCTACATCTTTTGTCGAACAGCAGGCAAATAGATAAAAACCTGGACAAAGAAAAAGCAGGCCCACTGCCATTTCGACATTTGTGCCTGCCTTCCTCATGCTATAATTCATTCAGGAACTACTACCTTAGCCCTTTCCCCCACTTTCAAAGGAGTTCCCGGGGCGAGGTCTACCTTTATTTTCATGCTTTCTTTATTCTTATTGGCCGAGGTTTGCATATCTCGCGGTGTATATTGGGCCTTGACATCGATAAAGCTGATGGTTCCCTTGAATTCTTTCTCTCCGCTTTGGATAACTAATTCTTGTCCGTGGCTGATCTTTGACAAATATTCTTCAGGTACATAAGTGACCAAATGTTTTTCTGCCTCCGAAGCGATATCGGCAAGGTTATAGCCGGGAGCAGTAATATTTCCGAGTAAATAATTTTTGCTGATGATCCTTCCGTCATGGAGGGCGGTAATTTTATACTTGGCTAAATTATCCTTAGCTTGGCGGATTTGAACTTCGGTTAAGTCTAGATCAGCCTGAGCTGCATCTATTTTTTCCTGAGGGCTTCCTTTTTGGATCAAGGCCAATTTTTGTCTGGCATTATCCAGTTGCATCGCCGCAGTTTCTACACTGGCTTCGGCCAAATCAGTTTGGTGTTTGACCTTATCCATTTCAGACTGTGCCAATGCCCCCGCTTCCCACAAAGCCAAGGCATCTTCATAATCTTTTTTGGCCTGGTCTCGCGTCAGTTGGGCATTTTCATAGGCTATTTCCGCCAGGGAAACATTATTTTGGCACTGTTTCAGTTCCTCGGAATCTACTTCGGAAATTAATTCGGACAAAACAGCCTGTTTCTTGGCCAGAGTCTTTTCCAACTGTTCCAGAGCATGGCGTTCATTACTGTCATCAAGTACAGCAAGAATATCTCCGGCTTTAACCTCCTGCCCAAGCTCAATCGGCATTTCGATAATTTTTCCGGACACCTCAGTATAATGAGGATAAATGGTGGTCTCCACAATTCCTTCCAACACCAGTCCGGATGAAGAACAGCCGCCAATTGTTAACATTATCCCGATCAGTCCTATGAGTATTAGTCCTAAGGATATAGATCTTTTTTTTATAACCAAAGTTTCCTCCTCCAGTCTATTTGAACTTATGATCTAAGGCAGTCTGCTCAAACTCGCCGGTATTTCTTTAAGAGCAGGGTATTCAAAGTCATAAACAGCAGAGACCACGCCAGGATAATTCCCAAATCCCCGGCTATGACGGAAAAACCGCTTCCCCTGATCATCACCTCAGTCAGAGCATCGGCGATATAATATAAAGGCATAACGTACCCAACCACCTCCATGCCGGGAGGCAGATCAAACAAACCGGAAAAGAAAATTTGCGGCACGATAATCAGAGGGATAAATTGAATCATCTGGAACTCATTATTGGCTAGTGTCGATGCCAGGATCCCCAAAGTAAGGGCGATCATGGCCGTCAACAAAGTGATCAGCAGGATCAAGGCAAAGGAACCGATCATCATCACCTTGAGCACATAGACGCAGTACCAGGAAATCAGAAAGGATTGCAAGACAGTAAACAGGCCAAAGCCCAGCACATAACCGACGACGATTTCCCAGCGTCTGATAGGGGTGGAAAGCAGTTTTTCCAAAGTCCCCGAGGTTCTTTCTTGCAAAAAAGATATCCCCGATACTAAAAAGACAAAAAAGAAAATAATAAATCCAATTAGGGTTGCCCCGAAATTATCAAAGGTGGGCAAATCTTCCTGACCATAGACATAATTGATATCGGATTTTAAATCCGGTCTGGAAAACAAAAGCGAGTTTTTGGCCTGTTCCAAAGCAGCTAAAGCAACTTTAGCCTTGGTAGGATTGCTGCCGTCTACTTCAATATAGGATTTACCGCCCACTATTTTAATGCTGGCAATCACTTCGCCCTGCTCCAAAGCCAGGCGGGCTGCGTTCTCATCAAACCTCATACCCCTGACATTTTGTTCTTCCAGCTTGTCCTCAAACCCTGCCGGGGCATTGATTACAGCAACATTTACTACCGGAACGGTATCTGCCAGAATAAAATAGACCAGCGTAAGGAGAAAGACCGGAGCAACCAGCATTAAAGCGAGAGTACGCCGGTCGTGGCGCAATTGGTTTAAGATCCGGAAAGCTAAAGCTCTAACTCTCATTTTGCTGTCCTCCATAATAGATGAAAGCTTCTTCGATACTATTGACCCCGATCCTTTCCTGTAGTTCCCGAGAAGTGCCTTTGGCAATCAAACGCCCATCCCGCATCATCGCCAGGCTATGACATTTGTCCGCTTCATCCATCACATGGGTTGTTACCAGGATGGTAACACCTTTGAGTGCAAATTTATTTAATTCCTCCCAGATATTTTTCCTTAAGAGAGGGTCAATCCCCACGGTTGGTTCATCCAGCACCAAAACCGGTGGGTTATGCATAATAGCCATGGCCAGGGAAAGCCGCCGCTTCATCCCGCCGGAAAAAGCTTGCACAGGTTTATGGAGATCATCTGAAAGATTGACCAACTCCATAACTTCCTCTGTTCTGCTTTTTATTTCCGCCTTGCTCATGCCATAGATCGAGCCAAAAAAATGCAGATTCTCCCGCGCTGTCAGTGAACCATAGAGAGCATCTGACTGGGCCATATAGCCCACCTTATTCATTAAGCTGAGCCGGGGCATTGCCTGACCTAAAACATAAGCTTCACCGGAAGTAGCTTCCAGTATCCCGGCGATAATTTTCACGATAGTAGTTTTGCCGCAACCGGAAGGGCCAAGTAAACCATAAATATGGCCATAGGGAATTTCCAAATCAATATCCTTTAGGACATGCTTTTTCCCAAAAAATTTATTCACTTTACGTAAAACAATGCAATGAGGATTTTCTGATTTCAGCATCTTTCCCCCTAAACTAGCCTCTGGTTATTGGACAATTAGTTTTATTACCTAGTTTGATTATAATGGGACAATAGTTATCCTTCAATAAATAAATAGTCAAACCTTTAAAGTTATCTATCTTGACATCGGAACACACCTGTAATATAATTCTTACAGGTGTAATATATCTTTATAAGTAGTCTCTTAAAGTCTCTGCCTCTTGCATGTTTGATGCCGGTCTCTGACTTTAACGCATGAAAGGAGGAGTGAAAAATATCCCCTTCCGGAGATGAATTACTCGCAATCTTAGAAGCAATGGCAAACCCGCATCGCCTGAAAATTATTGCGTTGTTAAATGGGAGGCGTATCCACGTAAGCCAACTTGCCCGTGAAGCTATGATCAGCCGGCCGTTGCTTTACATGCATTTAAAACGTTTAGAAAACGCCGGATTAGTAACAAGTAAAATGGAAGTATCAGAGGATGGAAAGGCAATGAACTATTATGAATTAATACCGTTTACGCTCAATATGAGTCCCGAAACCATTTCGGAAGCGGTAAAAACACTTACTATCAAAAATACCGGCAACACCACTTCAGACGTTGCCAAGGAAAAGAGGGATAATAAATGAATCAAGAAGTTATTTTTGGTATTGGCGGAATGGGATTTGTCCTTTTTATTCTAACCCTAATTACCATATTGGCTGTGGTTATTATATCGCAAGTATTAAAAACCTCACGGTCTAAAACTCAGGCTATGGCAGAAATCGCCCGGGACGAGGCTTATCGTAAGCTCGCCGAAGAGTCAATTTCAGTGCAGCGGAAAATGACCGAAGATCAACAGAAGATTGTCAATGATTTATCCGAGATAAAAGAACGTATCAATGCCATCGAGAAAATGCTTCGCGAAGTTGGTTAGGATAACAGCTATGATTAAAGGTAATGGTTTGAAATGGTTGCGCATTTTGCATATTGTATCTGCTGGCATATGGTTCGGAGCAACGGTATGTATCGGCGTTTTGGCTTTTATAAGTTTCTTCTATTTAAGCGAAACTGATTTTTTAATAACTGCTCCTTTAATACCGATGTTATATCAAAAAACGATCCTGCCAATAGCTATTTTTATATTAATTCAAGGTTTGATCTACGGTTTTTTTACAAATTGGGGATTTTTTAAACATGGATGGGTTCTTGGTACAACCAAACTAAATTCGGAAATCGCAAAATAGCATTTTGCTGAACCTAAATAGTTTTCTGTATGCCTTTATTTACTCTCTGAATGTGTAATTTTACTTTCTCGATTCGATTATTCTTAAACTCTTCAATTTTGAATACTAGGCCGTCACACTCAATTGTGCTTTCCGCATGGCTGTTTGGGATATGCCCTAGGATGGTGATTAGCATCCCTCCAACAGTATCATAATCTTCGGAATCAGAATCGAAGTTCAAAGATAACTGTTCGTTCAAATCATCAACTGAGGTGCTGCCCTTTATCATATAGATATTGTCATCAATCTTTCGGATGTCTGGTTCTTCCTCATGATCATATTCATCATCAATATCACCCATGACCTCCTCTATTAGGTCTTCTATGGTTACAATCCCTGAAAAACCACCATATTCATCAATTAATATAGCTATTTGCTTTTTAGAAGCTTGTAGGTCTTTAAATAGATCATCAATATTTTTTCTTTCCGGAACAAAATATGCCGGGCGAATGATATTTCTGATATTTACATTGTCAAATCCAACGTGATATGCTTCCTCAACTAGGTCCTTCATATATAGCACACCGATGATATTATCACTGTCACCTTCAAAGACAGGTATCCTTGAATGCTTTGTATGCAGTAATTCAGGTAGGTATTCCTTAATATCTCTATCAATATTTATTAAATAAACTTCTGTTCTTGGTGTCATAATTTCTTCGGCAAGCTTATAATCAAATTCAAAAATACTATTTATCATTTCTTTTTCAGTCTCATTAATTGCACCTTGCTCTTGTCCAACTTCAACAAGAGATCTTATCTCTTCCCTTGAAACTTTTTCTTCCAGGTCATCGATTTTTATACCAGATATTCTTATTAGTAAGTTTGTAGACATTGAAAGTAGCTTAACAAATGGAGACGCAACCTTCAGCACAAAAATAATGGGTTTGACCGAAAAAAGTGCTATAGTCTCTGATTTTTTTAAAGCCAGTCGCTTTGGATATAATTCTCCAAAAACAAGAATGAAATATGATAAGATCAATGTTACTGAGATCAAGGCAATATTTTGACTATAAGGTATATTCATTCGTTCAAAAAAATTACCTAAATCATCTGATATCCCTGTTGCGGCATATGCACTTGAAAAGAATCCTGCAAGGGTTATTCCTACCTGTATTGTAGATAAGAACTTTGTGGGTTCCTTCATCAGCTGTTCTAGCAGCTGTGCTTTTCTATTCCCTTCTTCAGCAAGGATTTTTATCTTGTTTTTGTTTAATGAGACAATTGCCATTTCTGCAGAAGCAAAAAAAGCGTTAATAAGTGTTAGAATTATAATTAAAAAAATTTGCGGGGCTATGTTCGCAGGGTCAGGGTCTACGTTCATGTTTCTCCCTCACTCAATCAAAACATGCCGGTGTGGCAAAACACAATTTGCGAAAATGCCATTCTTCTGATTACAGTTCCAATAATATCACATTATTATACGAAACAAAAAATTTTGTGCGTGATGTAAAGAACGTATAGCCCTCTACTTGGGCTACAAAATCAGTACCGATGCATTCTTTAGAATTAGTCTCCATCGACAAAGCAAATGCAGAAATGATTGAATATGCAGTTCATGAAAACACTCATATATTAGATAAGTCTTTAGCTGAAATTAAATTCCCTAATGATGTTCTTATTAATGCTATCATTCGAAATGATGAATTAATTACTCCGTCCGGCGATACCAAAATTGAGGCAGGAGACATTTTATATATTCTTGCCTCACGTAAAAGCAAAAAAGAATTAATACAGCTACTAAAAAAGAATAAAAAAGCAAGTTCATTTAACCAGTTCTCTCACTCATGAGTTTTGAAGCCGATTTCTTTCCCTAAATACTAAAGACTCAGAATAGTTTTAGTGGATAACACGGGAAGTAATTATTTTTTAAGCCCCAAACTATTTATTTTTGTTACTTTTCCATCCAACAGAACAATGGTGATACTGCTACTGTAACTATTATCCCACCCCATGGTTATCTTTTCTTTCCCACCTTCAATGACCAGCATTTTTTCCGTACCCGGACCGAGGATATCTGTTACTTCCTGTAAGGTCATCCCTTCCTTAAGCTTGCTGTACATCGCCTGTGTTACGGCCATATTACCTTTTAGGAAGGTGCCCAAATAGGCTTGGCACTTGGATGTTACTGCTAAATCATAAAAGGTGACGTTAATGAAGATTAAAGAAAAATCTCCTTTATAATTACCGATTTCTTTCCCTAAATACCAAAGAATCATAATTCGTGTTATGCTGCTGCAACTCATCATCAAAGGTATAAGCTCCGCTTAAAATTTGGTCTTCTGTTCTTGCATATGGAATGTGTAATGGACTTGAAAGATGCACGTAGCTTAGGATGGCACGAGTTTCATAAAAATCGTGGTCAGTCCTTACCGTGTAGCGGT
>JBMNTN010000069.1:0-8960 GCA_050945755.1 Bacillota bacterium | reverse complement strand
AGCCAGGCTTGAAGTCTTGCTTCTTGCCTCTTGCTTCTTGCTTCTTGTTCAACATCAGGCTTTTCACTGTTCAGTTCTCAAAGACCAGCTCGGTTACTTTATCAAACCTTTCTTGGTTTGTCAACCGTTTTCTTGTTTCCTTTTTTTGCACCCTTCCGGACGCCTGTTTATATTACCAAATCCTTTTTACTCTGTCAACTGCCTTTTTTCTGACAGTTTCTACCACCCATTCCCGGGTGCCTGAGTATCTTAACAAACCTTCCTTACTCTGTCAACCGCCTTTTTTCTGGCAGTTTCACCCACCCGTTTCCCGGGTGCCTGAGTATCTTAACAAACCTAAGGTGCCTTGTCAATACCATTTTTCGACGTTTATTAATTGCCCAATTTATTACGTTTTTTTCTTTGATCCCTGAATGCCGAATCTCTTATTAAAATATATTCCAAAGATAAGTATTTAAAAATCGTCAAAAATTATTCAAGGAAAAATAATTCCTCCGAGACATACATTCCATTTTTAACTCGCTTTTTTGTACTCGTGTATATTTAATAAACTCGTTTTTTAGTTTTTCGCAAAAAATGTTTTTTATGCAACTTATCTCCTAATGAATTACCCCTTTTAGGGGTAGCTTGAGACAGCGTGCAGTTGGCGGAACTTTCAGCGAGGCTTTTAGCCTCTGACTGGTACCATGCCCTTATAGGGCTAAAACCAACCACACACTGAGCGGGTGGTTTTCTACCTGTTCACCCATAAAGGGTTAAATATTCCTTTAGGGTCATCTCATCTTATGCAATATCCTCTTGCAGTTGCTTTCTGCACCTACCTCCTTTTTACTTGTGAGGTTGCCAAAACCTATTTTATCAAATGGGGGTAGTTTTTTTCCGTTCATAGCTAAAGCTTTTTAGAACCACCTGCAAAGCAGGTGGTTTTCGATGTGTAAATATAAACCACTGCTACTTACCATATTTACTAAAAATGTCCGAATAATTAACTCGCAGTATTCAGGTAATTCTTTTCACCGGAATGATGATTATTTTCAGCATGGTCTTTTCTTAGCAATTACTTTAAAGTATCATATATATCTTGCCGAGGCTTATCCTCGCTTTCTCCATAATAAAAAAACATATTGTCCCTTTCAATAAAGTAGAAAAGGACAATATAATAAAATTTTCACTATCCCAATACTTAATAGAAAAGCATGGTAGTATAACTTAGTAGAAATTTTGGTTTATCGTCAGAACCTCTCAGTTTTTACGTAACCTTTTGCCATTTCTTAATACTAGCTAAAAACAGCTTACCGTTTATTCTTTTATAGCATTGAGGCACCCTTAGCTGTAGCTCCCGCCATCCTAGTAAATAACGCTAGAACACCGTCCTTTTCTGTTTTTAAATTTTTCCAATTTCTAGCCCTTTCTTTTAAAATTAGGTCTATCTCCTGCGGGTTTTTTCTTTCCCCATGACAACCAACAATATCTAAAACCCTGTTAGGAATATCAATAGAAATTAAATCTCCATCTTCAACTAGAGCAATAGGTCCCCCTGCTGCTGCCTCAGGAGTAATATGTCCGATGGCAGGTCCTCGTGTAGCCCCGGAAAAACGCCCATCAGTAACCAGGGCCGTGGTCGCTCTCAGTTCCGAACGATTATACAATACTTCTGTAGTTTTAAACATTTCTGGCATTCCCGAACCCTGTGGTCCTTCATATTTAATGACAATAACATCACCCGGCATAATTTTGCCGTTAATAATAGCTTCAATTGCCTTTTCTTCCGAATTAAAAGGCCTGGCCGGTCCAACATGCTGGTGCATCTCCGGTGCCACTGCAGCATGCTTCACCACAGCACCCTCAGGTGCTAGATTCCCAGTCAAAACTGCCAAACCACCTCCCGATTTATAAGGTGCATTAATTGGCTTAATAACTTCTTCCGGTTTAATGCCATAGTTCTTCAAATATAAAGCATTCTTTTCGAAAAAACCTGACTCTTCCAAATCCCGGAGATTCTCTCCTATGGTTTTACCCGTCACTGTTAATTGATCTAAATGAAGGTGTTCTTTAATGGCCAGCATAATTCCCGGTACCCCACCGGCAAACCAAAGAATTTGGGTAGGCCAAGTACCCGAGGTCTGTAGGGATACTAAAACAGGGATCTTCCGGTGAATTCGATCAAAATCTCCCGCCGTAATTTCTATTCCTGCCTGTTTTGCAATCGCAGGCAGGTGTAGGGTGGCATTAGTAGAACCAGATACCGCCGCATGAACCATAATCGCATTCTCAAATGCTTCAGGAGTCAAAATATCTTTAGGAGTTATCCCATCTTTCAGCAGTGCCAATATCTGCTTACCTGCTCTATCAGCACAGTGTTTAATATAATTTGACCAAGCCGGCATCAACGCATTGCCGGGAAGTGACAATCCTAATGCCTCAGACAAAACCTGCATGGTACTTGCAGTACCCATATACTGACATGCACCGGCAGTTGGACAAGCATTAACTTGGTAAAAAAGCTGTTCCTCCTCGGTCATTTTACCTTCCCTGACCAGGTCTCCCGTTTCATAACATTTAACCGCAGTAATAAAGTCCGGTCCCGGCATCATAGAACCGCCACAAAAATGTAGTGCGGGAATTCCTAAACGAGCTAGTGTCATCAAGTGGCCGGGCACCGCTTTGTCGCAGGAGGAAAAAGTAATTAGAGCATCAAATGGTACCGACTTAGTATGTATTTCTACCATGGCCGATATAATATCCCGGGAAGCCAGAGAATAATTCATCCCATTGTGCCCGCAGGCAACACCGTCACAAATATCAGTTGTGGTATAGACAGCAGGTTTACCCCCTGCCATATAAATACCCAACCTGGCACTTTCTACCAATTGATTAAGATGAGCGCTTCCAGGATGGCTGTCTCCGTAAGCACTTTCTAAGAGCACCTGAGGTTTATTCAGTTCCTCTGGAGTCCACCCTGTACCCAAAAGCAGTGGATCGTGCTCCGGATTTACAGCCCGATATTTTTGACTGCACAACATCTCTTTTCCTCCATTCCGTTTATGGTATAATTGATTTAGTATCAATTATGGACTAAAATGATATTATTCCGCCATAAAGCTTTTAAATAATTTTATGTCAACTATTTAACTTTTTCTATATAGGTTCTTAATTCTTTATCAACTTCCGGATCAAGCAAGGATTCAGGGGCATTCTCTAGTATCCCCTTGTACTTTCTGTTTGCTCTTTTAACTACATCTTCTGCACCACTTGCTTTCCAGGCTTCATAGGAATCCCAGCAAGAAACTTCCGGACGCCACCTTTTACGGCAATCTTCTAATGTATTGGCATGCATTAGATACTGTCCGGAATGACCCACATCTTGAATAACATCTACCGACAGTGTTTTTTCATTTACACTTAGGCCTTCCATAATTCGGGCAACCCTTTTTATAACCTCTTGATCTAAAATAAATTTCTCATAGGATACTGTCATGATGTTATCCAAGCAGCCCAGCCCTTCATGAAGGAAATGCACGCCTGCCAACATTAACATAATATAATTCTGCATCGTTTCTACACCTGACTGATAATCAACGACCTTGGCATCAGTTAGGCCGGCCATTACCCTGGTGGGTAAATGATATAAATCTAAAGCCAGTTGTAACCCGGCAATATTTATTAAGTTTGCCTCAGGAGAACCAGTGCTGTAGCTTCCTGTCAGCATATTGGCAGCAGTTGAACCTGGTACATATACAACAGGTGTGCCAGGATTAATTAATTGTATTAAAACAAGACCCGCTAAAATTTCCGCATTCATCTGAACAGCCGTTCCAATAAGATTTATCGGTCCTGTTACCCCCGCCATTATACATGAATTGATATAAATCGGCTGTCGACGTTTTGCATACGCCAGCATACTTTCGCACGCCTGCCAATCATACTTCAAGGGACTCAACGGACAAACAGGTACCGCAATAACATACCGATTCCAAAGACTTTCTGTTTCTCCAAAGGCTATTTCTACCAGGTCGAACATTTCCTGAATTTCTTCCTGTGTTGCAGTAACTCCGTAAACAGCTTTATCTGTGTGTTTCAAAGTATTGTAGATCATTTGAAGTTTTTTGGTTCTCGGATCAACATCACAGACATCAACCGGAATACCTCCGATTACATTTACCAGATCGCTGGCATGACAAAGCTTCGTAATATTAATATAGTCTTCAATAGTACCTCTCCTACGACCATTATCCAAATCCTGTACAAAAACAGGACCATAAGTAGCAGAAACTGCAAGCTGTTTTTGTTGAAAACCAATAAATATTGAATTTGCTTTATTCCTTGCCGAATGCTTAAAATTACTGGGGGTTGTTTCCAAGGCCTTTTCTACTATTTCCTTAGAAAAAAATACAGTTTGGCCCTCTACCCTCACACCGTTTTTCTTGAAAATCTCTAAAGACTCCTCAGAATTAAAAACCACTCCTGTTTCTTCTAGAATTTTCATTGTTGCATCATGAACCATATTAAGTTCATTACTTGAGAGTACTTCAATTCTTTTTGATGCTAATCCCATTATATGTCTCCCCCAATATTTAAAATATATAATATTTGCTACTCTGGTAAGGATTACTCCCACTAGAAATTGCGACTTTGCCTGGATACACTACACATAATTCTAGATACTGCCCACTGAAATTCTGTTAATCTCTAAAAAAGACCACATCCGTGGCCATATCACACCATTTCCACAGCCTTTCCGGCTCGCCGTTAAGTGTGATAATGGTCTTCATTATGATATCAAATTGTACTTCAGCATCTTGCATGCGTACACACTTTTATAATCCCATCTTCCAGCAAATCATATCGCAGTTTTTCCATCGCGAGATAGTCTTAGATTTGCTCCAAGCGTTTTCAACTACTAGGATTTGTTATCCAGCCGTTCACAACAGCCATAGCACAGATAACGGAACATTGACGCCCACTCTCTCTCATATTCAAACGCGAATTCTTTCGCCATGGCCCGGCAAAACTGATGAAAAAATCTGGTCGGAGCAATCGCCCCAAATATCCATCAGCTTTTGCGCCCATGCCGCTTTCTAGCTGCGGCGGCAGCAGATCGGTATAGCCATCCACCGTTACCGACAAAGTCGTCGATATTAGAGCTGATAAACCCCATCTTTTCATGGTGCTTTAATTCTGATAAAACCTTCAGGTATCTTGTTACCAAATCCTGGCTATAATATAACTGGTTCTTATCTATCAATTAGGATAGTACACTGCTGGAAAGCAACACAAGAGACCGATAACCGCAGAACACCGACATCCAGTCTCTTGGTATTTAGTATAAGATCGGCAATGTCATCCGTTGATGAGGGATACAAACCAGCTCATCGGCTGCGGGAAATATGTAATAATCATCAGACAAACGAAGAGCACGAGAACAAATGGTAAGAGCGTCTTGAAAGTATCCTCTAATTTGCACCTTGCCAGAGTCGCACCTACGAACAAATCCGCGCCGTATGGCGGAGTCACAAGACCGATCGTAGTATTCACGCTGATGATCACACCAAATTCCACGGGGGTGAGACCTGCCTGTACCGCAAGAGGCAGGAGGATGGGTGACAATATCATAATGTTTGGTATGTTATCTATAACGCATCCGACGATCAGCACAAGAACATTTATCATGAGAAGTATCAATAACGGACTGCTGGTAAAGCCAGTTATAAAGGACACTATCTTGGCCGGTACCTGCTGCAAGGTCACATATTTGGCAAATCCTGTAGCGAAGGCCAGAAGAAACATGATCATTCCGTTGATGGCCATCGACTCAAGAAGCGTATCATATATGTCCTTCAGACCCATTTCTTTATAAACAAACACACCTATGATAATCGCATATACCACCCCAACCACCGCGGACTCGGTGGGGGTAAAAATACCGGAATAAATCCCGCCAAGAATGATAACAGGGCATATAAGCGCCCATTTGGCATCCCAGACCGATTTCATCGCCTGCTTAAAAGGCACCTTGGGTTCTCTGGGATAGTTGTACTTTTTTGAGAGATACCAACAGGTAAAGCACAAAGCCGCCGTCACCAATATACCAGCCGGAACTGTCGCAATAAACAAGTCAGTGATAGATGTCTGTGTAACTAAACCATAAAACACCAGTGTAACGCTTGGTGGTATGAAGACGCCCAGAGAGCCGGCACAGGATACGAGGGAAGCACAAAACCCTGCGTCGTATCCTCTATCCTTCATCTCCGGAATCATAAAGCCGCCCACCGCGGAGACCGTAGCTGTTGCAGAACCGGAAATTGAGCCAAAGAACATACAGGTGACAACGCTAGAGATGGAAAGGCCGCCGGTAAAATGCCCGAAAAGTGCCTGCATAACATTAACAAGCCGCCTAGCAAGACCGCCCTTACTCATAAGCGCGCCCGCAAGAATAAAAAAGGGAACAGCCAGCATGGGGAAGGAGTCAAGTCCCGTAATTGCGGACTGAGCAATTATGTTTACCGGAATATCAGTGAATTGTAAAAAACAGAAGGATGCCGCAATGGCAATAGAAAAGCCTATGGGTACAGTAAACAGCATCAAAGCAAACATAATAATGAATAATAGCCATACCTCCATGATTTACACCTCCCCCCTACCTAGAAGAACTTTTATTTGTAAAGGTAGCTTACATATTTTTCTGAGGCAATACATCAGGCAACCGAAAGGAAAAGCCATGTAAACTATAAACATCGGTATTTTCAAAGCCGTAGTCATGGCTCCCGTTTTGAATATCTGAAACATCAGACCCGTGCCCAGGTATACGAGCCAGGCCGTAAAGACTATCATCAGAAGTGTTTCAAGTACAGCAATCAGTCTTTTGAGCACCTTTGGAAATAGATCAACAAGAAATGTAAGCTGGATGTGCTCTCCCCGCCGCTCAGTAAGACTAACCCCCGCCCAGCAAAGCCAGATATAGACATATCTAATCAGCTCCTCACTCCAAGTGAGCGAGGAGTTAAACACGGTACGCATGACCACCTGAAAAAATGCAACCGCAATAATTATGGCAAAGCCTGCTACTAGAACGTTGTTTTCGATATTGTTTATCCAGTAAAAAAATCCTTTCTTTTCTTTTTCCCCCAAGACATATCTCCCCCCTCACACCAGGAAGGGTGCAGACTTAGTCTGCAACCTTCCTGTACATAAATTTAGATTAACCGCTCTTTCGGTACTAGTCACGATCATTCCGAATATGAGAAGGCCTTTTCGATAACGTCGCTACCAAAAGCATCATTCCACGATTTTTCGTACAGGGGCATAATAAGATCCTTGAACGCGTTGTACTGCTCATCCGTTAGATATGTCACCTTGAGCCCGTAGTCCTCAAACTTTTTCAGAGTAACTTCCTCGTCCTCAACAAAAGCCTTACGGAGATAGCTCGTCGTCTCTGCTGCAGCATCTTTTACAATGGCCTGAAGATCCTCAGGCAAGGAATTTAAGTATTCTGATGAAATAACTAGAGCCCCCGTAGCCATCAGGTGGTTAGTAACAGTAATGTACTTGGAAACCTCGTGAATCTTGGAATCCCAGATAGCAGAAGGGGAACACTCCATGCCATCTATAGTGCCCTGTTGCATACCAGTGTATATTTCAGACCAACTCATGGGGGTAGGGTTCGCGCCTAGAGCGGCGAAGGTTTGTACATAGGTTTCAACCTCTGGCACACGAATCTTCATGCCCGCAATGTCATTAGGCGTAACTATTTCCTTTTTTTGGTTAGCAATAACGCGATAGCCCATTTGGAACTGTCCGAGACATGTGAAACCATTCTGTTCCCATAGCCCGTTGAGATAGTCGCCTGTTTCACCATCGCTTGCCGCCTCAAAGGCCTCATGGCTCTTAAAAAGGTAGGGCAGCTCAGTAAGAGCCAATTTCGGATCGTACACACCGAAGATGCCTTGAGAGGTGGGACACATCTGTATGGAGCCCAGCAATACACCTTCGATTATCTCGCGCTCACCACCCAGGAGGCTGTCCATATAAATCTGAACATCTATGCTGCCTTTTGACTGTTCTTCAACGAGCTGCTCAAATAACTTTAAACCGCTGTGGGTTATGCCACCAGAGCCATCGGCTGAGGCGATTTTAATGACATACCCCGCCTCGTCAGAGGATCCAGTTGCTTTATTATCCTCCTGCACATTCCCGCCATCGCAAGCTGATAGGGAAATCATCATTACTAGAGCTAATGCCAATACCAATAGTTTTCCAACTTTGTTTTTCATATACTTTTCTCCTTTACATTATTTTGCTACCTAATAAGAATCCTCCCACCAAAGGAACGGTTTTGCATAATGTTCCAATACGCTCATGCTGGGTATTTTTTATCTAACCACCTCCCCAAATAAGCTACACAACTAATCTCCATATTTAGCTTTTCTATCACGCTCCTTGTTTTTTTGTAGATATGGTAGATATATTTATCGATTTTTATATTTGTTATCGAATCTTTTAACTATCTAAAATATAAGCAATATTTATGCCAAAACTTATATTATTTTTTAGAGTTCCTTTCCTCTTTGTAGTTATCCAGATATTAGCGCTTGTCCAGAACATCAGTTACTAAATCTGCTGAATTTCCTCTTTCTTGTGGATAATCTTGGTTTGCCTGCTAAAAACATTCGACAATGTGGGGTGAAATCCTTTTATTATCTAAAATCTTTGTCAATTTGTTACCTTTTTTGTCGATTTTTCAACGGTTTTGGAATATGAAATTTACTCATTTTTCTACTAATTTTTATTAATTTTCTAAATTTCTTTATTAACTTAAGGACATAACATATAAATTCGGTGACTTTCTTCACTTTTTGGTGATTATTTTCATCAATAAAGAGGCATGCCCTTTTATCGTCATAAATAGGACTGCCAAATAATAAAATTTGGACTTTTTTCATCAAATAATAAAGCAATCCCAA
>JBMNTN010000068.1:0-9197 GCA_050945755.1 Bacillota bacterium | reverse complement strand
ATTCAAATTATCTCTATATTTGTAAATGCTGCCAGAATACAAGTAAATTCATCATTATTCGACTGTATATTAAATCATTGTACGTACATAATACTAGTAAATGCAACATGGTGAGGTGAAAATTTTGGTACGTACACTTTATGTTGGTAATTTACCTTGGTCAACCAGTTCAGAGGAATTAACGGCTGCTTTTCAGGAATATGGTGAAGTAGTCAGTGGCCGGGTTATTACAGACCGGGAAACAGGAAGAAGCAGAGGATTTGGTTTTGTTGAAGTCAATGATGAAGATGCGGAAAAGATGATAGAAGCGATGAACGGTATGGAACTTGGTGGTAGGGCCCTAACAGTTAGTGAAGCGAAACCTCGACAGCAATAAAATAGTAAATTAAACCTCCTAAACTAAGGAGGTTTAAATATATTTGGGGGAGGAAATATGAAAGAGAGTATGGAATTACTTGTAAAGAGAAAAATATCCCCCGAAAGATGGCGACACTCTTTAGGAGTGGCAAATATTGCCTCGGAGTTGGCATCTTTCTGGCAAGTTAATCCTCATCAGGCAATGCAGGCAGGAATTCTGCATGATTATGCCCGGGAAGTTCCTCAAGAACAGTTGATAATATTAGCCCAAAAGTCCGGGCATCAATTATTGGAGGAGGAGATTATTAATCCGGTGGTGTTGCATGCCCCTGTCGGTGCTTTTTTAGTAGAAACTGAACTGGGTATTAAGGACCGGGAAGTATTAAATGCAATTGCCAAACATACTGTGGGCGGGGCAAGCATGTCTTTATTAGATAAAATAATTTTTCTTTCAGACATGATTGAACCGGGCCGGGAATGGCCTGGAGTAGAGAAACTACGAAAAATGGTATATAATAATATTGACCGAGCTTTGCTGGATGCTATTCAGGGAACTGTGGAATATTTAAAAGAAAGAAACCTGCCAATCCATCCGATAACTTTGCGGACATACAAAAATTTATTACTGAAATGCCAGAACCCAGGTTGAGAATAGGATTAGATACCATGAAAGGGGAATAAAAGCTTGACCTCAAAAGAAATGGCTTTAGCCTGTGCCGAAGCGGCAAATGAGAAGAAAGCAAGAGACATTTTATTAATGGATTTACAAGGTATTTCTTTGATTGCGGACTATTTTGTCATTTGTACCGGAAATAGTAATATCCAGGTTCAGGCCGTCTCAGATAATATTGAAGATAAACTAAAAGAAAAAGGCAAACCTTTGCTTCGAAGAGAAGGTTATAATGAGGGCCGTTGGGTGTTGATGGATTTTGGTTCCGTAATCGTTCATATTTTTCAAGAGGAAGAAAGGCAATACTATAACTTGGAACGCCTTTGGGGCGATGCCGAAAAGACTTTTTATCAGGAGCAGGGATAGGAATGACTTCATACCAAGGTATCGCTCATGTTTATGACCGTTTAATGGGCCACGTGGATTACCAATCCTGGGTATCCGGGCTGGAAGAGATATGGCGGGAAACAGGTCATCTCCCCCAAAAAGTATTAGATGCCGGTTGTGGGACGGGAAATGTTTTAATAAATATCGCAAAGAAATATCAGGTGTGGGGAATCGATAACTCCCCAGAAATGCTTTCTATCTGTCAGGATAAGCTATTTGAGGAAGAGTTGACGGCTGTTTTATTAGAAATGGATATTAGGCATATAAACCTTCCCAGACAATTTGATGCGGTGATATGTTTGTGTGATACCTTAAATTATTTATTAGAAGAAGGGGAGCTTTTAAAGTCCTTTCAAAATATGTTTAATGTATTAAATCCTGGGGGAAGTCTAATTTTTGATATGCGCTCCCCCCACTATTACCGGGATGTATTAGGAGACAATCAGTGGGTTCAGCAGGAGGATGATGATGTAATATTGATATGGGAAAATGATTTTTCCCAAACACCGATTATGGATATTGACCTTACTTTTTTTGTCAAAGATAGAAGTAATATTTTTCGCCGATTTTCTGAGGTGCACCGGCAGAGATGCTATGAAACTGATCATGTAGCGAAGCTGGTAAAAACAGCTGGGTTTAAACTTAAAAAAATCAGTGGGGATTTTACCGGAGTTCAATTCGACCCTGAAGCCCATGAACGAATATATTTTGTTGCTGAAAAACAGCTTAACGGTTCTTTTCATAAAGGCTAACCTTACCGAAAAAATCTTGAGGCGGGCACATTGACAAGGCGGAGAAAATCTAATATAATACCTAATGTAGCTTCTGCAAAACAATAAAATAACTTGGGGATATGGCGAAGTTGGGATCGCGCCTGAATGGCATTCAGGAGGCCAGGGGTTCGAATCCCCTTATCTCCACCAAATAATCCTACCATCTATTGATAAAAAGAGTTTTATCGGTGGGTGGTTTTGTTTTTACCCTGAAAAGGCCTGATATTGGCTAATTTCAGCAGTCTAGGGGTTTTTCTTCTTCCAATTAATTTATGTAGACCACAGGTAATTTTACGGGTAAATGACAGCCTGAGCCGGCATGGTAATCGTTTGCCATTAGGTGGGGCTGAATATGCAAGAGTAGTGTCAATAAAAAAGAGTTATTAATTATTAGGGAAGAAAGATAATTGGGAAAGGCTTAGGACTACAGGATATGATGGTTGAGTCTTCGCTGAGTAGGGGGTGATGCTGGAATGGCTCAGGTCAAAGCTACGAATAATCGTTTTTTCTCTATTGCTGGGTTCTCTCTGCTTTTTGCTTATCTTCTGTCTTTTCTTTTTGAAGGACAAGTGCTCTACAGCATGCTAGCCTATAACAATGTAGTTGGCTCTCCCTACATATTAGTTGCGATAATTGCTCATTTTGCAGGACTATTTTCCGGTGGTTTTTTTGTTAAATCCCAAATAATTGCAAGATACACCATGCTTTGTAGCATGGTTATATGTTTGGCGGCGACTGTACCATTTTATTTTTCTCCATCCCCTCTGTGGGCAGTTGGATTGATTGTAAGTGGGTACGCAGGAGGCTCTGCCGTAGCTTCATGGGGATATTCTTTAAAGGCCTTTACACTTAAAAGTCAACGGATCAAATCCTGCGCGGATGTTCTTATCTATTCAAATATCATTATGATTGCCATCAATGTAGTAGCCATAAATTTTTCACCGTTTATTGGACTTACCCTTTCAATGTTATGTCTCGCTATAGGTATGGTGTGTATTTGGATACTACCCAGCGAGGGAGGGAATGATTGGCGGGAAAAAATAGAAAATTATCAGCGTAGAGATATTAAAAAACCGCTAATACTATTATGCCTGTTTGTTTTTGTCATAACCATCAATTCCGGCCTTATGTATCAAGTAATAAACCCGGCTTTTGAGCATCTTACGAAGCTAACCAGCTGGTATTGGGCTGTTCCTTATATAATCGCACTTCTTTTTATGCGGAACCTACCTACGAGAGTGAATCGTGCCAAAATTTTATACGTTGGCATGGCCATGATTATCGGAGCGTTTATTAGTTTTATGCTACTGGAACGCAACGCTTCTGATTATCTAGTTGTAAATACCCTAATGCTTGGGGCGTGCGGAATTTTCGACCTTTTTTGGTGGAGTATTATCGGTGAAATGCTAGAGTATACTGAAAATCCCGCAAAAATTTTTGGTATTGGACTTTCCGCAAATGTGTTCGGCGTCTTATCTGGTGGCGCTTTAGGCATGACAATAACCTCCATTCAGCTTCCTAGCGCAAATGTTGCGGTCATAGCCCTTACGGTTGTTTGTGTGACCTTGGTCATGTTACCACCCCTTAACCAGCAGCTGGTTAAGCTGCTGAAAAACCACACATATCTTGCCGCCTATGATCGTATGAGCGAAAATCAACAAACTAATATCATTCTTGGCATGAAAACCCTTGAAGAGTTGACAGTAAGGGAACAGGAAGTACTTCAACACATTTTATCTGGTGAATCCAATCGTGAAATAGCACGAGCTTTGTCTATCAGTGAAAATACTGTTAAAACCCATGTCAGAAATATTTTTTCCAAATATGAAGTGGGTAGCCGTGCAGAGCTTATTAGCACCCTATTTAAAAACCAAATTTTTTCGTCGTAACCTTAAAGCCATATAGATCCTGGTAAATTTAGCTTCTCATACTAAAGTATGAGAGGCTTTTTTTGGCGATTTCATACTTTAGGTTGATGAAAAATTTTCCACCATGTCTTAAATTTAAAGACAAGGGGGAGGGATGTCCGTGGAAGCAATCCGAAAATGGCAGAAAATTTATTTCATACTTTTAATAATCAGTGTATTTTTCACAGTGTGGTTTTTTAGAAGGTGTATGCTTGAAATGGCCATTGTTTTTGGATGTGCAAATATAGTATTACTCATACTCCTCATAAAACAAAATCAGTTATTAAAAGATGCCGGATTAATCTGGGATAATTGCATCTTAGCGGTGCCCTCTGCAGTTATCTCTACAGAAAACGGCAAAGAAAGGAGTGTTGCCGAACAAACGGTGGTGTCCGTTTTTGGCATTCTTATGGGCAACAAAATTTATAAATGGGGCAGTGATGGCGTGCATGGTGTAAGACTTTCTTCCGTTGTCATTGAGAAGGCCCATATTCGGCTGACTTTCGGTGATGGCACTAAGACCATGTGGGTGCGCCTGCTTCATGGTATGGTGGATGAGCAGGAAGTATTTGAGGTAAAGGAAAGATTATGGCGAGAAACCGGAGTAACAGCAAAGGTGAGTGGTTGGTAATGAAGCGGCTGAAAAATTCAATTTAAGGGGAGGAAAAAAGTGAAAATAAAAAGGCCTTTAAGTATAATTTTGTGTTTAGTTTTTGTTATGTCATTATTTTCTTTTAGTGTATCGGCAAAAAGTAGCAGCTTTGTTGAAGAAGATGAGGACCATCATAACTCGGTATCTGAGGATGTATATGCAGAACAGGGTAATGATATAGATAATGGGATTTGTGACGATGTTTCTTTGGATGATATGCTCATTGAAGATGAACCCGATACGCCAGCTATAACCCCAGCAGGTGCAAATATGATGCAAATGATGGCAGCGGAGGTTAATGGTGAGGATCCACCAATAATGGGAGAGACAGATTTAAAAACATCATATGAATTTGCGGAGGCAACAGGAAGATTTCAAGTTATTTATCCCAAGGAAGGTGAAGAAGGGGAATATAACTATGAATATTGCGATGTAAGTTTTACACCAATTATAGAAGAATGTGACATGCCCTTTTATATAGCTAATGGTCTATATGGAAAAGAAGCAGTGTTTACCATAAGAGATAGTGATGTAGATGTGAAAGCAGCTGTTAACATAGAAGATATCTATATTGAAAAGCCTGATCTTGTAAAAGCAGGTGAACCACGCATTACTTTTTCTGATGAGTGGTATGATATTTATTTTGAGGTGGATTTCTATTCCTTAAAGGTTCCTGATGAGTTGATTGGGACATTAAGTGCCGGAGTACAAGTATATGATTCACCTTCTATAGGCGTATATGTTGATTATGAGGGGCAAATCGACTTATACGATGATGACTATTGGGCATCATACGTTGATGGTGATATATGGAATTCCACAGTGAATGTAAAAATTATTCGCGATTCTGCTGAAGACGATCAAATCGAGCCGGTGGAAGGCGTCCTTACAAACATCTATTATTATTGGGGGAAATCTAGTTCTAATCTTAATAAGCCTTTTTGTATTTTTAAGCCCACAGCAGAATGGGTAACAACGGATACCGACGGAAGGGCCACATTTATAGTAGGCGGTGGCGAGTTTCTTGTTGAGCGTGATATAGGTGTAGCCGCACCGGCTCTATATGGAAAGCTTATAAAAGGTGTGGGGATAAATATCCCGCCGCAATATTATACCTATCCCGATTTGAAGGATTTTGAAGGTATTATTGAAGTTAAAGTTGTCAATACAGAAGGGGAACCATTAGAAGGCAGGTTAGTGCAGTTTTGGGGTGGGGCAAAATTCGATGGCTCTGGCGGGGGAAGAACTAATGAGCAGGGGATAGCAGAAATCAGATATCCGTTTTACACTACATCAGAGGACCGGACACAACTAACTATGACCGAGTTGCCAACTTTTGAGCTTAAATGGAATTTAACCCAGGTAATAGATAACCCCTCACGTATAGTTGACGGTCATAAAGCACCTCTCTATCTTTCTCCGGAGATTAAAGTTTCTGCGGGGTATTTTAAAAACCCATATACAGAAATAAAAGGTGTAAAACTTCAAGTATATGATGTTGATCACCCTGAAAAAACACTAATAGAAACTTCGCCCATGGCGTTTAAAGAAAAATATGATCCCCAACGGGATATTATTGTTCGAGGCTCCCACCGTGCCTATATTAAGATCAGTCCAGAGGATTTGGCAGGTAAACATTTAGGGATCAGAGCCGTGGTTCGTAATAAGGACGAAGGAGTCCGGGAGGAATATCAGGTTAGAGGCTATGTAGAGGACCCGGAATCTAGTCATCAACTCTATGTACCTAAAAAAGAAATTACCTTTGCCTTTGTTCCCCTTCAAGTCGGCGCATGGGAAAATAACTCTTCTATATCTTACGGCAGTCTAAGTGATCAAAAGGAATTCATAAGAAAGATATTTCCTGCTCCCATAAAATTTATAGAAAAAAGTCCTATGTTTATAGCCAAACCCCGATTTTCTACCCATAACATGTATTTAAGCAGGATATTTCGGGAGTTAGACAGAACGCAAAAGCTTTTTTCAGATAAATATGACCTATACGTAGGCATGACACCACCTGGTTTTCTGGGAGCAGCAGGATTGCAAGACTCGGGTATGCTGGGCATGAACTGGGGTTTTTTTGGGGCAGTACATGGTGCTATTTTGATTGAGCCTAGTAAAACATTACCACATACCACCATCCATGAATTTATCCACACCCTGGGTTTTTCCGATGTTTATCCCTCAGGTGATGATAAACCCTTATCCGCTAACGGCCATGATGGCAGCCCCATAAATAATGTTGCGGGACGCGATCCGGCCTATGAAACAATCATGTATGACTCTGCTGCCTTACCATGGCCAACAGAGGGTGAATACAATGCCCTCTTGGAATACGCAACAAAACCTGCCTCGGGAAAAATGAGCTTACTTAGCATGAGTGTATTTTCGGAAGAATCAAAATCAGAAGTTCTATTATTGTCGGGGAGTATTGAGGATGTCAGAGCAAACCAAAGAAAGGTTTATTTTGACCCGATTATAAAATATACTGATTATGCCGATGTTAGCAGTGATTATAATAGTAATGGTTATGTAATTCAAACCCTTGCATCTGACGACAGCGTTCTATCACAATACTTCTTTTCAGATCATGAATTTGACGGCAAATATTATGCTACATTTATCGCAAATTTACCTGCAGATAATGTAAAAGCTATTGAAATTGGAAAGCAAAGTGATGGTAGCATAACTGAAGTTATTCAAAGATATGAGTATTCCGCAAATGCACCTGCTGCAAGCATCACCGGGCCTAGCAATGCTTCTCTTTCCGATGATTTCGTCATTACATGGGATGCCAGCGATGCCGACGGGGATGCTCTGCTAGCGGAATTACAAGTTAGCTCTGATGGCGGAAATACATGGGATACCATTGCTGCAGATATTCCATATAACGCAAGTGGCAAGTATTCTTATACAGTAAATGCCAGGAGCTTCCCGCAAGGCGGAAACTATAAATTCAAAGTGATTGTAACAGACGGGATGCATTCGACTGAAGCCGTTTCTAATGAATATACGGTTGAAGGTTATGAGCAAAAGCCGATACTTGATCTTCCGGGAACAGAAGTAACTGTACGGGTAAACCCAGGGATAGAAGAAGCCGCCGCCTATTTTGAATTGGGCAACACTGGCAGAGAAGAGCTAAATGTGGAGTTTTCACTGGATGATGAAACAGCAACATTTGTGTCGCCTTTATTTATAAAGGAATATACCATTTATCCGGGCCAAAACCAACTGATCGCCATGCCGCTGATTCTCCCTGGCGAGGCGGAAGACATTTTAGAGGAAACAATTAATTTACAAACCAATGACATAGACAAACCAATGACTAATCTTACAATTAAAATTGAATATACGGAAGATGCTTTAAAACCGGAATTAGCTTCATTTTCAACAACTCCGTCCGATTTTTCGAAATGGGAGCAAGGCTCAGATCTACAGGTCACCATTGAAGCATATGCGGCAGCCGGGCAAAGTGGGTTAGAAGCGACAGTTATTATAGAAGATGAAAATAAGAATGTGATTCTGAATGAACTGATGGATGAGAATTATCATAAGCCGGGTGCCTACACCTACTATTGGGAGCCTGAAGATCTTGCCATGGGTAATTACGATGTGTATATCGGATTAAAGGACATGGAAACAGGTTACGAAAGGGATAGAACCGGATATGATTTTACCTTTAATATAATATCACCTAATGCACCACCTGTTTTTGAAGAACCACAGACTTATGAAAACGACCTGGGAGTTGTTAAAAGAGGGGAAACGATCACTATACCATATGAAGTAAATGACCCGGATGATGATACATTAGATATAGCAGTCTATAGTAATTTACTAGAGCACGGACTGAGGTTAGTCAAAGATAATGCAAATTCCGGGAGGATTGAATGGACGGCTAATGTCAGCGGTGCCCATTCCATCTACTTAACGGCCACGGACCCATCGGGAAATAGCGCTGAAGTGATGTTTAACATTTCCGAGATAGAAGACCTAAATTTATTTACCATATCTCTTGAGGCAAATTCAACCGAAGCAGGGCAGGTTTATGGCTACGGTCTATATAATCCCGGAGAATATGTAACAGTGGAAGCTGTTCCTGGGGAATTGTATAAATTCATTAGCTGGACAGAGGATGATGAAGTGGTCAGCAATGAACCTGTTTATACATTTAAGGCAGCCAAAGACCGGAAGCTGGTGGCCAACTTTGAGGAAGTAGCGGTTTTCCAATATGACATTGAGGACGAGGAAGTTATTATTACAGGTTTTGCAGATGAGGTATTAGAAGATATTATAATACCAAATGAGATAGAAGGTTATCCAGTAACAGGTATAGGGGATACTGCATTCTTTCTTAAACAAATTAAGAATGTAGATTTCCCT
Organism: Bacillota bacterium; assembly: GCA_050945755.1. Classification (GTDB taxonomy): domain Bacteria; phylum Bacillota; class Dehalobacteriia; order Dehalobacteriales; family Dehalobacteriaceae; genus JAQVXR01. The sequence continues at coordinate 68 of JBMNTN010000068.1, read as the reverse complement.
GACACATTGACTAATATTGGAACAAATGCTTTTCGTGTGAACAAATTAACTAAGGCAATCATTCCCAA
>JBMNTN010000067.1:0-9800 GCA_050945755.1 Bacillota bacterium | reverse complement strand
ATACTTTATTAGAATGGTTAGCTAATGGGGAAATTGATATTATAACCTTTACTAGTTCTTCCACAGTACAGAATTTTATCAAAATTTTAGAAAAGGAAAATATCCCTTTGCTGAAACAAGCAAAAGTGGCATGCATTGGCCCGGTTACAGCCGATACAGCAAAAAAGCTCGGGCTAAAAGTTGAGATCGAGGCGAAAGAGTTTACCATTGATGGGTTAGTGCAGGCTATTGTGGAATCGTAAAATTTTGGTTTTACGGTCTTCAAATTAAAAGCGATTGAAAATTTGCTTCAGGCGATAAGGTAAAATCCTTACCGCCTGTTGGTGTTTTAAAATTTTACGTAGAAATGGGAATATTTTGTCAGATGATTTTGACGGGGTTGACAAAATTCGAGTCTAAAGATATTTTTATATGCAGGTGATGCATAAACCTACGAGTTATAATTAACTTACAAGAGTCTCAAACGACTTAGATGGGGAGATTTTTTGGCTATAGACTGAAGTTCAATGGGATGCAAAAGCACCTGACATATTAATCTTTCAACAGAAAGCGACCGGTTTTGTGAGCCGAGCTTGGTTGGCATGAAAATTGCATTCTAAAAGTAGTATGAAATATATTTTTAAATATTGACAAACTAATATGGGGGGTGGATCGTATGGATCACACGGACTCTAAATTCGTGCAGCCGGGTGGAACTCCCGGACTCCCCGCCAAATACATAATTGTAAAATAATACTTTTGGAGGTAGTGATGTGGATGTTACCTGGACTACTGTCCAAAGTCAGCGATTGAAGGAATTGAATGCCGGTGAAAATGAACAAACATTGGTTTTTCCCAGTTCAAATGAACGGGACCGTGCTTTTCAAAAAATGGAAAGGCGCTTGGTGATTGCTGCGAAAGAGCGATTGGACAACCTGAAAAACATTCGAAGACGCCCGGCTTTGTGTGAATTGGAATCCAAACTGGTTGAAGTTTTAACAAAAAATGATTTCGTGCAGGTGGTGACACCAACAATTATTTCAAAAGGCCAGTTGGCTAAAATGTCAATTACCGATGATCATCATTTATTTAGCCAAGTGTTTTGGGTGGATGATAAAAGATGTTTGCGTCCCATGTTGGCACCAAATCTTTATGCACTTTGGAGAGAATTGGTCCGGCTGTGGGAAAAGCCGATTCGGATTTTTGAGATTGGCTCTTGTTTTCGGAAAGAGTCTCAAGGAGCCCATCATTTAAATGAATTCACTATGCTTAATATAACTGAACTAGGTCTTCCCGAAGAAAAACGACAGTCCAGATTAGAAGAAATGGCAGCGATGGTGATGAGCGCTGCCGGTATTTCCGAATACAATTTAGAGGTGACATCATCTACCGTATATGGAGATACTGTTGATGTGGTTTCCAGCATCGAATTAGGTTCAGGTGCAATGGGACCCCATCCTCTTGATGATAACTGGGGAATTATTGACCCATGGGTGGGAATTGGTTTTGGCTTGGAGCGTCTTCTCATGATTAAAGAAGGCGGTCAAAATGTGCAGAGATTGGCAAGGAGTGTTACCTATTTAGATGGAGTTCGTCTTAATATTTAAGATTGTTGCGCATGCCTTGGCAACGTAATAGAAGAAGGTGTAATTTTGTCTGTTAGTCAGGTTCTAAGGCTTGAAGAAATTCTTGATAAGGCTGCCCAAGAAATTTCTTTAACTTATGATGAGATCGTTTTCTTACTTGAATTGGACAACCATGAGCAAATAGAAAAGGTTTTTCAAGTTGCTCGGGATTTGCGCACGAAGCATTTTGACAATAAGATTTTTTTATATGGCTTTATTTATTTCTCTACTTATTGTCGAAATAATTGCACCTTTTGTTTATACCGGAAAACTAATAATGTTTTTGAAAGGTATCGAAAGAGTAAGGATGAAATACTGGATGCTGCCTCCCGCTTTGCAGAATCCGGGGTGCACCTGCTCGATTTAACTATGGGGGAAGATCCGGAATATTTAAATGATGCTCAAGGTACAGATAGGCTTATTGATTTGGTACGCAGGGTCAAAGAAACTACCGGACTGCCCATTATGATTTCTCCGGGTGTTGTCCCAGAGCATTTATTAGCACAACTGAAAAATGCCGGTGCTGATTGGTATGCTTGTTACCAGGAAACCCATAACCGGCAGCTATATAAAAAACTCAGAACAAGGCAAAGTTACGATGAGAGAATGGAAATTAAACAGGCAGCCCGAAAAATGGGGCTGTTAATTGAAGAAGGGCTACTTGCCGGTATAGGGGAAACAACAGAGGATATCGCTCAGTCCATCCAAGTGATGAAAAACATCGAGGCCGACCAGGTACGTGTCATGAGTTTTGTTCCCCAGGAGGGAACACCGATGTGGACTGTTGAACCGCCGCACCGGCTACGGGAACTGCTGATTATTGCTGTGATGCGTCTTACGGAAGCAGATAGACTGATACCTGCTTCTTTGGATGTGGACGGGCTGGTTGGCTTAAAAGAGAGAATTCAAGCAGGCGCCAACGTTGTCACATCCATTATTCCTCCAAAAACAGGACTGGCGGGGGTTTCTCACAGTTATTTAGATATAGATGAGGGAAACCGTAGTGTAGAGAGAGTTATTGCAGAGTTGAAAACCTGCGGGTTGGAGTCGGCAACTATTGAGGAATATTTCCAGTGGATAGAAAGAAGAAAGAATAAAGCAGTCACCGCCTCAAAAAGGAGTCAGTGATGTGAAGATTGCGGTAATTGGGGGAAAACTTCAAGGGGTTGAAGCGGCTTACTTGGCAAAAAAAGCTGGCTGGGAAGTAATAGTTATTGATCACAATCCCAATGTTCCTGCCGAGACGATAGGTGACAGTTTTGTTCAGCTGGATGTTAACAGTGATAAAGGTTTTAGAGAGATTATTGCTAACTGTCAATTGGTGATTCCTGCTTTAGAAGATAAAAAGGCTTTAGAAAGTATTAGTCAGGTTGCAGATCGGGTAGGAGTGCCATTGGCCTTTGACGTAGCAGCTTATCAAATATCATCTTCTAAAGCTGCTTCAAATAATCTTTTTCAGAAACTGGCAGTTCCGATACCTGAGCTTTGGCCTAAATGCTGTTTCCCGGTGATTGTTAAGCCCCTGGATTCCAGTGGGAGTGAGGGTGTAAGGTGTCTTAAAAATTCAGAGGATTGGAAAAAGTGGGTTAAATCAGCCGGAAATTTTGAGGATTGGGTGATACAAGAGTTTATAACAGGACCTTCATATTCTATTGAGGTTATTGGCTGTCAAGGCAGGTACCAGCCATTTCAGGTTACAGAACTAGAAATGGATAAAATCTTTGACTGTAAAAGAGTTATTGCGCCTGCCCGGATTGACATTGAAATGATAAAGGAGTTTGAAAACATTGGCGTTAAAATTGCGCAGGCGCTAGAATTAGAAGGGATTATGGATGTGGAGGTTATCCTACATGATGGGAAACTGAAAGTGTTGGAAATTGATGCTCGGCTACCCAGCCAAACGCCAACTGCTGTATACCATTCAACCGGGGTTAACATGGTGCAAATTTTAGGCATGAATTTTGGGTATAATAAGCTAAAACCAGTTGCTGATTGTTGTGTCCAACGTGGTGTAGTTTATGAACATGTTAAAGTATCAAGTGAGAAAATGGAGATCTGCGGTGAGCATGTAATGGGCACGGCAGGGCCTTTAAAATTGCAGGAAGGTTTTTTCGGCGCAGATGAAGCATTAACAAATTATGAGCAAGGAAAAAAGAACTGGGTAGCTACCTTAATTAATACAGGTAATAGTTTTGTAGAAGCTTGGGAGAAAAGAAACAGGGTATTGAAAAATATTGCCCGAGAATCACATCTTCTTGGGTGGGAAGATTGACCTGGTAGCGATGAAAGAAATTATAGGCCGGAAGATTGGGGCTGAGAAAATGGCTGTTGGGGAACGAGCCAAGATCGTGGAGAAATCGGAGAAACCAAATAAACCGGAGAAAAAAAGATATTATCGAAAAAATATAGATTTCTTTAAACTGGTGGAAAAAATAAAGCTTTGGCCGTCTCGAAACGGGACCTTGCATGGAATAAAATCTCTAAAAATAATCGGGAACAGAGCGGAGATAATTACCCACTGTAATAAGCGATTTATTATACATAATTCAAAGAACAGTCGGGCAGCTCGTTGGCTGCGCAATAAATGGTTTTATGATGTTTGCGGGCAGTGCAAGATACCTAGCTGGAAATTAGAAAAGTACTCATCGACTTTTTTAAACAAGCGTTGGGGATCAAACCTTTAATAACTTTAATTATCAAGCTATTTGCTATACGGACGATATGAAGAAAAATTTTTCATGTCTTGTATAGATAAATTCTATGATTGGGATTGGTTGTTTGGTAAAGGAGGGGATTAAAAAAGTTGATAGTAATTTACTGAAGGTTAATAAGTATGACAAAAAGTAAATTACGGAGATTTTTGTTTGAGGTAATTAAAGTATGACACCTAGGTTTTTTAAAAAATAATGATAAAGGAGACAGAGACGATGGCAAATTTTGAATCTGTTGCGCAGGCTGTAATGGCCGGTAAGGAAGCACAAGTAAAAGACGAGGTAAAGAGTTTGGTTGATTCCGGGGCTGCTCCTCTGGATATTATTAACCAAGGATTAATTGCCGGAATGAATGTGGTTGGCGCGCGTTTTAAAAATGGGGAAATGTTTGTACCAGAAGTTTTAATGGCAGCCCGATCCATGGCTTCAGGAATTGAAATCGTCAAACCCCTTATTGCTGACAACGATATGCCCAACAAAGGAACAGTTGTTATCGGAACGGTAAAAGGCGACCTGCATGATATCGGAAAGAATCTTGTTGCGATGATGCTGGAAAGCGGCGGTTTCAAAGTGATTAACATTGGTATTGATATTCCTCCGGAGAAGTTTGTTGATGCTGTTAATGAACATAATCCCCAAATTGTTGCGATGTCTGCTCTATTGACTACTACAATGCTACATATGAAAGACACCATTGAACTGTTTAAGGAAGAAGGCATCAGAGACAAAGCAAAGGTTATTGTCGGCGGTGCACCTATTTCCCAAGATTTTGCCGATGAGATTGGTGCTGATGGATTTGCACCGGATGCTGCTTCTGCAGTAGAACTATGTAAATCATTGCTCGGTGTAGCGTAAGAGAGGAGAACCGTTATGGCACTTATCGTTGGTGAACTGATCAATACCAGCCGGAAAGCAATTAAACCGGCGGTTGAGAACAAGGATGCCGAGTTTATTAAAGACTTAGCGCAAAAACAGGTAGATGCCGGCGCCAATTATGTTGATGTTAACTGCGGTACCATGGTTTTCAATGAACCTGAGATGATGGCCTGGCTCGTTGAGACCATTCAAGAGAAAGTATCTGCACCTTTATGCATAGACAGCCCTAATCCTAAGGCGCTGGAAGTAGGTCTTTCTTTGGCGAAAAACGGACAGCCGATGGTAAACTCCATCACCGCTGAAAAAGAACGTTATAGTACCATTCTTCCTATGGTTTTAAAATATAAGACCAAAATTGTTGCGCTGTGTATGGATGACACAGGCATGCCGGAAACTGCTGAGGACAGGTTGAAGATTGCTACCAGACTGGTGGGTGATCTTACTGCTGCCGGAGTTCCCGAAGATGATATTTACCTTGATCCATTAGTTAAGCCGGTCAGCACCGGTGATAAAGCCGGGTTAGAAGTTTTAGAAACAATTTATCAGATCAAGCAAAAATACCCCAATGTTCATGGGATTTGCGGTTTAAGTAACATTTCTTACGGCCTTCCTAACCGGAAGATTTTGAATCAGGTGTTTATGATTCAAACGATGACGATGGGGATGGATGCTTATATTCTCGATCCCTTGGACAAAACCATGATGGGATTTGTTTATGCCTCGACGGCTCTTTTAGGAAAAGACCAATTCTGCATGAATTATTTAACTGCCCACAGAAACGGGCTGTACGAGTAAAAAAACCGGGACGGTAAATTACCGTCCCGGTTTTTAATTCAATAACAAAAACCGTGGTGCCTCCTTGGCCCACGGTTTTTGTTATTGAATTTCTTATTATGCACGTTTATTTTTTTCTTTTTCTTTTGCCTTAATTTCGGCAGTTTCGGCTTCTGCTTCTTTAACGATTTCCCGCAACTGCTTTTGAATGTTTTCCGGTAGTGGGGTGGGTTTATAGTTTTCCAACACTTCTCGGGCTTTTTCATAAGAACGTTGGACAATATCTTTGCTGCCCATTGCTTTCCACTGATCTCGGTTCCAACGGTCTAAAAGATCCGGTTTAGAAAGCTCGCGGAATGTCTGGAATGTATGCTCATGGCTAATGAACTCGCCGCCGGGTCCTACCGACTTAACTACTTCCATTGCCATTTTTTCATCATTCACAGGAATTCCTTTGACAGTGTGCAGAATCATTTTTGCCATGTCGTTCTGCATCATCATTTGGGCATAGTCCCAAGTAAGACCACCCTCGAGCATCCCCAGACCATATATCATGTTAGCGCCTGCTAACGCTGGTAATAAAGCGGTCAGGGTAAATTCGTGAGCTGCTTGGGCATCAGGAACTTTGCTATCAGTCTACCCACCGGCAACCCAGCTGGGAATATTATAGAACTGGGCCAATTTTGCCACTGCGGCACTGAAGAGAGCTAATTCGGGACAACCAACCGAAGCAATGGTAGTTCGTAAGTCCATCATAGCAGTTGATGTTCCATAAACCATCGGGTGGCCTTTTTTTACTAATTGGGATAAGACAAACATGCTGAGTATTTCCGCATTGTGCGTTACTAAGGTGCTGGCCAGATGAACGCAAGTTGTTCCCCCGGCAAGGCCCATGGAATTAATCTTAGCCGGTACGCCTAACCTGATAGCTTGAATTAAAGTATCAGTAGCTCCTTTAGAGTGAACCAGTGGGCTAACCGGGTCTGTGCTCTGGGAAAAGAGAGGTCTTTCTCTAAATTTATCTTCACCGCCGGATACTACGTAGCCCATTTTGGCAACGGCACGCATATTTTCCGGGCGATTCATGCCAATATAGGCATGTTTTGTGCAGTTATTATAAAACGATTCAGCAATGTGGACCTGGGAAACATCAGGATCTACCTCGGAAGGGCCGAGGGCTCTTTCAAAAATAATTAAGGAATCCATTGCTTCACAGAAGCGGGTAACATCGTCTACGTCTTTCTTTTTTGGTTTACGCAGTTCATAGGTGTAGGGATCAATCATGGTGACAGCTTCGCCAAAGTTAACGAATCCAGTCCTGTTTCCTTCATTAAGCCAATCGTTTTCAGGATTACGTCCGCACGCCCGAAATGTTTTCGGAATGGAGCGGAGGGCATCTTCCACCAGCCAAGCAGGAAACTTTACATTGTTGGTTTCCTTGTTAACAACACAGCCGCCTCCGTCTAAAATTTCCCGTGCTTCTTCACTTTCTACCTTGCAGCCAATGTTCCATAGAATGTCCAGTGTCGCTAAATGAATGTCATAGAGCTCATCGTACGTGAACATGTTCAGGCCGATTCCTTCCATACGGTGGGTACCGGCATGAATACCTCTTACTGTCAAGAGAACTTCACCTCCAGGAATATTTTATACATTTTTATGTGGGTCAACTTTTTGGAAATATAAGCGGAGACTGATACATCTCCTTCCAAAAACTTTTTTCTACATAAGTAATTATGCAATTTTTATGCCACTATCCCGAAATAAAAAAAATTCCCGGGTAAAGTCCGGGAATCCTTATGAGCCTTTACATATAGTAACTACGTTTTTTCAGACAAATCAATCGGAGTTTAATAAATGATACCTTATTAAGTCAAGGTTGATTCATTATGAGTTGGTTTTGAGTGATCTTTGCAGTATTTGCGAATTAGTCTGCTTGCTTTACTCTGACTTGTTTTTAAAACTTTCGCTACTTCATATGAACTGCCTAATTCTTTATAGGCTTTTTTAATAAGATTCTTTTCCACCTGGGTGATTGCCTCTTGCAAAGGTACAGGTTGCGGAAACTGAAGCAGTGATTCTGACTCTTGGGCTTGGAAGAATACTTTAGGCAAATGCTCTTCGTCGATTACTGTATCCTGTACAATCACTACTAACCGCTCAACTGTATTTTCCAGTTCTCGCACATTTCCCGGCCATGGATATTGGACCATAACATCAAGGCACTGTTGGGAGATACTATGAGATGCTTTATATTTATTGTTATATTTATTTAGGAAATGATTAACCAAAGGAATAATTTCCTCAGAACGTTCCCGTAGTGGCGGAATCTCTATTTCAAAGACGTTCAAACGGTAATATAAATCTTCTCTGAATTCGCCGTTTTCAACCATTTCTGGCAGGCTGCGATTGGTTGCAGCAATAATTCGACAATTAACCTGCTGAACTTCTCTGCCTCCAACTTTAAAATATTGATTTTCATGCAATACTTGCAATAATTTAGCTTGCATGCGCATCGGGAGTTCACCAATTTCGTCCAAGAAGAGGGTCCCACCGCTGGCTAATTCGATCAGACCAATTTTTCCTTTGTCACTTGCTCCGGTGAATGAACCTTTTTCATATCCAAACAGTTCAGCTTCCATTAATTCGGAAGGAATGGAGGCGCAATTAATCGGAATAAACGGGCCGTTCTGGCGAGAACTCCCGGAGTGAATATATTTCGCCACGAGACCTTTACCTGTTCCCGATTCCCCCAGAAGAAGTACGGTAGCATCTACTGCGGCTACTCTTTGAGCCAACTCCAATAAGTTCTGCATTTTTTTGCTGTTGCAGATGAAGTCTGGAGTGCTTAGTTCCTTTTTTTGTAGTTCCTCAACTTGCAGTTTATATCGTTTGAGTAATTGTCGGCTTTTTTCCAGTTCATATTTGATACCTTCTGTTTCCGTAATGTCTCGGGAATTTTCAATTACCAGTTCGATATTGCCTTCTTCATTCCAAATAGGGGTAGCGGTAGTCAAGAGTGTCTTTCCAGTACATGTAGTCTGTTCTAAGGTAAAGCTTCTTTTTCTTTTTAAGACAATGGGACTGAGTCTTGGGCCCCAAAGCTTTTTATTAGAAATTTCCTGAGAATTCTTCCCGATAATATCTGATGCTTTGACACCATAATGTTTTTCGCAGGCGTTGTTTACATAAAGAACTATACCTTCAGAATTTGTTACATAGATTTCATCATGAGAATTATCAAGTATTTTCTTTAAAATTTCAAAATTCAATTGACCTACAGGTCGTACTTTATTTTCCGACATAATTTCCCCCCCCTTTACCGCACTAAATAACGATAAGAGATATAACAGTATTTAACACTTCTTGGTTGTCGCCAAATTTTGAAGTTTTTGTTTTTTAGAGCATGAGAAAAAAGTCTGGGGTAATTATTTTAGTGAGGGTACATTATTAGATTATAACATGATTAAGCCAAAGTTACTAAGGAAGGTTATGGAATTCACTCTAAACAATAGTTACGTTAAGTCAATATTAAAATTTTTCTACAAAATTCGTCGAAATCCTGCAAGTCTTAAAATAATTATCTCTTTATTTTAGACTCCAAGGAAACGATGCCATTTCCGTTGGTTTATAAAATACATAAGTGATAGGAATCCCGGAAATAATTTTATTAAAATAAGAAATTTAAAAGTGGAAGCTGACTCAAAAAAGTCAGAATTGACTTAATTGAGTAATCTAGTTTTTATGTCCATTATGTTAGAAACCTTGCCTTCTTTCGCTTCAGCGGCACACATTCTTTGTGGCATGATTTTTGCAATCTGTTATTTAAGAATGA
>JBMNTN010000066.1:0-10333 GCA_050945755.1 Bacillota bacterium | reverse complement strand
CGCCAGTTCTTCAAGGGTAAATGTCACAGGATGCGTCACCCCGTCCCCTGTAATTTCCAATGAGTCTGAGGCGGCCAGTACCGATGCGGGAAGGGCAAGGTTTAAAATTAAGACAAAAAATAAAACCCTTAAAACAGTAATCATGCCCCTGTCAAACCATGAATTTTTTTGGTTAATCTCCATGAAGCAAGTCCTCCTTAGATATACTCTGTGTTGACAATTAAATAGTCCGACAGTTCCTTTGGATTACACAAACCTTCATCTCATAAGTCAAACCGTTTCAAAAATGCTATTTTACATCACCTTCCGTGAGCATAAACAACTTGCCTGTTTCGGGATCTTTATAAACGGTACCCATTTTCTCATACAGCTTGCCCTGCCCCTGGGTTTCGATCAAGTCTTTCCTGATCTCCGGAGTTTCCGTTACCTCCCGTCCCTGGTTCAAGTCAATCCGCTCACCAACAGGCCCCAGGTCAATATTCCAGTAAACGGCTAGGGCCAGCATCAGACCGCAGGCAAAGACCAACATCACGTCGGCAATGTTAATCACGCCCTCAATGGGGTTAACATCTTCCGAGCTGTTAAATAGCCTTTGCCTTCTGCTTCTCAGTCCCCCGTCCACGGGCAAACACCTCCAATAGGCTGTCCATCAAAGCCTCCAGTGAACTTAAATAATCCTCATACCACCTTTTCCTGAGCCGGGAAATGAAATAAGCAATCCCTGCGACCGCCAGGCCAATCACAGTCGTATCAAAGGCAATCATGAGAGATTCAGCCAGAGTCCGGGTATCACCCTGGCTCAGGGCCATCAATCCTGGTCCCAGAGGAATCAGGGTACCCATCAGCCCGAACATGGGACCCAGCCGGGCAATCAGATCAGTCCTCCCGGTGATCCGGGCATAGTATAGTTCCTCCCTTACCAGCAAGCGGCGAGCCAGGGCTTGTAGGGTAGCGGCGGGTAAATTGTCATATCTGATCAACTCATAAAGGGCTGCCTTCTGACGCCCTAATAATTGGCTTTCCTCCACTTTTTTTCTGATTTCGCCGATATTCCCCCCTTGAATGGTATCCACCAACTCCGGTATATTTACTTTTTTCCGACGCCGTTCCGTGAGGGTTTCCGTAAACAAGCCGCCTAATTCCACCAATGTTACCGCCAACAGCAGAAGCAAAACCGTAATCGTAGGTACCAGTAAACCTGAGGTTATCGTATGCATGATATTTTTTAAAGGAACAAATATTGTCTCAATCACTTTCTTTAAGCTCCTTTGCATATTCTATGTATCTTTTGCCGGCCCCGGAAAAAAATAAGAAGAGGCATATCACTATGGTATAAATACCTTCTCTATTAAGTTCCTCTTTTATGGGAAAAGGCACACCGGTATCTATGACCATTTCAAATACCTGGGCAGATACCGGATCCCCCTGTTTGGACAAATCCGGTGTCTTTAAATCCTCTGCCACATCTTTTATCTCGGCCAAGTACTGTCCCTTGCCTTCCGGAATAGGTATGTCTTTTTTAGGTTCCTCTTCTTGAGTTTCCCTGTCTTCCTGGAAAGCAATCAGTTTCTCCTCGAGAGAAACTTCCTCTTCTTCCGCCGCGGTGGGCTCTGCCACCGGTGGTTTTTCTGCTTCAAGTTCTACCTCCTTATGTTCTTCCTTAACCTCACTTTCCGAAGGCGTGGTTTCGGTTATAACAGCAGTCTCACTTACCTCTTCTTTGGGGCCGTTTACAATACAGGTGGCCGTATGATTTCCATCTACTGTTTTCACCGTGATTATAGCTGAACCCGGGCCGACTACCGTTACCAATCCTCTGGTATCCACTGTGGCTACACGGGTGTCACTGGAACTCCAAATTACCCTCTGGTCTTCAGCATTAAAAGGGGCTACCGTGGCACTTAAAAGGAATGTACCCCCCGGCTCAATATCTATGGAAGTGCGATCCAAGATCACACCGGTAGGCGATCCGCCGGATATCTTCGTCGGGTCAGGGGTCTTGCCCGTGGGGTCAACGGTAAAAGTAAAGGTGACAACCTCGCTGTCCTCCTTACCCGGGCCAATGGTGATGGCCTTGATCACCGTATCCTTCGTAATTTTAATGGGACTGTTTACACTGTCCAAATCATCTCTTAATGGCCACCAGCGGCTGGCACTCCAGTTAAACATGGGGCTGTTTACCGTGGGAGTGCTGCCGTCGGTGGTGTAATATATTTTATCTTCGTTATTACCTTTATTGCTGATAGTAAGCATAACCCCTTCCGGCACCACAGTTCCGTCCGGCAAACTGGTCTTGGGGCTATCCCATTTTTCCGGTTTGACGGTAAGCACCTCAATTTTCACAACATATTTCAAAAATAAATTATTGGTTTGTTCTGTTATCGCCCGCTGGCCGAAGATTAAAAGCAAAGAATCCCGTTCGTTCATATCCTTTGGATCGTCACTGCCCTCAGCGCTAAGTAAAGCCAGGATGGGTTCCACTTCCAGCGCTCCTTCCGAAGAACCGGGAATGCTCCCGTCGTTAGGATCGTTTTCCATTAAGCCCGGGAAATAATAACGCTTGTCTTTTAACAACTCTTTAACGGTCAGTGTTACATCGTAACCGTCTTTTGAAATAAATTTAATCAGGGTCGCTTCCTCTTTGATCCCGGCTAAAGTCAGCAGCTTCCTTAATTCAACCCCTTGAGCAGTGTACCATCTCTTTGTAGGCCAAGTATTTACCGTGCTGTACACATGTTGATATTGATCCATTTCTTCTAACTCTTTTATCGTAAATTCTATCGGAGTCGTTACTCCATCGCCGGTGATTTGCAAGATATCTGATTGTTCCGCAATAATCGGCACCTGGTTCAGGAAACAAATTCCAACCATTGTCAAGCACAGCACCAGCATCTTTTTTAATAATTGGCTCATACTCACCTCACCTGCCTTCCGCGACATAAAAACTGTTGGAAGACAATAGTTTTAATTTGAAAAATCTATGCTTAAACAAATTCGTAAATTTCTTTAATGCTTTTAAATCTTAAGGCTTTTCATCGCTTTCAGGATCACGGAAACTGCCTCTGCCCTGGTGGCATTGCCCTGGGGACGCAGGGTCTCATCTGGATATCCGTTAATGATCCCGTTATTAATCGCGATGGTCATCCCATTCCTTGCCCAATCGGAGATACTTTCCTTATCTTTAAATGATATTTCTTCTGTTGACTGAGAAAGTTTTACAGCTCGGACGATCATGACTGCCATTTGCTCACGAGTAACAGGATCTTTTACGCCAAAGACTTTTTCATCATAGCCGCTGACGATCCCATAATTTGCTGCCGTGGAGATTACTTTCTCGGCCCAATATCCCGCCGTATCCATGAAAACTTTGCCGTTTCTTTGTTCAAGTTCTAATGCCTTTACCAGGATGGCGGCAAATTCCGCCCTGGTAATTTTATCGTTGGGCCGGAATGTGCCGTCCGGATAACCGCTGACTGCTCCTAGGTCAACCAGTTCCTTGATACTCTCTTCCGCCCAATGGCCGGCAATATCTTTAAGGGTTTGCGCCGTCAATTTCGCCGGTGCCATGACGGCAAACTTGGAAAGACGGTCTGTCTCCACGCTGACGGTATCATTCTTAACTTCGCCGCCTAAACTTTCCCACTGGCCTAAGTCTTCATCGAAACGGTAGATGGATGGGGTCTCACCCTCGCTAAAATCTTCAGAATTGAACCGAAGCCTGATGGTGACCTTTTTTAAAAAGGTGTAGCTTTTCTCATCATCCACCGTGAATTCGTAAACGCTGCCGGCAATTCTCAAACCTTCCGGTGCAGGGGGAGGTCCATCCACCCTTTCAATTTTTACCTCTACTTCACTGCCCCCGGTCATGGCTCCCGCCGGTATTTCAATGCTTGCGTCATTTCCCAAGCTAACAACGCTGTCTTGACCGGTTGAAACGGTGCCACTTTGACTGGTTTCAGCTCCCGTCACCCGATAGGTGAAAGTAACCACATCACTGGGTTCCTTCCCGGGACCGATGGTAATGGCCTTGATGACGGTGTCATCGGTGATTTCTATGGGGTGATTAATTTCGTCCAAATCATCCTCTCGGGAGGACCACCAGCGACTGGCAATCCAATTGTACATCGGGCTGTTTATGTCCGGGGTGCTGCCGTCGATGGTGTAATGAATCTTGTCCATATCCATTTTATTAGCGCTTAGTTCAACCAAAGTCCCTGATGGCACAGTACCGCTGTCGGGGTCAGCCTGAGGCTCATCCCATTGGGGAACAGAGTCGGTCAGCACCTCAATCTTTTCTACATATTTAACAAATAAAGGCCCTGTTTGCTCAGTGACCGCCCGCTGCCCCATCATCAGAAGAAGCGAATCAGCCTTATTCATATCATCAGGATCATCGGAACTTTCAGCACTTTTCAGAGCAAGAATCGGTTTTACTACTTTTTTGCCGGAGCTTGAGCCAGGAATATGACCCTCTACGCCCCCATCTTGAAAATTCGGGAAACAATAACGGGTGTCTTCTAATAACTCCTCCACCGTAAGCGTCATATAGTAGCCGTCTCGGGAGAAAAATTTAATAAGCGTAGCGTCCCGTGTAATCCCCCCCGCTTCGGCAAACAGGTCATCTAATTTCACACCTTCCCCTATATACCATCTTTTACTAGGCCAGGTATTAATTACGCTGTACACATACTGCTGCTGTGGCATATCCTCAAGTTCTTCCCAGGTAAATGTCTTAGTTTCCTTAACACCCTCCCCGGTAATTGTTAAAACCGCATCCTTATTATCAATAATTTTTTGTGCTATTGAAGCATCATCGTACCCCGTGGCTTTGATTGTTATCCAATATGTACCTGGAGCACTAAATACAGTGTCCGTAATTTCAATATAACCTTCCCCAATGGTATAATCTTTGCTGCTTAGAGAATCACCGTCAACTTCTATCCTATCGATACTTTCCCGCCAAGCCCTATCATCCCTAAAGGTTATTCGGATGTATTCCTCGACAAAATTTCCATTTGTATCGGCGTTTAAGGTAGGAGGACGTTTTGGGTCCCCCCCTGATCCCCCGGATGACCCTCCGGTAATAGTTTGGCTGACAGCCGCATCCTGATACCCATTCGCTTTGATTAAAATCGTGTAATCACCGGTATCAGCAAAAGCATTGGCATAAATGATAATTTTACCTGCTTCCAAAACATACTTGTCCTGATCCAACGTGCTGTTATTTATCACAACTTCGATAATGGCATTTCTCCAAGATTCATTATCGATAAAGGTTATTTCTATATCCTTACCTATCTTGTTATCAGTGCTGTCCGCAGTCAAAACCGGGGCAGCGGCAAGGGGAACCTGGTATGTAAAGGTAGCAATGTCACTGTCTTCCTTGCCGGGGCCGATAACCTTAGCCTTAATGACGGTATCCTTTGTAATTTCAATGGGCGTATTGATATCGTCAAGTTCATCCTGACGTGAATCCCACCAGCGCCAAGCAATCCAATTATACATGGGGCTTTTGATGGTGGGTTCACTGCCGTCCAATGTATAGTGCACCTTATCCTCATCGTTTTTTGGACCGCTCAGCCTCACCATAGTTCCCACGGGCACCTCTCCGGGAGACGGCTCCGCCAAGGGGCTATCCCATTTTGCTACAGGATCGGTGAGGACCTCGATTTGTGTTAAATTTTTGACAAACCTGGCATTGGTCTGCTCCGTTACCGCCCGCTGCCCGAATAAGAGAAGATTGGCTTCCCCATCGCTAAAGTTTTCATCATCTGAAATTTCTTCATAAACTTGTGCTGAGACACTTTGGTGGGCAATGATCGTTTCAACCTGCATCGATTCAGATGTATCACCGGGAAGATAACCAGGAAGACCGGTATCCATAAAATTAGGAAAACAGTATCGGGGTGTATAGACAAATTCCTGTACGGTAAAGACAGCGGAGAAACCTTCAGGGGCACTAAACTTAATCATTGTTGCCTCCGGTCTCAATCCCCCGGCCAGACTTAATAGGTCGGTCAATTTGACACCCACTCCCCGGTACCATTTCTTAGTAGGCCAAGTATTAATGGTGCTGTACCATACATCGTTTTGTTCTAATGTTGTGCCGTCCGGTAATAGCTCCTCTCCCCGGAGCTGAGCCTGGGTAATGGTAATAGGCTCTGTAGAATTTAACCCTTCACCGTGGATTGTAATGTCGCCTCCCGCAGCCATGGCAGCCACAGGGGACAATAAGCCGAACAAACCTGCCAGCAAAAATAAAACCAATAAAATCGTAATAAGCTTACCAAATCCTCGCCTATAATGGACCTCCATTAAATATTCACCCCATTTAATAAAAATAATTAACTCTAAACATCACGCATTAGTCCATTTATAATAAAAATAAAAAAGCGCCTAAGAAGACGCTTCTAAATAAAAAGTAACCGGTTTAGAGTCCGCTCGTCTCCTTTCCAAGTTGCTTAAGGGAGGTAACAACGTTTCCAATGTTACCCTATCGGCCTGCATCCATAGACTGCAATGTCTTTAGGATAATCAGGCTCGGAGAACTTTTACATTATTAACTATTTCAGCATATAAACAGTTATTTCTTTTTTTTCTACCATTGTTTTGTTTATAAATCTTTATAGAAACTTCTATAAAAAACAGAAAAATCCTCTTAAACAATAATTAATTTTGCAAAGCACAGGGACGGTTCTTTGCTTCCAACACCAGACTCAAAGAAACCGTCCCCATTCTACTTTCAACTTTCTACTTAAAACTTCCCAACTGACTACGTCCCCTTTTGAACTCAACGAAATGACTGAAAAGAACCGTCCCCCGCGATTAAAAATCTCCGGTGGTGACACTGGCTTCTTCGAAGGTGGCCATTTCATCCGCAACTTTCAGGGCTGCTTCTACCATGTGGAACATGAGAGCAGCACCTGTGCCTTCTCCCAATCTCATGTTAAAGTAAAGCCTGGGTTTAAGACCCAACTCTTCCAATGCCGGTCCTTGGCCATGTTCTGCCGAACAATGAGATGAGATCATGTAACAGGTTGAAAGAGGTGCAATTTTCGCTGCCGTTAGCGCTGCCGCTGCAGAGATGATCCCGTCCAGAATAATGGGCACGTGTTGGTAAGCAGCTTCCAGGATGACCCCTGTGAGGGCGGCAATTTCCAACCCGCCTATTTTGGCCATCGTATCCAACGGTGCGGCAGGATCGGGCTGATTGACGGCAATCGCCTGTTTGATCACTTCTTGTTTATGTTTCAATGCTTCGTCCTTCAGTCCCGTTCCGGACCCAGTTGCTTCTTCTACCGAACAACCGGTAAAGACGGAAATCAGTGCCGCACTTGGCGTGGTATTGCCGATGCCAACTTCACCGGTAGCCAAAAGATTGATCCCTGAGTCAATTGCTTTCGCGGCAACCTGTGCTCCGGTGAGAACAGCACGTAAGGCCTCCTCTCGGGTCATAGCTGGGCCATGGGCCATATTATCAGTACCGTTTTTCACCCGGTTAACCATTAGTTCCGGAGGATCCAATGGGCCGGCAATGCCAATGTCGGTACAGATAAGTTGGGCTCCGCCGTGCTCAGCGAGAACATTGATTCCTCCCCCGCCGCTAAAATAGCTGTAGAACATTTGAGTGGTGATTTCCTGAGGAGCAGCACTGACTCCTTCTGACACCACCCCATGATCCCCGGCCATCAAAAGGACTGCTTTTCCTGTGATTTCCGGGTGAGAAGTGCGTTGAATCCCGGCAATTTGTTGAGCAATATCCTCCAAGACACCTAAGCTTCTCGTGGGTTTGATCTTGGCGTCCAAGCGTTTTTGCATTCCGGACATAGACTCTTGATCCAGTTCCTCTATTCCCCCGCTCAGTTCTTTTAAGGCTGCCTCAAGCTCTATCATATTTGCTTTTTTTAACTCCTCCAATCCGTGGAATTTTTCAGCGTTTTGTCTTGCCATTTTAATCTCCTCCTAATTTTATTTTTGCTAAAAAATAAAGCCCCGCCACAATTTTCGTTGTGGTCGGGACTTTGCCGTCATCACCGCCGCTTCCCCTACTCAGGAAAGACTTTCTCCATCTTAGGCAGGTCTCCTGACTTTAGACTCAAACGCCCTGATTCGCCCCTTCCCGGCAGATGCCGGTGGTATGGCGAGGACTCATCTATACAGTGGTGGGTCCGTACCGGATTTTCACCGGTTTCCCTATTCTCCCCGTTGGGGGGCACCTAAGATTGATTTGATTGGTTTTTGATTGAGATTAAAATACCAGAAATCGGGTGAAAAGTCAATGGGTAAATTTTCCCAGGGTTTATATTCTTAATATAAAAATAAATTAGCTGTCCTTAAAGTTGGAGAAGGAAACGCAAAAAATGTATAACTTTGGATTCGTTACGAAACAATAGCTATAAACATAAAATGTTTGTTGAGGAGGATTATCAGTGGAAAACAGACAAACGATAACCCAAACACCTCCGGATATCGCCGGCGTCATGGGTAAAATGAGCAATTTCCAGGGAGATTTTAATCTTACAAAATCAGGGTTTGATGCAAATATGCCCGGTCATACCAGTGATCATACAATGATTCTCAGACAACCACCCAGGACTGCCAAGGATGTTGGATCAGGGATAGGGCTCCCAAAAGAAGTGCGGCATGAAATGGCTTTAATGCTGGATGATCATCAGTGTGCCTTAACTGTTGCCCTGCACCAATATAACAAACACCATTGGTTAACGGAGGGTGCCGAGTCCTTTTTAAGCCTGCATCACCTGCTTGATGAACACATTGACAAAACCCAGAAGCACATTGACATGATTGGGGAAAGGGTAGCCCGTCTGGGAATGGTACCCACCGCTCATCCTGTGACCCAACATGAACTTTCCTATATTAAACACGAAGTTGAAGGACGCTATACGATGCGTGACTTTCTGAGAAATGACCTTGAACACGAACTAAAACTTCAGGAAATGATGCGCAGACAAATCGCTCGCGCCCATGAACTCCAAGATTATGGTACCGTTCAAGTGCTGGAAGAAGTGCTAGTGGAAAGAGAAGATCTCGGTTACCATCTCTACAGTGTATTGGAAGATGACACCTTAGTGCGAGGCATGAGCCACCTAATTGATAATAAATATGATATGGCCGGGGACCGGCCAATGCCTCCAAACAGTAAACTACAATAATATATGTTGGTTAACTAACCCGCACCACCGAAGACAGCCACAAATGCATCAGTGACTGTCTCTATTTTATCTTCCCCTCACTCACATCCCCCAATTTGCTCTAAGCACTGTTTCCCAGACACCCTCTCCGTTTTGGGCCAAAACAAAGGTGTGGCCTCCCTCCCACTCGCCTGCTTTCAAACAAATCTCAAACATCCCGTCGCTGTTCAAATCAAATATTCCGAGAGGAATTACGCGGAAGTGTGCGGTGACATCATCTGTATAGTCCAAAAAACGGGTATAGACCTTTTGGTAGGTACCATTATCGTCACGCAGCATACCAACGGAAAACAGTCCCCCGTTTTGGGCGGAGATATCGAGATATCCGTCTGAGCGTCTCTGCGGCGAGGCAAAAAAGACTGTCTCCTGTTTGTCATCACTGTCAAAATCGCCTGTAGCAGCGGTAATAGCGGGGTTTTCGTAGCTAATACCATTTTCAGCCAAAACCTTTTCAAGGAAAGCCAAATCATCCCCTGTAATACTGTCCGACCAAATCATACCGTCTGGCGGAATAATCTGGGCATTGATAGCTAAGGCGGGAGTACTGCTATTCTCGCTGATCTTGGTTCCGATTTTCAGATAATAGCCGTAAGTGGGTACCTCCAAGGTATCAAACTCACTCCCAGTAAGCTGTACCGGCAAGGGCAATACACATACTCCATCGGAGACACTTTTGGCAAAAGGACGAAACAGCTCGGTTTTGTCGCCATCCTCAAATCCGCCGAGGCCAACACCGGTGTAGAGAAGAACCTCCGACGCAAAGCCAATCTCCCTGTCGTGGGCATAGGTGTTGTAGCCGCGTCCTACAATATCCTTTATGAGATATCTGTAATATTTTGCCGGCTCATAGGGATCTTTGGGATCTACCAGGCTTTGCCACGTACCGTTTACACAACTTCCCACAAAACTGCCGTCCACAATTACGTAGACCGGCCCATCATAGGTCCCTATAGACCAATCCGGCAGTGTAAACGTATCCCCGTCGGCACGGGTATGAGAAAGGAATACCGGTTCCTCAGTCGTTTCATCCAGATAAAAACGGAAAGACTCTGTCTCCATCACCGTTAGCGCCCCCAAATCGTCTGCGACGATGGCAGCACGAATGCTTTGCATCTCCTCAT
>JBMNTN010000065.1:0-10471 GCA_050945755.1 Bacillota bacterium | reverse complement strand
GGAACCGGCCGCAGCATTTCTCGGATTTGCAAACACCGATTCCCCGGCTTCTTCCCTTTCCTGATTCAATTTAAGAAACGCCTTCTTGGGCATAAACGCCTCTCCCCGCACTTCCAGATTGATAGCACTCTTTAGTTTCAGAGGCACTGTCGGAATGGTTTTTAAATTCTGGGTAATATCTTCACCAATAATTCCATCCCCCCGGGTGGCACCGGATACTAACAAACCGTCCTGATAAACGAGAGCAACGGTCAGACCGTCAATTTTAAATTCTACCACATATTCCACATCTCCGACGGACTCTGTGACCCGACGGTGAAACGCTTGCAAATCCCCGGCATTAAAGGCATTGGACAACGACAATAAGGGGGCCCGATGGCGCACAGTTTGAAAACCTTGCGCCGGCTTTCCTCCCACCCGCTGGGAAGGTGAATCGGGAGTAACCAGGTCCGGATATTTTTCCTCCAGCTGAATTAATTCTCTGATCAGCTTGTCATATTGAGTATCGGAAATTTTGGGCTTATCCAGTTCATAATAAGCTTTGTTATGTTCTGCTATCTCATTTCTTAACTCTGCCAGTCTCTTTTTTGCCGCATCTTTATCCATAGAATCACCTCCAAAAGGTTGGGGTTCGCTAAATCTTTTTGATGGGAGCATATTTAACTAAAAAAACTTTAATACCTTGATCGGGAAATGCCACACTCACTTCCATCTTTTCTCCCGTGCCTTTAGTTTTTACTACCACTCCGGTGCCAAATTTGGCATGCTCCACTTTATCTCCCAGATTAATCAACAGCCCCTCCCGTTTCACCGGGGAAGGCTTCTTTATTTCCCTTTTTTCATTGATGTCTTTTTCAGCACCGTTTAAATTGTCGGTAAGAAGTTCCGGGTTGATTTCCCCAATAAACCTGGATTCAGTGTTATACTGGGTGCGGCCCCAGAGCATCCGCTGGTAGGCACGGGTTAAATAAAGCCGTTTCATTGCTCTGGTCATGCCTACATAACATAGACGCCGCTCCTCTTCCATTTCTTCGTTATCAAGCATGGCCCGGCCGTGGGGGAAAACCCCTTCTTCCATCCCCACCAGAAATACTACAGGGAATTCTAATCCTTTGGCAGTGTGCAAAGTCATCAAGGTAATACAGTCATCGCTTTCCGAGAAATTATCCATATCCGTAGCAAGGGAAACTTGCGCCAAAAAGTTTTCCAAAGTTGCTTCTTCTTCGCTTCGGGTAAAATCCTCCGTTACTGATAAAAATTCTTTCAGGTTCTCCAGGCGGCTTTCCGCTTCCACTGACTGATCTTTAGCCAACACTCGTTCATAACCTGTCTTCGACCAGATTTCCTGCACCAATTCAGTTACCGTTAATCTGTCTTTGTCACTGATAAAAGAATCCATCATTTCCCTAAAGCTTTTCACTGCGCCAAAAGCACGGGTCGTTAATATGGAAGAGACCTCCGGGTCCCCCATCATCTCAAAGGCACTTATTCCCCTAAAAGCTGCTTCTCTCTCTATCTTTTCCCAGGTGGAAGAACCAATACCTCTTTTGGGTTCATTGATAATCCTGCTTAAGCTGACACTGTCCCCAGGATTGGAGACCACCTTTAAATATGCCATGGTATCTTTAATTTCTTTTCTTTCATAGAACTTCAAACCACCAAAAATCCGGTAGGGCACCTGATACTTAATAAAGGCATCTTCCAGCGGTCGAGACTGGGCATGGGTCCGGTAGAGAACGGCAAAATCCCGATAATTTAGCTGCTCCTCTTGGCGCAGCTGGGAAGTAACCTCCGCCACAAAATAAGCCTCCGCTCTCTCATCCTCTCCCGTATAATAAACCACCTTTTGCCCTCTGCCCTGATCCGTCCAGAGCCTCTTTTCCTTGCGGCTCAAGTTGTTGCCGATCACTGAGTTGGCCGCATCCAAAATATTTTGGGTCGAGCGGTAATTCTGTTCCAATCTGATCGTCACCGCTTCCGGGTAATCTTCTTCAAAATCCATGATATTCTGAATATCCGCTCCCCGCCAGCGATAGATGGACTGATCCGGATCTCCCACCACACACAGGTTTTTGTGTTCCCGGGCGAGAAGCTGAATCAGACAATACTGGCTGTGGTTTGTGTCCTGGTATTCATCCACCAGGATATAGCGAAATTTCTTTTGATAATAGGTGAGTACCTCCGGATAACGGGTAAACAGTTCTACCGTCTTATTTATTAGGTCGTCAAAGTCAAGGGCATTATTTTCACTAAGCTTCTTCTGATAAAGACGATAGACGTCTGCCGCAGTAGACTCGAAATAATTCCCCGACATGGCAGCCATCTTTTCCGGATCCCACATTTTATTTTTCGCATTGCTAATTGCTCCGCCTAAAGCCCGAGGCGTAAATTTTTTTTCATCCAGGTTAAGTTCTTTAAGACATTTCTTGATTAAAGTCTGTTGATCCCCGTCATCATAAATAACAAAATAACGATTGTATCCCAAATGTTGGATATCTTGGCGCAGAATGCGCACACAGGTGGCGTGGAAAGTACCGATCCACATTTCCCGGCTGGACGCCCCAACTAAGTCTTCAATTCTTTCCCGCATTTCCCGGGCAGCCTTGTTGGTAAAGGTAATGGCAAGAATCTGTCCCGGGCTCACTTGTTTTTCCTCTAAAAGAAAGGCAACCCGGTACACCAGCACCCGTGTTTTTCCGGAACCGGCACCGGCCATAATCAAAACAGGACCTTCCGTATGCTTAACTGCACGACATTGCTCTGTATTTAAGTTTGAAAGTAAATCCATTCTGTTCCTCCTGAATTGTTATTCCTTCTCTGTTTCGTCAGGAGCAAAAGGTTTTCCTGTAGAAAGGATTGCCGGAAAATAAAAAATTACCCCCAAAATTATGAAGGTTACGGACTGTTGAGAAAGGGTATTTAAGGGAATGGCATATTTGGGGGTAATAATTAAATGACTTCTGCCGACAACTGATTAAGGATTACTCACATTTAGGATTCTGCCTCCGATGGGCCAATTCCTGAAAAACATCCTGCCAGGAATAATTATGGTAGGCAAGAAGGACTGTCAGGTGGTATAAAAGATCGGCCGTTTCATAAACCACTTCTTCCTTCTTATGGTTTTTGGAGGCAATTATCACCTCCGCCGTCTCTTCCCCTACTTTTTTTAAAATCTTATCCTGTCCTTTAGAGAATAAATAACTGGTATATGAACCCTCCGGCATAAGAGCTTTTCTCTCCATGACCACCTGGTAGACATCTTCCAGAATCGTTTTATAATCATCATTCAATGGTATCCCGCTCCTTGTTTTCAAGTTTGATTACATCGTTTGCCTCATTAACTTTGTAATGAAAACAGCTATAATACCCTTCATGACAAGCCACACCCTTTTGAGCAACTTTGATCAATAAGGTATCTCCATCACAATCAAAGAAGATTTTCTGCACCTTTTGTGTGTTGCCCGAAGTCTCTCCCTTATGCCAAAGTTTTTGGCGGCTGCGACTATAAAACCAGGTATACCCTGTTTTCCTGGTCAGTTTCAAAGACGCCATATTCATCCAAGCCATCATCAACACTTCTTTAGAAACATCATCTTGAATAATCGCCGGAATTAAACCCTCCTGATTAAACTTTAATTGCCGAAAAAAAGACGGCGTTTCCTCATTCACAGGACGTACAGCCACTCCGTGGGAGGCTAGGTATTCCTTAGTTTCTTTTATGGTATATTCACTAAAATGAAAGATGGACGCCGCCAGAGCCGCGCCGGCTCCCCCAATGGTTAAGCCTTCAAGAATATGTTCCAGTGTCCCTACGCCTCCGGAGGCTATCACTGGGATCTTGACACTGTCCACAACCGCTCGGGTAAATTCCAAATCATAACCGTCTTTGGTCCCGTCCCGATCCATACTGGTCAGGAGAATTTCCCCTGCTCCCATCTCTTCAACTTTTTTAGCCCAAGCTATGGCATCCAAACCGGTCGGAGTTTTTCCCCCACGGGTGTACACTTCCCATCCGCCTGTTGCCTTCCGGCGCCCGTCAATAGCCACCACAATACATTGGGTGCCAAATTCTTTCACAGCCTCCTCCACAAGGGCAGGATTCTCAACTGCCGAAGTATTTAAAGATACCTTGTCTGCTCCGGCTTTTAATATTTCCCTGATATCCTGGATAGACCGAATACCGCCGCCCACGGTAAAGGGAATAAATACTTGTTGGGCAGTCCGCCGGACCATATCAAGCATGATATTACGCCCTTCGGTGGAAGCGGTAATATCCAAGAAGACAAGTTCATCTGCCCCCGCTTGGTCATAATAGGCAGCCAGTTCTACCGGGTCGCCGGCATCCCGCAGATTGACAAAGTTGGTCCCTTTGACTACCCGTCCGCCAGTCACATCAAGGCATGGAATAATTCTTTTTACTCGCATTTATTTTTCCACTCCTTTACTAGCTTTAAGGGCTTCGGCAAAATCAATGGTTTTTGCATAAAGTGATTTTCCTAAGATAACTCCTTCCACTCCTAAGTGTTCCATTTCTCTCAAATTTTTGATATCTTCCACGGTAGAAACTCCCCCGGAGGCAATTATTTTTAAATTTGTCGCCCGCGCTAGTTCTCCTGTCTTCCGGAAATTAGGTCCTTTCAAGGTCCCGTCCCGGCCAGTATCGGTAAAAATCACCCGGGTAATTCCTAATTCTTTCATTTCAAGGCCAAGCTGGACATCGGTTTTCCCGGTAGTAGCTTCCCATCCTTCCACAGCCACCCAACCATTTTTGCTGTCAATTCCCAAAACTATTCTTTCCCCATACTTTTCACAGGCAGAAGCCACTAAAGATGGGTTTAAAACAGCGGCTGTGCCTAGGATCACCCGGGAAACCCCTATCTCCAGCAGCATCTCAATTGTCTCCATCTTCCGGATCCCGCCCCCTAACTGGACGGGGATGTTCACTGCTTGAATGATTTCTTTGATTACCGGTAAATTTTGCGGCTCACCGGAAAAGGCACCGTCTAAATCCACCACATGAATCAGTTCTGCGCCTGATTCTGTCCAAAAGCAGGCAATGGCCACCGGATCATCGGAATAAACCGTTTCTCGGTCCAGCTTTCCTTCCACTAAACGCACACATTTTCCTGCCCGTAAATCAATTGCCGGAATAATAATCATCCATACACCAACTCTCCAAAATTCTTAACCCTCAATCCATAATCAATTGCTATCAAACATATAAACCCATTTAAAATGACAGAATCCCCTTGCTGGAAGGTATCCCTGTTTCCCGATTGTCCAGGGATACTGCCTGACGCAAAGCACGAGCCAATCCTTTAAAAAGTGCCTCAATAATGTGATGACCGTTGGCTCCGGAAATTTTAAGGACATGAAGGGTAACACCCCCACACACGGCAAAGGCTCGGAGAAATTCTGGGACAAGTTCTACATCAAACTCACCGACCCGTTCCACCGGTATGGAAACATTATAGACCAGGTACGGCCTTCCGCTTAAGTCTAAACTGACCATCACCAACGCTTCATCCATGGGGAGGAAACAAGTACCATAACGGGTGATCCCTTTCTTTTCCCCCAAGGCTTGGGTGAAAGCCTGACCAAGCACCAACCCTAGATCCTCCATGCTGTGATGACCGTCTACATTCAAATCTCCCGTCATCTGAAGTGTCAAATCAAATAAACCATGCCGGCAAAACAATGTCAGCATGTGATCAAAAAAGCCGATCCCGGAGCTTCCCGAAAATTTCCCCTGCCCGTCAATATTTAATTCCAGACTAATTTGAGTTTCCGTGGTTTCCCTTTCAATAAAAGCGGTGCGCACTCTAACCACCTGCCTAACTTTGCTTTTTCTCTTTTTCAAGCCTGACCCGCACAGCATTGGCATGGCCTTCCAAGCCTTCTTGCTCCGCCAGCCTGATAATATGATGGCCCTCTTTTTCCAGCCGGCTGCGGGAGAAATAAATAACGCTGGTTTTTTTCATAAAGGTATCCACATTGACCGGGGAATAAAACCGGGCTGTCCCGCCCGTTGGCAAAATATGATTGGGCCCTGCCCAGTAGTCGCCCACCGGCTCGGGAGTGTGGTCTCCTAAAAAGACTGCTCCGGCATTTTTCACCTTGCCTAACAATTCAAAGGGGTTTTTTACCATGAGCTCCAGGTGTTCCGGGCCAATTTGATTGGCCAGCTCCAAAGCCTCTTCTAAATCCATTGTAATAATAATCCTACTGCGCTTTTCCACTGATTGGGCAGCAATCTGAGAGCGGGGAAGGTTCTTGAGCTGACGGTCCAATTCCCTTTGCACCGCTTCAGCCAAAGTTCGGTCAGGTGTAAGCAAAATTGCCGAAGCCAAAATATCATGTTCCGCCTGAGAGAGCAAGTCTGCCGCCAGGTAAACCGGATTAGCAAATCGATCTGCCACCACCAATATTTCACTAGGCCCCGCCAGCATATCAATATCGACATCTCCGTATACCAGTTTTTTAGCTAGGGTGACGTAAATGTTTCCCGGACCGGTTATTTTATCTACTCTTTTTATGGACTCGGTGCCAAAAGCCAGCGCCGCTACTCCTTGAACGCCTCCTACCCGGTAAACCTCTTTTACTCCCGCTTCCCGGGCTGCTACCAGTGTTAAAGGATGAATGCAGCCATCTTTCCCCGGAGGGGTTACCATAATGATCTCCTTTACTCCGGCAACTTTTGCCGGAACAGCATTCATTAGCACCGAGGAAGGATAAGAGGCAGTACCTCCGGGTACATAAATACCCACTCTTTCTAAAGGCCGCACCAACTGACCCAGGAAAGAACCTTGTTCATCCGGCTCCATCCAAGACTTGGTTAATTGCTTACGGTGAAACTCCCTAATATTCTGAAGGGCAAGACGAAGGGAATCAAGGCTTGAGGAATCTATTTCCCGATAGGCATTCTCGATCTCCTTGTTACTGACTTTGATTTCTGCCTGATTGAGTGACACCCCGTCAAACTGCCGGGTATATTTTAAAAGAGCCTGATCGCCTTTTGTTTTAACTTCCGTGAGAATCTCTTGAACTGATGCAGTTAAGTCTTGGTCTTCCCGCCGGTCTTTCCTAATGTCCTCTAAAAATTCTTCGCCAGCATCAATAATCTTAATCACTGGTTTTCCCTCCACAGTCAACATAATCACGCATCTTTTCGATTAATTTCTGCATTCGTTGGTATTTCATGCGATAACTTACCCGGTTGGCAATTACCCGGGCGGAAGCAGGAAAAATGTCGGCAACAGCCACCAGGTCGTTTTCCTTTAATGTAGCTCCGGTGGAAACAATATCAACAATCATTTCCGCCAGGTTCACCATAGGAGCCAATTCAATATTCCCGTGCAGTTTTATCACTTCCACTTGAATGCCCTGCTCCCGAAAAAAGGCTTCTGCCACCCGGGGAAACTTCGTAGCCACGCGAGCATGGTTAAAATTATTTAAATTAACCCGGCCGTCAGCACCGGTATATTTTTCCGCAGTTGTTCTCGGCACCGCCACCACAAACCTGCACCAGCCAAATTTTAGATCCAGCAGTTCAAAAACATCTTTATTACTTTCAAAAATAGAGTCCTTGCCTACAATCCCCAAATCCGCTGCTCCATAATCAACATATATCGGGATATCCGTGGGACGGCAGACTATATACCTTACCTTACTGTCCGGATAATCAAAAAGAAGCTTCCGGCTATCGGTTTCTAACCCTGCGGTAGGATAATTTGCCGCATTCAGTACCTGAACAGCATCCTTCCCCAATTTGCCTTTGGGAATTGCGATGGTTAACAGCCTATTGTTTTCCTCCATATCCTTTCACCCCTAGAGCTCTAATTTCTTCCGGGCAGCCACCGGCAAATCTTGGCCTTGCCCGGCCACCAGTACGCTAAACCCTTGTTGGCGTAGTTCCTGGGCTTTTCTAACAGCCTGGGCTGGATCGGAACTGACAACCAGGTAATCAACTGCTATGAGCCGGTCTACCTGATGCTCTGCTTCCAATGCCAGCATCAGCCTTTCCATACCGATAGCAAAGCCAGTAGCCGGAGCATCTAAGCCGTATTTCCCAAGCATCCGGTCATAACGACCTCCCCCGCAGATCGGTGCTCCTACTCCAGGACTGTAGCCTTCAAAAACAATTCCACTGTAATAATCAAAATCTCTCATAATGCCAAAATCTACAAAGACTTCTTTTCCGACACCATATACCTCAAGGAGATGAAAGACTTCCCTTAAATTTTCCAACGCTTCCCGTGCCGTAATATTTTCCGTCAAGGGCAGAACTTGATCAATCACTTGCACGCCACCTCTTAATGCCGGAAGAGAAAGAATCAATTTTTTAAACCCAGGGTCAATCCGCTGCTTGTTAAGAAACATTTCCAACTCAACAAAATCCTTTCGGGAAACAGCCCAAGTTATTTTATCCTTAATGGCAGAATCTACCTCCATGGAATCAATAATTCCTTTTAAAAAATTTACTTGGCCGATGCTAATCTGAAAATCTTCCAATCCTGCTTCCTTCAAGCATTCCACAGCCAGGGCAATTACTTCGGCATCTGCCGTCGGGGCCGGGTCCCCAATCAGTTCTACCCCGGCTTGGAAAAATTCCCGCTGCCTGCCTCTTTGAGGATGCTCATAACGGAAAACATTCGCCAGGTAAAATACCCTGAAAGGAAATTGCTCTTTCCCCATTTTCGCTGCCACCATCCGGGCAATAGGCGTGGTCATATCGGTACGCATGGCAAGGATCTGCCCCTCACGGTCAATCAACTTAAAAAATTGGTCTTCAGGTGTCTCGGCAGGCAAAAGATTTTCGTAATATTCCAGTACCGGGGTAATCACTTCAAAATACCCCCACCGGGAAAACCTGTCCACAAAAAGGTTTTCCAGATCTCTGATTAATTTGGTATCCCCTGGCAACAAATCTCTCATGCCATGGGGTAATTGCAAACCGACTTTTTGAGGCACAGCCAAACTCCCCTTTACCACTTTAACTCATTAACGTAATAAAGATATGTTAGCATTCATCTTTCCACCCGTCAAGAATTATTTTAACCTGACCGACTTGGCATATAAAAAAAGCGCAGATACTAAAAGAAAAGGATTGGTGCGAGTTTGCCCCAATCCCTTTTAGTCGGGCTCATATAATTCCTTGCCGAAGCCTGTGAAGCGTAAAAAACTTAAATACCCTTCTTGACAGTCTGAGCAATGGATTCGCCCATTTCTTTCTTCTTTTTCGCCAATCTATCCAGAATTAATTTATAGCCATCTGCCCCGTAATTGAGAAATCTTTTTACCCTGCTGATTGTTGCCGTACTTGCCCCCGTTACCTCGGCAATTTTAGTATAGGTTTCATCCCGTTCCAACATTTTTGCCACTTCCAAGCGTTGAGCCAGGGATTTGATTTCTCCCGTCGTCGCAATATCCTCAAAAAAACGATAACATTCTTCTTGATTTTCCAATAGCAAAATTGCTTCGAACAACGCATCTACAAAGGGCTCTTTCAGTCTGTTATTTGATACCAATTCTGTCCCCTCCCCTAATTGGGTCTATATATTCCATATAAAAAAGTCATTTCCTGCCGGGAATTCAAAAGAATAGCCAGCTCTTTCTTATTAGTATAAATCTTTTTTCATATTATTAAGATAAAATTTTTTCAATGGCCTTCCATGCAGGTTCAAAAAGCAGCTCCAATCTTTTTGTCGGGTTGGGCAGCGGCCAGTCCAGCACCTGGCCCACACTGTATCCCAAGCCGGCTAAAAAAAGCATCATAAAAACAATTAATTCCCGCCACTTTTTTCCTCGGATCAAAGGAGGCAGTTGAAATACAATAATCAATGAAAAAAAAAGCAAGATTGCAATTACTCTCATTAGTTTTCCTCCTAATTTTTTATGTTTTATGGAGAAGAAATTGTTTTGACCCATCCTGCAATAGGCTCTAGAAGAGCTTCAACAACTTTTACCGGGCGCAGGATCGGAAAATCCAATAGATATGCATAAGACAAAGACATCCCGATCAGCATCAATCCAACAAAAACCGCCAGTTCCTTCCACATTTTTTCTTTTATTAACTTAATCCCTTCATACCAGAAAATCAAAAAGAAGAGAATTGTTACCCCAATAATCTTCATGTTTTCTCCTTAAAGCCGACTAATTCCAACTCTAATATTTTTCAGGAAGTAGGGAAATATGCATTACCCCCAATGGGCATCTGGATGAATAAAGGTTTAAATATCACTAATACTAATCAGAATCCACTATTTATTTTGAGGTAAGTTATGCTTCAGTCAATTCTGAGAAAACTGCGATTTTGGAACCTACTGAGCCAAGAGCCTGAAAAAAAAAGCAATGAACCTCAAGATATTTTATTATCCCCCGACCTAGAAAAAAGCCTGGCAGCCCTAAGGAAGGTTCTGGGGAACAGTATGGACGTTGTTATCCGGGAATTTATCATCGGAGCAAAAACCCC
>JBMNTN010000064.1:0-10539 GCA_050945755.1 Bacillota bacterium | reverse complement strand
CTCTATACAATTAAAAAACCACCAGTTTAATCCTGGTGGTTTTAATCAAACACATTATACAACTTTTTATTATCTGACAGGCAGCCTGAATGCACCGTCTAAAACCCTGGTCAAAAATACTGAAAATTCAGCTCTGGTCACATTCCTTTCCGGGTAAAAGTAACCTCCTTCATACCCGGCAACAATTCCGTTTCCTGCCAAATTTATAATACTGGAATCTGCCCAAGCATAGCCTGATTTACCTAAATCCTTAAAAGAAACACCAGCTGCCGGATAACCTAAATCGAAGGCCCGGTCTAAAATTACAGCCAACTCAGCGCGGCTGACGTACCTTTCCGGTTTAAATGTTCCGTCCGGGTAGCCACCAAAAATACCTGCACCTTTTGCCGCAGCAATATCTGCATAAGCCCAATAACCCGGTTTGACGTCTGAGAACTGAGGTTTACTCACGTTATAATCAAGTGAAAGTGCTCGATTAAGCATGGCGGCAAGCTGTGCCCGGGTTACCTTATCATTAGGACCAAAATAACCGTTACCGTAACCTCCAAGAATTCGGGGTGTATAATTTGTTAGATACAAAATACTGTCCTTTGCCCAATGGTTAACAGCATCTCGAAAGGGAAAAATGTTATTTCCAAACTCCATATACTCGGCAAACTGCAACTGAGGCTTCGGACCGGTATACTTATACTCAATATAACTATCATCATGATTTCCATAGGAAAAAAAGATGTGCCGGGAACTTGATTCAATCCTGGCAAACTTATCCCAGTCAACTGCCTTTTCTTCCCTCTTTCCCGACCTAATTTTATAGGTAAATGTGGGGTCAAGAACTACCCAACCAATCTCGGGAAGATAAAATTCCGGCCAAGTATGCCGCATTAAGGTAATATCCAAAGTACCATTTTCCTTAATGTAAGGAGGATTGTTATATTCTTTTGGAAGATAAAGATACCCGGATTTCCAGCGGGCCGGAATTCCTAATGCCCGTGCCGAAGCTACAAATAGGTCCGTGTAATCCTCACAAACACCTTCCCCGGTGCGAATCGCATTTAAAGCTCCCTTATAAGCGTTAGCTGAATCACTTTTGTATGTCATAAAAAGGTTTATATCAGCAAAAAGCTTCTGAGAAATAATATATGGATTCGTTACATCCTTCGCAACTTCCTTAGCATATTTAATTATGGACGGATGATTAGATTCAATTTTTGTTTCGGGTTTTAAATACGAATCAGAAATACCTTGGTAATTATTATAATCAGCAGACACCTTTCCCGGTTCAATGTAAAAGTTAACCGCATAATTCCGCACAGCATATTTCTGTCTCAGAGTTACCTTTTGACCGGGATAAATCGCCGGAATGGTAAATAATCCTTGTCGGGTACCCGCTTGGCTTGTGATAATTTTTTCCGGCCAGAGGTTAAATTCTTCTCCAATAAGTTCCTGGTATACAGGTTGATTCTTATTCATAAGAGGGATAGTTACCCTAATGTTGCGAATAGTGTCCTGAGTAGGATTTTTTAACACAACCTCATGTGTAATAGTGTAAACCCAAGGTTCTGACAAAGTATAATACTTCTCACTGCCGGCATACACAATATTACTGCTTAAAACTAACAAAAAGATTATCATAAAAACCAGTTTCAGATTCTTCAATTTCTTCTCCTTCTCCACATTCTATCGCACAAGAGACATTTTGGACATAAGCATAACACAATTATTATAAATTCGCCAGTCAGTGACAAAACCCTACTGGAACGTTTAAAATTTAACCCCGGTAAAAATACCGGGGCAATAAATCTATCCTAAACCGGATGAACATCGGAATCCTTTTCTTTATTGACTAAAGAAAAATCTACATTGGTTTTTCCGGCCAATCTCTCCTCTAAAAAAACTTTTGCTACTTGAGGAAATAATACATATGATAAAACATCCTCTTCGCTTTCTGCATAAAAATTTATTTCCTTTTTGGCATCGCCCATCTGTGGGGATAAGAGATCAGCCGGTCTTACACTAATGGGCTCTTCATTCTTAATTATTTTTTTCCTGGTCTCTGCATCAATTGGGGCAGGAGGCTGACCATAAAGCCCTTTCATATAATTTCTTACCTCATTGGTTACCATCTTATATCTCTCATTAGCCAGTACGTTCAAAACCGCCTGGGAACCGATAATTTGGCTTGACGGAGTCACAAGAGGTGGATAACCAAAATCAGCCCGTACCCGGGGAACCTCTTTTAGTACCTCAGGCAGCTTATCCAAAGCATTAGCCTGTTGGAGTTGAGAAATAAAATTGGAAATCATCCCGCCGGGAATCTGATAGCGCAGTACATTTGCATCAACAGTACCGTCAGCAACATCAAAGTTTTTGTACTTAGCCCGGACTTTCTTAAAATACTCTGCTACTTTTGTTAATTTTTCCAGGTCGAGCCCCGTTTGCCAAGGAGTATTTTCCAATGTCGCAACCATAGTTTCAGATGCCGGTTGGGATGTTGCGTTTGCCAGTGAAGACACAGCACAGTCAACAACATCTACTCCAGCTTCTATTGCTTTCAAGTATGACATAGTCGCCATACCGCTGGTATAGTGACTATGGAGTTGCACCGGAAGTTTTATTTTTTCCTTCAAACCTTTTACCAAGTCAAAGGCCATCGTTGGTGTAATAATTCCTGCCATATCTTTGATACAGATAGAGTCAGCCCCCAAATCCTTCATTGATTGAGCTAATTTTAGGTAATAATCCAAATTATGAAATGGACTAATTGTATAGGAAATGGTAGCTTGAACGTGGCCGCCTTCCGCCTTAGCTACTTTCATTGCCTTTTCCATATTGCGGATATCATTCAAGGCATCAAAAATTCGTAATATATCAATCCCGTTGCTAATTGCTCTATTAATAAATCTCTCAAGCACGTCGTCCGGATAGTGGCGATAGCCAACTAAATTCTGCCCTCTTAACAGCATCTGCAGCTTAGTATTTTTGATTACTTTGCGCAACTTGCGCAGCCTTTCCCACGGATCTTCATTAAGAAAGCGCATACAACTGTCAAAAGTTGCTCCGCCCCATACCTCCATTGAGTGGAAACCAATTGCATCCATCTGTTCGGCAATAGGAAGCATATCTTCCACTTTCATCCGAGTCGCAAGTAAAGACTGATGTGCATCACGAAGTGTGGTGTCTGTAATTCCTATTGGTCTATCTGCCTGTTTCATTATGTCTCTCCCCCTATAGCATTGCTTGTTGAATCATGCACATATTCAGATTATATCATATTTTTTTGAATTGCAGAGCAAACACGGATATGAATACTGGATACATATAAAAATCACAGCAAATAGCTGTGATTTAAAAAACAGTATGCGGGGGAATTTTTATAACACTTTTGTCACACCTAAAAAAACTTGGCCACGCACTGCATCAACTGTAATCACCGACCTATCAGGTATCTTTTCCCTTGCACCCTCAACACCCACAATAACCGGAATGCCTAAATTAATAGCAACAATTGCTGCATGGGAGGTTAACCCTCCTTCTTCCGTGATTATTGCCGCTGCCTTTTCCATGCTGGGCATAAACTCCCGATCAGTACTGGAAGCAATAATTACGTCACCTTTTTGTACTACCCGAAGGGCTTCTCTCCCGTTTTGGACACATCTTGCCACCCCGGTTGCTACCAAATTACCAATCCCTGTTCCCCGAGCAATAGCATTACCAATCACATGTACTTTAATCAGATTGGTGTTTCCCGGACTACCCACAGGAACTCCGGCAGTAATAACTACTAAGTCCCCGCCCTGAACCAACCGTTCCGATAAAGCTGCGGAAACAGCCTGGCTAATCATTTCATCTGTTCCTTTTGTTTCCGGCACCAAGACAGCTTTTACACCCCAAACTAAACTTAACAAACGCTGAACCCTCTCATGCTGTGTAGCGGCAATTACAGGGGCCCGGGATCGGTACTTTGCCACCATCTTGGCCGTGAACCCCGACGTCGTAGGAGTAATAATCGCAGCGGCATTTAAGGAATCGGCAATGTGATAAGAAGCATGGCTAATCGCATCTGTAATCGTGGATGACGTTAATACGCCCTTTGCCTCGGCATTGTAATTAAACCCGGTTTCTGCCTGAGAAGCAATCCTCGCCATAGTTTGAACCGCTTCCTCAGGGTATTTTCCTGCTGCCGTTTCTCCGGAAAGCATAACAGCATCAGTACCGTCGAAAATGGCATTAGCAACATCACTTGCCTCCGCCCTAGTCGGCCTCGGGTTACGAATCATAGAGTCCAACATCTGAGTTGCAGTGATAACCGGCTTCCCAGCTTGATTGCATTTGTTGATTATCATCTTTTGGACCAAAGGTACCTCTTCCGCCGGTATTTCTACGCCTAAATCCCCCCGGGCAATCATAATTCCGTCCGCCACTTTTAAAATATCATCAATATTATTGACTCCGGAACGGCTTTCAATCTTGGCAATAATATCAATCGCTGCGTTATGTTCTTCTAGAATTCTTCGGATATCCAAAACATCAGATTGTTTCCTCACAAAAGATGCGGCAATAAAATCCACACCCTGGTTAATGCCAAATATAATATCGGCTGTGTCTTTTTCCGTAACTCCGGGAAGGCTCACTTCTACCCCTGGGACGTTAACTCCTTTATGAGAAAGAACCTCACCACCGTTTTTTACCCAGCAGATTATTTCACTATTTTCTACTTTTTGAACTTCTAACCCAATCAACCCGTCATCAATTAAAATTGTCGCACCTGGAGCTACATCATCCGGCAGTCCTTGATAGGTAACAGGCAAAACATTCTTTCTGCCAAACGTCTCTCCAACTGTAATAATTACTTCCTGGCCTTCGGAAAGAACAACTTTCCCCCCGGGCAAACTACCAATACGGATTTCCGGTCCTTTGGTATCCAGTAAAATTGCCACACAAGTTTTTTGGTTTTTCGCAGCTTGCCTGATATTCTTTATCCGTCGACCATGTTCATCATGAGTTCCATGTGAAAAATTAAGCCGGGCAACATTCATGCCGGCTTTAATTAGCTTTTCAAGCATCTCAACAGATTCAGAAGCTGGCCCTATTGTACAGACAATCTTAGTATGAATCATCAAACCGGCTCCTTTCCAGCCACTAAATTGCTAAAATTTGGGCCAATTCATACTCACTCAAATCAATTTCATGACGCTGGTTTAAGGCCCATTCCAAATCGAAATTTTTTATTCTGTTATCTTGAATACCAACCATCAGCTTATGCCGGCCGTTTATTAAGAGATTAACTGCTTCCGCACCCATCCTGCTGGCAAGAATTCTGTCTAGGGCGGTAGGGGTTCCTCCCCTCTGGATATGACCTAAAATACTGACCCGAGTATCCAGACCGGAAAGCTCGTTAATCTTTTTGGCAACATCAAAGGTACTGGCAGCGCCCTCTGCCACAAGAATAATACTGTGTAATT
This sequence comes from Bacillota bacterium, assembly GCA_050945755.1. Taxonomy (GTDB): domain Bacteria; phylum Bacillota; class Dehalobacteriia; order Dehalobacteriales; family Dehalobacteriaceae; genus JAQVXR01. The sequence continues at coordinate 5,077 of JBMNTN010000064.1, read as the reverse complement.
TACCTCTTCGCTGTCCACGCTTAATTTTTGCAACCACATCGTCCAAAGAAAAAGACCGTTCCGGAATTAAGACGGATTCGGCTCCCCCAGCCAAACCTGCGGATAGAGCAATAAACCCGGCATGACGACCCATAACCTCAATTACAAAAATACGTTCGTGGGAAGTTGCGGTATCTCTAATCTTATTAATAGCATCTACTACAGTATTAACGGCAGTATCAAAGCCAATGGTAAATTGGGTGCAGGGAATATCATTATCAATAGTTCCCGGAATACCTACTGTTGGTACCCCTATCTTTTCAAGCTCAAGCGCACCACGAAAAGTACCGTCTCCACCGATAACCACTAATCCCTCAATTCCTTCTTGCTCCAACAAAGATACGGCTTGCTGCCGTCCTTCGGGATGGAAAAATTCCTCTGACCGGGCAGTGCGGAGCACGGTACCCCCCCGATGAATGATATCGGCAACTGATCCTAAAGTGAGAGGGATAAAATCCCCATTAATTAAACCGGCGTACCCACGCCTGATGCCAACTACTTCCACTTTATAATAGATGCTTGTCCGTACTACAGCCCGGATAGCAGCATTCATCCCCGGAGCATCCCCGCCACTGGTTAATACACCAATTTTCTTCATTAAAAATCCTCCCAGATGTAGTTTATCCACAACCTAGGCTTACTATAAATAATCCTTTAGCAGCCAATGGTACTGCTAATAATTTCATGAGCCTCTTCTACTTCTGATTCAGGTACAAGGATTTCCACAGATCCGGAATCGCCTAAATGCGGAACACCAATAGAACGCAGCATTACAAGGAGTCCTTCTCCCGCAAGATAATTTTTTAACATTTCCGCGGTTGCTTTGTTAGGAGCAATATATACTACAGTCCACACTTCCGGTCGCCTCCTCTTGGGTAATTAATATTTGCTGAATCCATTTGTACCATACTCAATCACCGGACTCGATATCACCATGCTTTGTCATTACCGTTGCTTTCCCTCTCACTTTTATAGCCGATGTATATTCGGTAAATTGGGCAATCATTACTTCCCCTTTGTCCAACTTCTCCGAATGATGAAACTTTGTGTCCTTTCCCCGGGTTAGCCCTATGATTGTTACACCGTTTTCTTTAGCCTTAATCACAATATATTCACTAAATGCCTTTTCATTGTTTTCCATATTCCCACCTCAAAAGGTTACAAATTATCTACTGAAAACTGCTTATTCTTTATGAATATTTTTCGGCAATTGCATTGGCAACTATATCCGGAACCAATCCCCAAATACACCCGCCTAATGAAGCAGCCTGTTTTATAATACTTGAACTAATATATGAATACTTAGAACTGGTCATGAGAAAAACTGTTTCTACTTTGCCATTTAATTTCTTGTTCATTAAAGCCATTTGGAACTCGTACTCAAAATCAGATACTGCCCTTAGCCCACGGATGATAGCTGTAGCTCTTTTTTTACTACAATAATCAACCAACAATCCTTTAAAAAGGTCTACTTCCACCTTTTCCATACCGCTGGTAACAGCATGCAGCATGTCCAATCTTTCGTTGATATCAAAAAGGCTGTTTTTATAATTATCCAAAGCCACTGCAATAATTACCTTATCAAAAAGTGCAACCGACCTTTCTAAAATATCCAAATGACCGTTGGTCACCGGATCAAATGTTCCTGGGTAAATCGCTACGCGCATATCTTCAACTCCTTGCTGCTCTGCTGTCGGCATTTATTTGTTCAAAATCTAATTCAATGTCTCAATAAGATTTCCTGCAAAACAGTTGAAAATTTAACTTTTAATAAACCTTTTTCCTACTTGCAAACAACATTTTCTTCTCCAAGTTCTTGTTTTAGCCTACCTAGCAATTGACTACATGGCTCCACCCAGTACCTGTCCTGAACCAACATATATTTTTTTGTTTCCGTAAAATAAAGATAAACAGGCATTTTCCCTGGATAATTCGCCAAGATATTTTGCATCTTTATTAAAAAGTCCCCGCTCCTGATCTTATCCAATTTAAGAAATAATTTACTGCCATTCTTTTTTTCCTCTCCGGCTTGTCGCAGTGTTTCACAAAAAATTTTCATGGAATCTTCCTGACAGTTTAGTTTTCCTTCCATAATTATTACTTGATCTACCCCAATTAAATCATGTAATTTTTCAAATCTGCGGGGAAATACAATGCAATCAATGCTTCCCGTAAAATCCTCCAAAGTAAATTGAGCCATGAGTTCGCCTCTTCTGGTAATCATTTGGCGAACAGCGGTAATAATCCCTCCTACACGAACCGAGCGCCCATCATCTATCGGGGACAAAGTATCAATTGAGGATAGATTTGCTTTGTTGAGAAATTTTTTATAAGACGCCAAAGGGTGCCCGCTGACATAAAAACCAATCATTTCTTTCTCCATGGCAAGCAGCTCCGGAGCGGAAAACTCCTTGATATCGGGCATCTCAATTTGATAGGATTCATATTCTTGAGAGGATGTGCCAAACTCAAAAATAGTTATCTGCCCGGACATTTTTTCCTGCAACCTTTTGTGCCCCATTTCCAGGCAGCAATCCATGACAGCCAGCATTTGTGAACGCTTGTGCCCCAAGGAATCACAAGCCCCGCAGCGAATCAGGCTTTCCAGTACCCTCCTATTGAGAGGGATGCGGGTACAAAAATCGATCAGGGAAAGAAACCTGCCTGCTTCAGTTCGCGACCGAATAATATCTTCAATAGCACTGCGGCCAACATTTTTTACCGCTGCCAAACCAAATCTAATTTTTCCCCCAACCACGGTAAAGTCAACCAGGCTTTCATTAACATCAGGAGGAAGAATTTCAATTTCCATCCTCCGGCATTCCTCAATATAAACCGGGACCCGGTCCATGTTATCCATCACGCTGGTTAGGAGAGCCGCCATATATTCAACCGGATAATTGGCCTTAAGATAAGCTGTCTGGTAAGCTACCAAAGCATAAGCAGCAGAGTGGCTTTTGTTAAAACCATAACCGGCAAAATACTCCATGAGGTCAAAAACCTGATTGGCTGTTTCTTTGTCTACCTTGTGCTTAGCTGCCCCATCCAGAAATGCTTTCCGCATCCCGGCAATTACTTCCGGTTTCTTTTTTCCCATTGCCCGGCGGAGCATATCTGCCTGCCCCATCGAAAATCCGGCTAAAGTGCCCGCTATTTTCATCACTTGCTCTTGATATAATATAACACCATAGGTTTCTTCCAATACCGGCTGGAGGTCGGGGTGGGGGTAATCTGTTTTAACACTGCCGTGTTTCCGATTAATAAAATCTTCCACCATGCCGCTTCCCAGGGGGCCTGGCCGATAGAGTGCAACAAGTGCAATAATATCTTCAAACCTTTCCGGCCTTAGGTTCTTTAAAATATTCTTCATCCCGGAGCTTTCCAACTGAAAAACACCTGTCCCTTCACCCCGGGAAAGCAGTTCATATGTTTTTGCATCATTTAAGGGAAAGTCGTTGGGGTCAAAATCCATTTTCTTGTTTTTCCGGATATTCTCCAAGCAATCACGGATAACTGTTAATGTTCTTAAGCCCAGTATGTCCATTTTTAAAAGGCCGATCTCTTCTACCGTTTCTTTGGCAAATTGAGTTGTCACGGCACTGTCAGCAGTTTTCTGTACAGGAAGGTGTTCAATCAACTCTTTTTGAGATATGACTACTCCTGCCGCATGAGTGGAGGCATGCCGAGGCATCCCTTCCAACTGGCGGGCTAAATCAAGCAGTTCTTGCACCCGATGATCTTCCTGATAGAGGTTCTTTAATTCCCGATTTAGTTCCAATGCTTTGTCAATAGTCATACCCAGTTCTCCGGGAATTAATTTTGCCACCCTGTCCACGTCAGCATAAGGCATATTAAGGACACGGCCCACATCCCGGACGGCAGCTTTTGCCGCCATCGTTCCAAAAGTAATAATCTGGGCTACCCGGTCATCTCCGTATTTTTCCACCAGATATTCGATTACTTCTCCCCGGCGTTCGAAACAAAAATCTATATCAATATCCGGCATCGTTACTCTCTCCGGATTAAGAAATCTTTCAAAAAGAAGATCATATTTCAAAGGATCCAAATCAGTGATCCCCAAACAGTACGCTACCAGGCTGCCGGCAGCAGAGCCTCTGCCAGGGCCAACCATAATATGCTTCTGTTTGGCAAAATTAACCAGGTCCCAGACAATTAAAAAATAACCGGGGAACCCCATTTTCTCAATCACATCTAACTCGTAATAAAGCCGTTTATTTATCTCTTCTGTAAGAATGGAATACCTTTTTTCAGCTCCCTTTAGGCAAAGTTCCCTGAGATAACTTTTTATCGTATAGCCGGTTGGCACCTGGTAGTTAGGAAGATAAAGCTGTCCAAACTCAAAGTTCACAGAACAGCGGTCTGCTATCGTCAAGGTATTAGTCAGTACATCAGGATATTCACCAAAAAGCATTTCCATTTCTTCGTAAGACTTAAGGTAAAACTCTTCAGTGGGAAACCTCATCCGATTTTCTTCTTCCCTCAGCTTTCCCGTCTGGATACAGACGAGCACATCCTGAGCTGCCGCTTCTTCTTTATTAACATAATGCACATCATTTGTCGCTACCAAGGGAATATCCAGTTCCCTTGCCATTTTGATGATCTCGTAATTAATCTTGGTTTGCTCCTCAATTCCATGCTGCTGAACCTCAAGAAAAAAGTTATCTTTCCCAAAAATATCTTTATATTCCCTGGCTATAGTTTTTGCTTTATCTGCCTGCCCTTTCAAAAGAGAACGGGGAATCTCCCCTGCTAAGCAACCACTAAGAGCAATCAACCCTTTACTGTATTGGCGTAAAAGCGCCCTATCAACCCGGGGCTTATAATAGAATCCTTCCAGAAATGCCCTTGAAACCAGTTTAGAAAGATTCTGATAACCCTCGTCAGTTTCTGCTAATAGCACCAAATGAGCAGGGGTATCATCCACCTTAGCCTCTTTATCAAACCTGGACCGCGGTGCAACATAAACCTCACACCCTATGATAGGTTTGATTCCAGCCCTTATCGCTTCTTTATAAAA
>JBMNTN010000063.1:0-10670 GCA_050945755.1 Bacillota bacterium | reverse complement strand
TTTATCACCAACTTGTATAATATTCTCTGCTCTAATTGTACCATAAAAAATGGCCTTAAACCCATTGTTTTCAAGGGATAAGACCATTTTTTATGCTTTTTGTATTGGACTTTTTCAACAATCTGAAGTGCCTTATAGGCACTCATCCATTCAAAATTTTTTCCTTTTTCGTCCAGTCTCTAGAAGTTCACCTGCTTGGGCTAATGTAACTTCAGAAATATTATCCCCGGCAAGCATCCTGCCCAATTCATGTAGAACTCCCTTTTCGTCCAGTTTATTAATATCTGTTACCGTTCTTCCCCCTACAGCTTTTTTTGAAATAAAGAGGTGTCGGTTGGCAAAGCTTGCAACCACCGGTGAATGAGTCACACAAATAATTTGCGTATAATCCCCAATTAAAGATAATTTTTCCCCAACAGCATAAACCACCCGTCCGCCCAATCCACTATCTATTTCATCAAATATCAATGTCGGAATTTGATCCAACCGGGCAAGTACTACTTTTACACCCAGCATAATCCGAGACATTTCGCCACCCGAAGCAATACGTGCTACCGGTTTTAGTTCTTCTCCCTCGTTAGGGCTTATCAAAAAAGTTATAGAATCTTTTCCCTGCAAACTTGCATCGGTAGGTTTTACCTGTACAACAAATCTAGCTGAAGGCATTTGGAGTTGGTGAAGTTCTTTGGTGACGGCACTGGATAACTTTTCCCCGGTTTTCTTTCGAGCAACTGTTAGTTGGTTTGATAAGCTATGATACCGCTCTTGCTCCTTTTGTAACAACCTTTCCAATTCATCAGTCTTCTCTGCAGTGTGTTCCAATTCTTCAAGTTCTGTTTTGGAATTATGTGCAAACTGCAGAATTTCTTCAATTGTCGAGCCATATTTTTTCTTCAGCTTTTTAATTTCCAGCAAACGTCTTTCAACCTGTTCCAAACGCATTGGGTTACTTTCTATACTATCCTGATACCCCGCAATATCCCTAACTACATCCTCTAACAAATAGTATATTTCATCCAGGCGCTGGGTAATCGGTTCCACGTTTTTATCAATTTCCACAAGGGGTTTTAAGAGGCTGTCCGCTTCACTAACCAGATCAACTGCGCCCTGCACCCGAGAACCATACAGCTTTTCATAAGCTGCTCTGCAGTCAAAAGCTAGCTTTTCCGCATTCTGTAAAACACTTTTTTCCCCTTGAAGTTTTTCTTCCTCTCCTGGTCTCAATGCTGCATTTTCAATTTCATTTATTTGATAAAATAATAGGTCTTTTCGCCGCTCAGCATCTTGGGCATTCTTAAGCATTCCCTCCAGTTTCCTTCTCAATTCCTGGAGAACAGAGTAACTGGCTTTGACCTCTTCTCTCAATTGTAAAACTTCCTCACCACCAAAGCTGTCTAATAGTAAGCGCTGATTCTCTTCTTCCAAAAGTGCAATATGCTCATGTTGCCCATGAATATTAATTAATTTTCTCCCGATTTCTCGGTAAAGAGATACCGGAACTACCCGGTAATTAACCCGGCAGGTATGCTTGCCGCTATTTCTAATTTCCCGGCTAATGACAAGAATGCCATCTTTAAGTGTAAAACCTGCCTCTTTCAAAAAGGAAATAATTTCCGGATGAAACGGTTCGCAAAAGCACCCTTGAATCGTAGCCTTTTCTGCTCCCGTTCTCACCATATCCTGGGAAGGCCTACCCCCAATCAAAATCCCAACAGCGTCGATAATCAGTGACTTTCCTGCTCCTGTTTCTCCCGTTAACACATTAAATCCAGCTTGGAAGTTAACCTGCAATTTTTCTATCAAAGCAAAATTCTCAACATACAGCTCTTTCAACATAAAAGCAACTCCCATCTCAAACCATAAACCTACTAAACTTTTGCATCAAATCAGGCACAGCTTCTTTGGGTTTAGCAATTACCAGTATGGTATCATCCCCGGCAACAGAGCCTAAGATCTCTTTCCATCCTAAATAATCTATCGCGGAAGCAACTACCATTGCCGCCCCGGGGATAGTACGGATTAATATTAAATTTTCGCTGAAATCGATATTATTAACATTGTCTCTGAACATTCTTTTTACCCGTTCAGTTATATTTCCAGGAGTAACACTTTGCGGCATGCTGTATTTTGAACTGTTCTTCCCAACAGGTACTTTAATTAATCCCAATTCTTTAATATCGCGGGAAACTGTTGCTTGCGTAACATGAAACCCTTGTCGATGCAATTCTTCCGCCAACTCTGATTGGGTACGAATTACCATGCTTTCAATAATCTGTTTTACTTTTTTCTGTCTTGCATTCTTCATTATCTAGTAATCCTCCCCACTTCTCTTTTGAACTGCAATGACGACCGGAGCTTTAATCTTGTTTGAAAAAGAAATGTTTATAACATCCCATTGAAGAGGAGAAAGCTGGGAAATAAAACTTTCTATCATTTCTTTTTCTTCCGGTCCACCTTCATGCCCCCAATAGACCACCAGACAAATAACCCCTCCGGGGAAAAGCATATCTAAGCTATCTTCTAAGGCTTTTAGGGTAGAGTCTCCTCTTGTTACAATTTCTTTATTCCCTCCGGGAAGATAGCCTAGGTTAAAAACTATCGCTTTTATCGGCTGCTTAACATATTTTTTGAGGTTCTCATGATCTGAACAGATTAATTCCACCCGGTGGAGCAATCCAAGCTCGTTCAAGCGCCTACGAGTTTCCTCAATGGCTTTCTCTTGGATATCAAAAGAATAAACCTTTCCGCTGTCACCTACAAGTTTTGCTAATAACAAGGTGTCATAACCGTTTCCAGCTGTAGCATCGACCACCTTGTCTCCTTGAATTACAACTTTCTTCAAAAAATAATGACAAATTTCCACAGCACGGGGAGCAATTTTAAAACCGATTTTTACCACCGCTTTCCCGCAACTTTTCTCGCAAAATATCGTAAAATGATTTGCTTTTAAGCCGAATTAACCGAGTTTTTAAAGGAGATTCCTGCACAAAAATTTCATCCTCCCGCTGCAACCGATAGCCATGCTGCCCATCAATGGTCAGCATTACTTCCGCCAGCTCCGACTTTAAAACCACCCGTACTTCTTTATTTGGACAAATAACGATAGGGCGAGAATAAAGGGTATGGGGACAGATCGGAGTAACGATCATTAACTCCATATCAGGCGAAACAATCGGTCCACCTGCAGAAAGGGAGTATGCGGTTGAGCCTGTCGGTGAGGAAATTATTAACCCGTCTGCCGGATAATTATCCACAAACTGATGATCAACAAAAATATCATACAAAATCATCCGAGAAAATGGGCCTTTTGTTAGTACAACATCATTAAGAGCAAGAAACTCTACAATGGAAGAACCTTCTCGGACCAAGGAACACTGCAGCATCATCCTTTCTTCCATCCAAAATTCACCTGCTACTAATTTTTCCAAAGATGAAAACATATCGTTTAGTTCAACTTCTGTCAGAAATCCTAAGTGACCCATATTTATGCCTAGAAGAGGAATCTGATAGGGTGCGGCTGCCCGGGCTGTATTTAATAATGTTCCGTCTCCCCCCAAAACAAGAATCATATCAACTTTTTCGGTAGTATTACCATCCCTTGAAAATATAAAATCCTCTTTGCTAAGTTTAACCCTTGGGTTACAACGCACCACCTTAACTGCATGATCTAGAAACCAGCTTTCCAGTTGATCTGCTACCACTGCAGCATTTTCTTTTTTCTGATTTGTTACCAAACATACTACATTCATATTAATCGCTCCATTGCTATTAAAATAAGTTCCATTACTCAGAAATCAACATGAATAAATTTTAATCAATTAATGAATTTTATGCAACCAAACGAATAAAAGAAAACCCGCAGCTTTAAATTAAGCACACGGATTTTTATTCTACAAAATATTTCTTTTCCCTCTATTCTATTATTTATCATGAGAAAATTGCTTTGCTTCAGGTCGAAAGCATTCAAAAGCTTCCCTAACAACCGCATCTGCTTCAATCTGAATATCTGACGGATCAGTCATAAAAAAAGCCAAGTATTCAATATTTCCTTCCGGCCCTGTAATCGGAGAAAAAGTTAAGCCATGACAATAAAATCCTAATTCATTTGCGGTACTAATTATCCAAGCAATTACCTCCCGGTGCGTAGCCGGGTCCCGAACAACACCTTTCTTGCCTACTTTATCCCGTCCAGCCTCAAACTGAGGTTTAATTAAAGAAATAATCATACCGCTGTCTTTTAAAAATTGCCTTAATACAACAAGAATCTTTGTCAAGGAAATAAATGATACGTCAATAGTTATAATATCCACCTGTTCCGGAATCTGAGAGGTCGTCAAGTATCGGGCATTTACTCGTTCCAACACTACCACTCGTTTATCCTGACGTAACTTCCAGTCAAGTTGTCCATAACCAACGTCAACAGCAAAAACTTTTTGGGCTCCATTCTGCAGAGCACAATCAGTAAAGCCACCGGTCGAAGCGCCAATATCCAGAAGAACTTTTCCAGTTAAGTCCAGGTGAAAATGTTTTACTGCCTTTTCCAGTTTCAAACCGCCTCGGCTGACATATTTTAAAGTCTCGCCGATTATTTTTATCTCCGCACTCCCATCTATACCAGTCCCGGCTTTATCTACTTTCAGCCCATTTACGATTACCTGACCAGCCATAATAGCTGCTTTGGCTTTTTCCCTACTGGGGAAAAAACCTTTCTCCACAAGCAAGAGATCCAACCTGTCTTTCTTCACCCTTATCGGCCTCCAAAACTAAAAGGTCGGGAGCGTAAAATCCCTGGCCACCTCGCCAATACTCGTTTAACTACTCCTTGCACTGTTAAATCATATTTTTCTCTTAAGAGTTCAGATTTCCCATGTTCGATAAACTTATCAGGAAGACCAATCCTTTCTATCTCCATCCCTGGGCATCCCGTATAAAGAGCTTCCAAGCACGCACTACCGAAACCACCTATTAACACATGTTCCTCTAAAGTTACAATGCGCCGAACCCTTTTTACCCAGCCCATTAATAGTTCCCGATCAAGAGGTTTAATAAACCGGGCATTAATAACCGCAGCATGGATTCCCCGCTTTTCCAATTGCCGGGCAGCCTCCAAAGCTGTATAAACCATTGGTCCTATAGCGACAATTGCTAAATGATTTCCTTCTCGCAAGACCTCACCTTTACCAATCGGGAGCGGTCGCGGCTTTTCATTCAGGCTTACTCCAATTCCTGCTCCCCGGGAATACCTGAGTACACTGGGTCCCAGATAATCCAAAGAGGTTACCAGCATATGGCGCAATTCGTTTTCATCTTTCGGAGCCATCATTATCATATTGGGAATGTGTCGGAGGAAAGAGATATCAAAAACTCCTTGGTGTGTTTCTCCGTCTTCACCTACCAATCCCGCTCGATCAATGGCAAATGTAACAGGCAAATTTTGCATGCAAACGTCATGCAGCGTTTGATCATATGCTCTCTGCATAAAAGTGGAATATATTGCAACCACCGGATGAAAACCTTGAGTAGCCAGACCTGCAGCAAAAGTAACCGCATGCTGTTCAGCAATCCCCACATCAAAAAAACGTTGGGGAAATTTTTCTGCAAACTGGCTAAGTCCGGTTCCCCCTCGCATAGCTGCTGTTATTGCAATAATCTGTTCATTCTTTTCTGCCAAATCCATCAGGGTAGTGCCAAAAACCTGGGTATAAGAAGGAGGAGTATCCTTTTTTATTGGTTCTCCTGTCGATAAATCAAATGACCCGATCCCGTGAAACTTATCCGGATTCTCTTCAGCAGGCTTATAGCCTTTTCCTTTTTGGGTGATGACATGAACCAGGACCGGCCCTTTTAACATCTTGGCATTTTGCAGTACCAACCTCATCGTTCCAATATTATGTCCATCAATTGGACCTAAATAAGTAAAGCCCATTTCCTCAAAAAGCATTCCCGGTACAACAAGATACTTAAGACTGTCTTTTACCCGTTCCACAGTTCGTAAAACTTTAGGACCTACTTTGGGAATTTTATTCAAAAGCTGTTCAATCTCGTCTTTGCTTTTTCCATACCTGGGGTCGGTCCGCATACGGCTAAGATAGCCGGCCATGGCGCCAACATTTTCTGCAATGGACATTTCATTGTCATTTAAAACAACAATTAAATCTGTCTTAAGGTCGCCTGCATGGTCTAACGCTTCAAAGGCCATGCCACCGGTGAGAGCACCATCACCAATCACCGCAACAACTTTATAATTCTCACCCTTTAAATCCCTTGCTTTGGACATGCCTACTGCGGCAGAAATGGATGTACTGCTGTGACCGGTATTGAAGCTATCGCTAATACTCTCATTTCGTTTAGGGAAGCCGCTGATTCCTTTATATTGGCGCAGAGTATGAAATTCGTTTTTCCGGCCGGTTAAAATTTTATGGGTATAAGACTGGTGACCTACATCCCAAATAATTTTATCTTCCGGAGTGTTAAAAACCAGGTGCAGTGCTAAAGTAAGCTCCACTACACCCAAACTGGGAGCCAAGTGGCCTCCGTTTTTAGATACGACTTCTAACAATAATTTTCTAATTTCCTGAGATAACTTTTTTAATTCCTTTGAAGATAGTTTTTTTAAGTCAGCAACTCCATTTATTTTATCCAGAACACTGTTCATTGTCATTTCCCTTTCCGGTTTTTCTTTATTACCCGCTGCTTTTTCCGGAAAACTTGTCCTACCCATTCCATCAGGTAACCCACCCAAAGAATTATCTTTTCAGATTTATTAATTGCCGCACTTTTACCTGCCGCCTTTCCACCTACAGTCAATGCAGCAACCAATCCTGTCATTCCAGTCCCTAAAACCCAAATAGGTACCTGGTCAAAATATTTTGCCAAACTAAAAACAATGGATGCTCCAACTGCCCCACTTACCGTTCCGCAGATATCCCCCACTACATCATTACAAAAGCTCGCCACTTTATCCGCATTTCTAACGATCCATATGGACTTTTTAGCCCCCAACAACCGACGTGAGGCACGAGCATGAAAAGGAGCTTCCTGGGCTGCTGTAGCGGCAATTCCCACAATGTCAAAAATAATGCCCACCAGAATTATAAAAAATAATAATATAAAAGCTAATGATATAGATTTTACATTGCTGATAAATGCTTGAGAATTAGCAGTAATAATGATAGCCAAAAAAAAAGTACCAAGAGCCACCAATAAGGCGTGTTTCATAGTACTTCCCCGCTTAGCATTGGATTTATTATTTCCCAAACAGATTCACCTCATACCATTGTGATAATGATATGTATGCAGGTGACAGCCAATTGAGTAAACATTATGGCTTAGGTCTGGCAGGCTTTCCCACCGATTCACCTGCCCGTTGCCGGGCCGGCGGTTTCCCTTTATGAATCGGTCTGCAGTGTTTCCACATACAGGGCCAGATTACCACTTAGTCCACACTTTAATCCTCAATAGGCTTCACACAAAGTAAACAGTCTAGGAGTTTTCCTCAACAAGTTTTCTTAACTTCTAGCCTCTTTTGCAGGGATGGTTTCATCCTAATCTGTGTTATTTTGTGGTCACAAAATAACTCTAGGTACTGAAAAATCCGCCATTCCCACTCAAGGCAGGCTACACTGCACCCAGCTTTTTGCCAAATGCAGGTTTAATCCTAAGCCATAGTTCCTTATCCGACCAAGATAGTTCCCCACGTACTTAGGTCTCCACGGAAACAGGGTCAACGTCTACATGCCATTGTAGGTTGCCCTAAATCCTTAACTCCCAGTACCGACCCCCAACTGGGCGTCGAAAGCCAGCACCAGGAACTTCATCGATGTGCCCTCAACGGATTTTTAGGCCCGTTTTCAAAGTTAAGTGACTTGACTAGAATACTGCGTCACCTGCTTTCACGAAATATGAGATTATTCCGCGAAACTATTCACTATCCAAACGAGAACATATTATAGCATATTTATTTTTTTGTTTCAAGATATTTTGTATTTAATTTTCCCGGGTAATAACCAGCTTTGCTATTTCCCGAAGAGGATCAGCAGTACTATTAAAAATGTCTAGACTCTTAATAGCCCTTTCAACAGCTTCACTAGCCTGAATCTTTGCCTTTTCCAATCCGATTAAAGCCGGGTAAGTAGCTTTCTTATTATTCGCATCACTTCCTACAGGCTTACCTAGTTTTTTTTCGTCACCGATCACATCCAAAATATCATCTGTAATTTGAAATGCTAGTCCAAATTGCTCCGCATATCCAGTTAAAGCTACCAATTGAGTTTTTTTTGCACCCGCCAAAATGGCGCCACTTCGTATTGCCGCCCGAAACAACGCCCCTGTTTTGTATCGGTGAATAAATTTCAGTTCTTCTAAAGAAATCTCCCGGTTTTCCGCCTCGATGTCAACAACCTGACCAACAATCATTCCCTTAACTCCAGCACCGAAAGCAACCTCATCAATAGCTTCCAACAAACGTTCCGGCATTACTTTGTTTTCCCGTAACTTTAACATTAAATTAAATGCATATGTCAACAGACTGTCTCCTGCAAGAATGGCCTGTGCTTCCCCATATTTTTTATGACAAGTGGGCAATCCACGCCGAAAATCATCATTATCCATCGCCGGTAAATCATCATGAATTAAAGAATAAGTATGAATCAGCTCTAGCGCACATGCAAAGGGAAGCAGCGACTCTGAGTCTTCGCCTACTGCTTCAACTGCTGCCAAAAACAACACCGGACGTAATCTTTTTCCCCCGGCAAATACACTGTACCTCATTGCCTGGAACAAAACCTCCGGTTTTAAATCAGGCAAAGGCAATAATTCATTTAATTTGTCATTTACAAGTTTAACTCTCTCTGTTAAATACGATTCAAAATCCTTCACCGATTATTCTCTCCGCCTTTCATTACTCAGTTTCCCTTTCATCTAACTCCCGTATTAAAACCTCTATTTTTCTTTCCGCCTCAGAAAGTTTCTGATGGCAGATTTTCACCATTTTAACCCCTTCTTCAAAACGATCAATAGTATCATCCAGCGATAATTCACCGGTTTCAAGTTCCTTAACAATCTGTTCCAATTGATGCAACGCATTTTCAAAATTCAAAACTATTCCTTCAGCCATTACGGGCTTCTCCTTCCTCTTTATCCGTCACCCTGCATAAAATCCTTCCTCTGGCTAATAGGACTTCAACCTTATCTCCTTCATTAACCTCCCGGGAAGCTGTAATCACTTTATTATCTTTTTCCCGGCGGCAAACTGCATAGCCCCGGGCAAGCGTAGTAAAAGGACTTAACATATTTATTTTATCTGTCAAAAGTGCCAGTTGATTGCCAAATTCTCTTAAAGAACCCTTGGCATTTCTCTCCAAATTCTGCTTTTCGATATCCAAATCCTGCATCCTATCTCGTAAAAGTCGTTCCGGAAAAACAAATGGTACACTGTTTCTTAAATAAGCTGTTTGCTGCTTAGCCAAGTTCAGCTTGCTCTTTACGCTTTTTTCTAATCTGGTATGATATATTTTAATCAGTCTTATTAAATCTGATTGGACGGGAACAACCATTTCTCCTGCATGGGAAGGAGTGGCCGCACGCTTATCCGCCACAAAATCACAGATCGTATAGTCTGTCTGATGTCCGACAGCAGAGATTATCGGAACCCGTGAAGAATAAACAGCTCTAGCCACTATTTCCGTATTAAATGCCCAAAGTTCTTCTAAAGAGCCACCACCCCGTCCGACAATGATCACGTCGACTTCGGCCGCTTTATTCAACAACTGGATACCCCGGACAATTTCCCTTGGTGCATTATCACCTTGGACAGTCGTAGGAACCAAAACCAGATGGGCAGATGGAAACCTTTTATATACAACTTTTTGAATATCCTGCCAAGCTGCTCCATCACTGGAGGTAACAACCCCAATTTTTCGAGGTAAAAAAGGAATATCCTTTTTTCTCCCTTCATCAAACAAGCCTTCCTGCTCCAATTTTGTTTTTAACTGTTCAAATGCCAGATAAAGGGCACCCATACCTGCAGGATACATTTCTTCCACGTAAACTTGGTATTGTCCGTCCCGCTCATAAACAGAAATATATCCTCTTAAAATCACATCCATGCCGCTTTGGGCTTGAAAAGACAGTCGCATTGCCCGGCTGCGAAACATCACACATCGTAGGCTGGATAATTTATCTTTCAGCACAAAATATCTATGTCCGGACGAATGGGCTTTAAAATTGGATATTTCACCTTTAATCCAAAGATTTTTCAGCCAACTATCATTTTCAATCAAACCTTTAAGATAAGCATTCAACTCGGATACGGAAAAAACCTTTTTATTAACCACTATAGCCCCAGTTTTCCTTTTCTTTTACTTGCTTTCATAGTAACACATACCCCCAAAAAACTGCAAGGTTTTCAACACATCAAATTAACAGTTTATTGTAATAGTGCTTTCTCCTGGAAGTGGTGATTAAAGAACCAATTCTTTTTGTAACGAACTATCAAACTTTTGCCTTAACTCCGTTTTCAACAGTCTAAAAAAAAACCCGGCCCAAGGCCGGGTTTTTCAGATTGTCGAGATACCCCTTTTTTAGCATCAATAATTTAGTAGTTAAGACAACCCGTTAAAAATAAAGATGACAAAAATAAAAAATCGCATTTCTCCTAAGCTATCTTAGCC
>JBMNTN010000062.1:0-11010 GCA_050945755.1 Bacillota bacterium | reverse complement strand
CTAAAAAAGGGGTATCTCGACAATCTGAAGCGCAAATATTGCGCTTTTTTTGTTCCCAAAATTGCAACTAACTAAGCTTCGCGTATATTGACAAAATATTCAATCCAATATTTAAAATATTTTCAAAAATTTAACAATTTTAAGAAAAGTCGGAAGGAATTTATTAAAATAAAGAGAATATTCTAACAAATGATTTTACGGTTGGTGTTTATTTTGGACTCATTATTACTGGGAATTGTCGGAGGAAATTCAGATGGACTAAAGCTTTTTCAGGAGCTTCAAAAGATACCTTGGGTGTCGGTTGCTGTTGTATGTGATTCTGATGAAAACTCCCCAGGGATAATTGAGGCGAGCAAATTTAATGTCCCAACCACAAATTCCCTAAAAAATGTACTGGATATACCAAATCTGGATCTTCTCCTTGTCACTGGAGAAAGGGAATTAGTCCGAGATGAACTCCATAATCACGATCTAAATAATATTTTTGTGTTGGACGAAAAGGGCATCAAATTGCTTACCGGATTACTGGAGGAAAAGAAAGAGCAAGATTGTTCAAGGCTTCTTACGACAGTTAAAAAAACCACTCAAGCTGTCGAATCATCAGTTTCCAGGGTTGGTAAAATATCTGGAAGCAAATATTGTTTCGAAGATCTGGTTGGAGTAAGCAAATACTATCAAACCACAATTGAACTAGGCAAGAAGGCGGCCAAGTGTGAAGCAACAGTTTTAATTTCCGGGGAAAGCGGAACTGGTAAAGAGATGTATGCCCATGGAATTCACCGGGCTAGCAGTCGAAATTCAAAACCTTTTGTAAAAGTTGACTGCACCTCTCTCCCGGAAAATCTAATGGAAATTGAGCTTTTCGGTTATGAAAAAGGAGCGGTACCCGGCTCTACCCGTTCTAAATCGGGGAAGGTTGAATTAGCTCATCAGGGAGTCTTGTTATTAAGCGAAGTATGTGAATTAACGCCTTATATCCAGGCCAAGCTGGTAAGGTTTATGCAGGATGGGGAATTCGAAAAATATGGGGGCAATCAGCTTTTTCAAGCCGATGTACGTGTAATGGCTACCAGCAGCCGCAGTTTGCGGGATGCTGTCAAGGAAGGGTTGTTCCGGGAGGACCTATATTTCAAATTGAGTGTCATCGAAATAAAAGTGCCTCCTCTAAGAGTAAGAAATGAAGATATTAAAGTTCTGGCAAAACACTTTGTCGATAAGTTTAACAAGAAGTTTGGCAAAACAGCACGGGGAATTTCATCTGAGGCTTTGCAGTTGCTGGTGGAATACGAGTGGCCGGGTAATATCCGGGAATTAGAATGCGTTTTGGAAAGGGCCATGGTTAATATGGAAGGTGAATTTGTCCATACCTGGCACCTAGCTCCTTATATAGGTCAGTTCGGAAATTTAGGGTCTAATCGTTCTATGGAGGTGATGCCGCTAGATAAGATGGAGCAGATTCTCTTAAATGCAGCTCTTACCCGGTATGGGGAAAGCCTGGAGGGTAAGAAAAAGGCTGCACAAGCACTGAACATATCTTTAGCTACTTTATACAACAAGTTAAGGAAGTACAAAGGCTCAAGTTCATCGTAATGTTATTTTATTGATTAGACATAATTTTTTGACATAGATTATTCAGGCTTTTTAACGAAATCGCCGCCGGGAAGCATGGGGTGGGAATATTTCCCAGATGGGAAAAGTATATTGTATTGTTAAATTGAGATAGGAGGGAGAACTCAGCCATGAAAATGTATGAGTACATGGGGAAAGAACAATTTGCCAAGTTTGGTATTCCGGTACCGAAGGGAAGAGTTGCTAAGACTCCGGAGGAGGCTGCTCAAATAACAGCCGAAATCGGTGATTCTGTGATTAAATCACAAATTCTATCCGGGAAAAGAGGAAAAGCCGGTGGAATCAAATTTACAGCAGACCCAAATGAAGCAAAAGAATTTGCTGCCAATCTTCTTGGAAGTGAATTGCGTGGTCTGATCGTTGATGCTATTTTAGTTGAAGAGAAACTAAAAATCGAAAAGGAATATTACCTTGCCATTACCATTGACCGGGGGACAAAGTGCCCGGTAGTTCTGGCATCGACTAAAGGTGGAATGGATATTGAAGAAGTGCCGGAAGAATACATGGTAAAATACCATATTGATTATGGTATCGGCATGATGTCCTTTGCTGCCCGGGAAATTACGCGCAGAATGGGTTTAGAAGCCGGAGAGGCCAAGCAGGTACAGGCGATATTGCAGAAGCTTTATAAGATGTTCACCACTTTAGACGCTGAACTGGTAGAGATTAACCCGCTGGTGGTGAGCGGTGATGCCGTTATTGCGGCTGATGCAAAGGTGACCATTGATGATGATGCTTTGTATAGGCATAAGGATCTGCCATATGTAGAAGAGCGTTCCGAATCAGAGAAGAAAGCTCATGAATTAGGTCTTGCCTATGTTGATTTGGATGGAAATATTGGTGTCATGGCAAATGGCGCAGGGATTACCATGGCTACTCTCGATACCATTCAGTATTACGGCGGTGCGGCAGCCAACTTCCTGGATGCAGGAGGCGGCGCAGGTGAAGAAGCTACGGCCAAGGCTATTGAGTTGATTATGGCAAAGGACCCCAAGGCAATTTTAATAAATATTTTTGGCGGGATAACCAGGTGTGATGATGTAGCAAACGCCTTTGCTTCTGTGAAGAAAAAGGCGGATATACCGGTGCCCGTAGTAATTCGTTTGGTAGGAACCAATCAGGAAAGAGGCCGGGAAATTTTACAAGAAGTTGGCATTGAGGCATATGATACGATGCATGAAGCAGCCCAAAAAGCTGTAGAATTGGCGAAAAACTAAGGATAGGAGGGGATGAAAAATGGCAATCTATATTAATGAAAATACAAATGTATTGGTTCAAGGTATCACGGGAAATCAGGGTACGTTCCATACCCGGCAGATGGTTAAATACGGGACAAAGGTGGTAGCGGGGACATCTCCCGGAAAAGGCGGGCAGAATGTAGATGGCATTCCTGTATTCAACTCGGTGGCAGAGGCCATGCAGAATACGCAAATTGATGCATCCATCCTGTTTGTTCCGGCAGCGTTTGCGAAAGACGGTGCTTTTGAAGCAATCAATGCCGGGGTAAAGGTACTTGTCTTGTTACCGGAGCATATTCCGGTTCATGATGCCATGGCGATTATGAACTATGCCCGGTCGAAAGGAACAACAATTATCGGACCGAACACTTTTGGTTTGGTATCTTCCGGGAAATGCAAGATTGGTATTATGCCTAACCAGTATTTTATTCCTGGGCCGGTGGGCGTAGTTGCCCGTTCCGGAACCTTAAGTTATGAAATTGTCGGATCCATGGCTAATGCTGGTTTAGGAACAACTACCGTTGTCGGTTTAGGCGGTGATAGAGTTGTCGGTTTAAATTTCATTGATGTACTTCCGGAATTTGAAAAAGATCCCGAAACAAAAGCAATCGTCTTAGTTGGAGAAATCGGCGGGACTGCGGAAGAAGAAGCGGCAGTTTATATTAAAGAAAACATTAGCAAACCGGTAGTAGCTTATTTGGCCGGTAAGAGTGCACCTCCCGGAAAGCGCATGGGGCACGCAGGCGCTATTATTGAACGGGGTATGGGTACCTTTGAAGGAAAGGTCAAAGCATTAAATGCAGTTGGTGTGGAAGTAGCATCACTATCTTTTGAAGTTCCTGAATTAGTAAAGAAAGTTTTGAAATAACACAAGATTAGAATTATTGTCGTAAGGCCTCAAAAAAGAAGGAAAAACAGAAATTACAGGGAAAGCTAGTATGTGCTTTTTTGTCGGTACTATGAATAGAAACGGGTGTTATGCAAAATCGAACATAAAGGAGGAATTGTTGAATGTTTGATGCCACCAAAATGACAGAATTACAGTCGAAAAAAAAGGAGTGGATGGAAAAGCAGGAAGCAGCTCTCAAAAAGAGACCAGAAAGAAAACCAGAGTTTTCAACGGATTCCCAGATTAAAATTGACCGGACTTATACTCCGGCTGATCTTGGTGAATACGATTATGAAGAAAAACTTGGTTTCCCGGGAAGTTACCCATATACCCGTGGGGTGCAGCCCACTATGTACCGTGGAAGGCTCTGGACAATGCGGCAGTAT
Organism: Bacillota bacterium; assembly: GCA_050945755.1. GTDB lineage: Bacteria > Bacillota > Dehalobacteriia > Dehalobacteriales > Dehalobacteriaceae > JAQVXR01. The sequence continues at coordinate 6,868 of JBMNTN010000062.1, read as the reverse complement.
GCGGGATTTGGTTCTGCTGAAGAAACCAATGAAAGGTTTAAGTACCTCTTAGATCAAGGGCAAACCGGATTAAGCTGTGCTTTTGACCTTCCCACACAAATTGGTTATGACTCAGATGATTCTATGTCCCGCGGTGAAGTGGGGAAAGTAGGGGTTGCCATTGACTCCTTAAAAGATATGGAGATTTTGTTTGATGGGATTCCTCTTGATAAAGTGAGTACTTCGATGACCATCAATGCTCCGGCTGCCGTACTTTTGGCGATGTATATTGCTGTCGGGGAGAAACAGGGTGTTACTCCGGAAAAATTAAAAGGGACTATTCAGAATGATATTCTCAAGGAATATGTAGCGCGTGGAACATATATTTTCCCGCCGTCACCCTCTATGAGACTAATTACCAATATCTTTGAATATTGTGCAAAAAATGTTCCTAACTGGAATACTATCAGTATTTCCGGTTATCATATCCGTGAAGCTGGTGCTTCTGCTGTGCAGGAAGTAGCATTTACATTGGCAGACGGTATTGCCTATGTTGATGCGGCAATTAAAGCCGGATTGGATGTTGACCAATTTGCACCTCGTCTTTCATTCTTCTTTAATGCCCACTTAAACTTCTTTGAAGAGATTGCCAAGTTCAGAGCAGCACGTCGCATTTGGGCAAAAGTGATGAAGGAACGTTTTGGCGCAAAATCCGCTAAATCATTGATGCTTCGTTTCCATACCCAAACAGCGGGCTGCACATTGACAGCTCAGCAGCCGGACGTAAATATTATGCGGGTAGCTTTCCAGGCTCTTAGTGCAGTATTAGGCGGGACCCAGTCCTTGCATACCAACTCAAGAGATGAGGCTCTTGCTCTTCCGACTGAGCATTCTGTGCTGATTGCATTACGGACTCAGCAGGTCATTGGATATGAAATTGGGGCAACTGATACGGTTGATCCTATGGGTGGTTCTTATTACGTTGAAAAACTAACAGATGAGATTGAAGCAAAAGTTTGGGAATACATTAACAAAATTGATGAACTGGGCGGTGCTCCTAAGGCTATTGAGTTAGGATATATGCAGAAAGAAATCCATGAAAGTGCCTACAGATATCAAAAGGCGATTGAAAGTGGCGAACAGGTTGTAATCGGTGTAAACAAATTCCAGATGGAGGAAGAACCTCCGAAGGATCTCTTGAAGGTTGATCCGGCGGTTGAGAAATTCCAAGTTTCCAAGACGACTAAGGTTCGGGATGAAAGAGATAATGAAGCCGTGCAGAAATCCTTACAGGCTCTGGAAGAAGCGGCAAAGACTGATGCCAACTTAATGCCTTTCATTATTGATGCCGTAAAAGTCTATGCTACTCTGGGTGAAATCTGCAATGTGTTGAGAAAAGAATTTGGCGAGTACCAAGCTGCGGTAGTACTTTAAGGGAGGGAAGAAGATGTCAGATAAAAAGATTAGGGTATTAGTAGCAAAACCCGGTTTGGATGGACACGATCGGGGAGCCAAGGTTATTGCCCAGGCTCTGCGGGATGCAGGAATGGAAGTTATTTATACGGGCTTGCGTCAGACTCCGGAAGCAATTGTGGAAACTGCAGTCCAGGAGGACGTTCAGGTGATTGGTTTAAGCATTTTATCCGGTGCGCACCTGGCATTGTTCCCGCCGGTAATTGAATTATTGAAGGAACAAGGGGTTAATGATGTCCTCGTAATTGGCGGTGGGATTATTCCGGACGATGATATTCCGGCTCTGAAGGAAGCGGGAATATCTGAAATATTTACCCCTGGTACGTCCACACAGGATATTATTGATTATATTAATGCGAATGTAAAATAAATAGGAGGGGAGCAGATGATTTCCAAAATAGATCATATCGGAGTTGCTGTAAAAAGTATTGAAGAAGCCCGGAAATTCTGGGAAGAAACAATGGGCTTGAAAGTGACCGGGATAGAAGAAGTTGCGGAACAGAAAGTAAAAACTGCTTTCCTGCCGATTGGTGAGAGTGAAGTAGAATTATTAGAATCAACCGACCCGAGCGGCGCAATTGCTAAATTCATTGAGAAAAAGGGTGAAGGGATTCAGCACGTGGCATTTCGCGTGGACAATATTGAAGAAGCATTAGCAAAATTAAAGGCGCAAGGTGTCCGTCTGATTGACGAAAAACCGCGCATTGGAGCGGGAGGTGCCAAAATCGCATTCCTGCACCCGAAGGCAACCTTTGGGACGTTAGTGGAACTGTGCCAGCGTGATTAGAGCTTAGGAGGTATGGGTTATGTCCAGAGAAGAAAAATTAGCCAAATTAGCCAAAAAGCGCGAGAAAGTTCTTTTAGGGGGCGGCCCCAAAAGGATTGAGAAGCAGCATAAGGCCGGCAAATTAACTGCCCGGGAGCGGATCGAAAAGCTCTTGGATGAAGGCAGTTTTGTAGAAATAGATCAATTTGTGGAACACCGGGGTGTTGAGTTTGGGATGCAAGAAGTTGAGGCTCCCGGTGAAGGTGTTGTAACAGGTTATGGCACTATCGATGGTCGACTCGTTTACCTCTTTTCCCAGGACTTTACCGTCCTGGGTGGTTCCTTAGGGGAAATGCATGCGGCTAAAATCTGCAAGGCAATGGATTTAGCAGTAAAGATGGGAGCCCCATTTATTGGCATTAATGATTCCGGTGGTGCACGCATTCAGGAAGGCGTCGATGCTCTAAATGGATACGGAGAAATTTTTAAGCGTAATACGCTGGCATCAGGTGTTGTTCCCCAGTTATCTGTAATCATGGGTCCCTGCGCCGGTGGTGCCGTTTATTCCCCAGCCTTAACAGACTATATTTTTATGGTCGATCAAACCAGCCAGATGTTTATTACCGGCCCACAGGTGATAAAATCAGTTACCGGGGAACAAGTGACGGCAGAAGCCCTGGGGGGTGCCATGGCCCATAATCAGGTGAGTGGAAATGCTCATTTTTATGCGGTTGATGAAGAAGAATGTATTGCCCAGATTAAAAAACTTCTGAGCTACCTGCCTTCAAATAACCTGGATCAAGTGCCTGTGGTGGCAACTGATGATGCGGTTGACCGCATGGATGAGATATTAAAAACCGTGGTTCCTGATGACCCGAACAAAGCTTATGATATGATGGATGTAATCACAGCCATTGCCGATGACCGAGACTTTTTTGAAGTGCAGCCATATTGGGCAAAAAACATAGTTATTGGATTCCTCCGCCTAAATGGACGGGCTGTGGGGGTTATTGCCAATCAGCCTAAAGTGATGGCAGGATGTCTTGATATTAACTGTTCCGATAAGGCGAGCCGCTTTATTCGATTTTGTGACGCCTTTGGAATTCCCCTTTTGACCATCGTTGATACTCCAGGCTATCTTCCTGGAGTAGCGCAGGAACATGGCGGGATTATCCGACATGGGGCAAAGCTTCTTTATGCCTATTCCGAGGCAACAGTACCCAAATTGCAGCTAATTACCCGTAAAGCGTACGGTGGAGCTTACTTGGCAATGTGTGCAAAGTCTCTTGGAGCAGATATGGCGATTGCTTGGCCGACTGCTCAGATTGCTGTTATGGGAGCACAGGGTGCAGCGAATATCGTCTTCCGTAAGGAAATTGAAAAAGCGGAAAATCCTGCAGAAAAACGGAAAGAAAAGATTGCCGAATATGAAGAGAGATTCTCAAATCCTTATTGCGCCGCAGCCCGTGGATTTGCTGATATTGTCATTGAACCGGAAAAAACCAGACCATACTTAATCAAATCTTTGGAAATGCTTCTTACTAAGAGGGAAACACGTCCCGGTAAGAAACATGGCAATCTTCCGGTTTAAGGAGGTGGGAAAAGATGCAAGCAATGGAATTTATGGCGGAAGGTATTTCCACAACCTTTATTGGTATGGGCGTGGTGTTTACCATATTGATCTTTTTATCCATTGTTATTGGACTGCTTGATAAAGGAATAGATGCCACTTTGGCAAAAAAAAAAGCTGAACCTGTAGTTAAAGCCCCGGCTGTTCCGACTCCGGTGGTTGAGGCAACTGGGACTGACACAACGGCAAAAGTTGAGCAAGGCATTTCACCTGCTGTTGTAGCGGCGATAACGGCAGCTGTTTGCATGATGACCGGGAAAACTGCCAGTGAATTTAAATTTGCCTCAATCCGTCGTGCTCAAGATGGGCAGCCTGTCTGGGCTCTAATGGGTACCAATGATATTATCGCTACGCGTCAACGATATACAGAAAGGGGAATTAGTTGATGAAGAAGTTTAATGTAATCGTAAACGGTGAAGCATTTGATGTGGAAATAGAAGAAATTGGGGGAGCAGCACCTGCATCTGTTCCTGCTGCTGCACCAAGACCGGTTGCACCAAGGCCGGCCGCACCTGCACCTGCACCGGCCGCTCCGAAACCGGCCGCTACCGGTGGCGCCAATGAAGTTACCAGCCCGCTGCCTGGCACAGTTTTAAATATTGTAGCCAAAGAAGGTCAGGCTGTTAAAGCCGGAGATTTAGTATTAGTACTTGAAGCGATGAAAATGGAAAACGAAGTTGTTGCTCCCCAGGATGGTACTGTGAAGAGTATCCCAGTTAAAAAAGGAGAAAGTGTTCAAACAGGCGATTTGTTATTTACAATGGGTTAAAGGTGCAGTTTAAAGTGTTGATAGGGGGAGAACAAAGTGGGGATTTTAGATAGTTTTGCAGGTTTTTTAGAAACAACAGGATTTGTTAACTTAACATTAGGCCATGTATTAATGATTGGTGTGGCCTGCTTGCTTATTTATTTGGCTGTCAAGAAGGGGTTTGAGCCATTACTACTCGTTCCCATCGGCTTTGGGATGCTGCTTGCCAATATTCCGATTTCCGGGATTATGAATCCGCCGGTTATGGAACTTGGAGCGGACGGCATCCCGGTGGTAAAAGAAATCGGTGGGTTGCTCTGGTACCTTTTCCAAGGAGATGCCCTGGGAATATTCCCACCGCTGATTTTCTTAGGCGTTGGTGCCATGACCGATTTCGGTCCCTTGATTGCCAACCCCAAGAGCCTTCTGCTCGGGGCTGCCGCTCAGTTAGGTGTCTTTCTCACATTCTGGGGTGCCCTTTTTATGGGTTACACTCCACCGGAAGCAGCATCCATTGGGATTATCGGAGGTGCTGATGGGCCAACAGCAATCTTTTTATCAACAAGAATGGCGCCGCACCTACTAGGACCGATTGCTGTAGCCGCATATTCATATATGGCTTTGGTGCCGATCATTATCCCGCCGGTAGCTAAACTATTTACAACTAAGGCGGAACGGCAGATTGTCATGAAACAGTTAAAGCCGGTAAGTAAAACAACAAAAATTATCTTTCCAATTGTTACTGCTATAATTGTTTCTCTGGTTTTACCGAGTGCAACTCCGTTAATCGGTATGTTAATGCTGGGGAACCTCTTTAAAGAATGTGGAGTAGTGGAAAGGTTGTCTGATACCGCGCAGAATGCATTGATGAATATTGTAACTATTTTCCTGGGCACAACTGTTGGAGCTACCGCTACCGCAGAAGCCTTCTTGAACTGGAAGACCATCGGGATTTTCCTGCTTGGAGCCTTCGCTTTTGCCGGCGGAACAGGAGGCGGAGTTTTGTTGGCCAAGCTGATGAACCTCTTTATTAAGAAGGATAAAATGAACCCATTGATTGGTGCTGCCGGTGTATCCGCTGTCCCCATGGCTGCCCGTGTTGTGCAAAAAATAGGCCAGCAAGAAAACCCAAGGAATTTCTTGTTGATGCATGCGATGGGACCAAACGTGGCCGGGGTTATTGGAACAGCTGTTGCGGCCGGTGTATTTCTTACTTTGTATATGTGACATTTTGGCAATGCATATATTCATAAAAAAACCAGGAAGCGCATATTCATGCGCTTTCTTAATTTATAAGCTTATGAGCAAAGATGAGTATCTCTCTTACGATCTGAAGGGGTTAACCTGGCATATTTGTTAGCGGATTTTGTGGAATTATTTTCAATATATACCGGAAATCCTTGAAAACAAAAAAGTTGTCTAAGCTTTCTTGTAAAAAAATTTAAATCCCCACATATGTATGAAGAAGGGATTTTAAAGGAAGGATTTCCAAAAGTAGTATTGGAAGTGAAAGGAGCAGAATCTGTGCAAATACTGGGGGACACACCCTTTTTTATTTGGATGTGGGAGACGGCAGCAGCCATTTTATCGATTAGTATTATTGACTTGGTTTTAAGCGGAGATAATGCCGCAGTTATTGGCATGGCAATTCGGGATCTGCCTAAGAACTTACAAAAAAAAGCTGCAGTAGTAGGGACAGGAGCAGCAATTCTATTACGCGTTATTTTTACAATTTTTGCTGTCTATTTGTTATCCATGAAATATTTAAGGGCTGTCGGAGGACTACTCCTAATCTGGATTACCTGGAAATTATTAAATACTAACGTGGTAGAAACTACTCATGTTTCCGGATCTAACCGTTTTTTTAGGGCAGTTGGCACTATTATTGTTGCTGATTTATCAATGGCTTTTGATAATGTGATGGGGGTGGCAGGTGCCGCCCACGGTCAGATTTGGTTGGTGATATTTGGTTTGATGTTATCTATTCCGATTTTGGTATTTGGTTCGACTTGGCTGGCAGGATTAATGAACCGGCAACCTTTTGTCATTTATTTGGGTGGGATGGCACTTGCCCATACTGCCATAAGTATGATTATCCATGACAACGCACTCAATATAATCAGTTATACAGGCGATTTCTGGGGTATTCTTATTCCTTGGTTTTTTGCTTTTTCTGTACTGGTATATGGTTATTATCTGGAAAGATTTAAAATCAAAAAATGGGTTAGGTAATTCTTTTATAATAAATATTAAACAAAAAATAGCAATAAAC
>JBMNTN010000061.1:0-11078 GCA_050945755.1 Bacillota bacterium | reverse complement strand
TTTTTCCTTTTTCGCTGGGGGAAATCATCGTCTTAGTTTTGATTATTTACTGGACAGCAAGCCTTATGGGCGCATTATATGGGACGGTATTTCATAAAGGGCGGAAGAGAGCATCCCTGACAGGCTGGCTGGCTAATTTTTTAGCATTTGCAGGTGTTATATATTTTGCTTTTATTCTGGTATGGGGTTTGAATTACTACCGATTGCCCTTCTCCGAAATTGCTCAATTACCTTTTCAACCTGTTGCTAAGGAAGAATTGGTCCAGGTGTGTGAAAAGCTGATTGATCATGCCAACAATCTGCGGGTGGCCGTTCATGAGGAAAACGGTGTCATGAAAATTTTTGGAACCAAACCGGCACTGCCTGAACGGGCGCAAGCGGGTTATGTTAATGCAGCCAAAATAATTCCCCAACTGGGTGGAGATTACAGCCCCGCCAAGGAGGTTTTTCTGAGTGAAGCTCTGAGTTATGCTGGGCTCTCCGGAATTTATTTTCCTTTTACCGGGGAAGCCAATTTCAATAGAGCCATGCCGGATGTTATGCTGCCTAATACAATCTGTCACGAAATGGCGCACCAGCGGGGTTTTGCCCGGGAGGATGAAGCAAATTATATTGCCTTTGCGACCTGCCGGAGTCATCCCGATGTTGATTTTCAGTATTCAGGCACCATTTTGGCTTTGAATTATGTTTTACGGGCGGTGCACATCAGCGATAACAAGGCAGTTGAGCGTTTAATGGCAAAGTGCTCTCCGGGAATAAAAAAAGATTTACAGGATACTGCTCAATTTTGGAGCAAATATGAGGGGCCGGTAGAAAGGCTTTCTCATGATGTTAACAATTTGTATTTGAAGTCGAACCACCAAAAAGACGGTGTGGCCAGCTACGGCAGGATGGTTGATTTATTAATTGCCGATTACCGAAAAAACAATCACTGGCAGAGGGATTGACTGTGGCCCAAGCTGTACCTTTCTGATAACTATAGAGTAGCTGATGATGACAGCATGACCACTGTTCATATAAATAAATTTTAGGAGGGATACTATGCCGTTTGTAAACATTAAAATAACCAAAGAGGGGGCAACCAAAGAACAGAAAGCCCGTTTGATTCAAGGGGTGACCCAGCTGCTGGTGGATGTTTTAGGCAAGAACCCCCAAACCACAGTGGTTGTAATCGATGAAGTGGATACTGATAATTGGGGCATTGGGGGAGAGAGTATTACCGTACGGCGTCAGCGTGAAAGATAAATTTGTGAGCATGTACATTGGATAAAATGGTGGTTTAATTATGGAGCAATTTTTGGCAGGGGTTTTTAGACCCTGCTAAGCTTTAAATAAAGCCCGTGGGGAATACAACCGGCGCACGGCAAGCCTAAGTTTTTTCTTAGTTGTCCCGTCTGGCGGCATGTTACCGTATTTTTGCACGACATAGCATTTGGTAATAAAGGCAAAACAGCTTCTGCATTGGGGAAACCGTTCCGCCAGCCGGGTAGAGTATTCGTAAGGGGTTTCATGCTTTTCCCGAGGGCAGTGCCGGTAGCGCCCCCACTGGAGGAGGAAGCGGTATGCGGCCCCTGTTTCCATGTGCCGTGCCAGATAGGGAAGAAGGAGCAAGTAAAAATTTCTCCCCAGCCAGGCAAGGAAAGATAAAAATTGCTGCCACCATTTTGTATTCTTGGATGATGCTGGTAAACCAGGAGCGCGGGTGTGCCACAAATGTCTGAAGAGGGTGTAGGTAAGATAAATCACCAGGGGGATCAGAAAGAGAATTAGGATTATGATGATCATCCAAATCATAAAATCAGATTGGGTCCCGTCAGGCCGATTAAGGTTTGAGGTGATGACAGAATGGACGGAGTTTTGAGGTGCATTTTGAATAGGGGCAATATCAAAAAAATTTATCACCCAAACCAGAACGTTAAGTAAAACTTTACCGATAAATTGCACCAGGGGGAGGGTTGCTTGGTAGATGAACCCCCCCGATTCCGAGAGGGGAGAAAAGAAAAGGGAGATAATTATGGCGGCCGGAATGGTAAACATAGCTAAAAAAGCAGGGCCAAACCAGAAGAAGTTATTTTTTGCAGGAGCTTGATTTTTTGTAAAAGATATCGCTCCGGCATTAATTAACAGGCAAGCAGTCGCCCAGACAGGAGCCCCCGGTAATGAGATTGATGCTAAGGCGGCAATTAAAAAAGTAGCAAACATTACGCCCATACTAACCTCAAATTGCAAAATGGCAGCTCTGTAGGAAACAGGCCGACGGGTAAGAAAGGCGGAGCGAAGCCATATCCATGTCACACTTATGATTAGTGTCCAGTACCAGGCGAGGATTCTGGCACCGGATTCACCGGTAAAAAGAAAACCCAGCCAGGTTGGCGGCCAAAGAGAATAGTTTGGGAAAAAAACTAGTTTTAATAAGATGAACAGACACCCAAGGAAAATGAAAAGGTTAATCAGGATGATAGTTAATAAACGCCGGCGGCTTTTGGCGAGAATTATGTTTAAAAAAAATGCGCTCACTGTCAGTAAAACAGCAAACCAGGGGGACAAGGCCAGGGGATAATTCAGGGGAATTGCCGTAAGACAGTATATGGGGAAGATTAAACAAATCTCTGCCATGGCCGAGAGAAGACCAAAGGTAGTGCTATATGATTTCATGCGTAATTTCTCCTTGATCTTTTTCCATTGGAGCTAAATTAAAATTCTCAATATTATAGAGTATTTTATGACGTACCCCGGCAGGAATTGTTTCTGGGAAACTATTCCCAATGACAAAAAGAGTGGTTCCCCAGGGAAGTTTTGGTCCTTCACTGCCGAGGAGGTTCTTGAGCGAGCTCAAAGGTTTAAACTCCATTCGGGCCAGCCTTTCCAGCACTAATAAAGATTGAGTGGACCCGGAGGAAGGGGAAATAGACACCGGTCCTGATAATCCATTTTGAGAGGCATTGGCATAAAGCCCGAAGGGGATCCGGTGTTCTTCTGCCCAGCAGGCTAAGGTGCCTGCCAGGGAAAGGGCCTCTTCGAAGGGATTTTCTTCGGTAAAGGCATCCACATCTATGGCAACACATAACTGGAGGTTAGCAGAAGGCTCTAACACTCGAGCCATCAGAGATCCCTGCCTGGTGCTTGCCTTCCAATGAATCAAACGGGCAGGAGTGCCCGGTGTATAATCGCGCAGTCCGATTACTCTGATCGGGTCGGGAAGGATGGGGCGTCGATCCGGCTTGTCTCCAATCAAATCCCCGGGATTAAACCTTAATTCGGGCAGGGGTATTAAACGGGGATAAACAATGATCCGGTTGCTTTTGTCATAGGATTGCCCCTGGAAAAAAAGTCCCAGTCCGTCACGAGAGTTAATGTTAAGGGCGGGCATCGGAAAATATCCACGTTTTTTGGCTTGAAAACGATATCGAACAGTTAATTTATCATGCCATTTGAGCCACCGGGAGCCGTTAATAGCCGCTACCTGCTCCGATGATGAATGAGAGTCATGAAAGATAAGTTCCGGAGGAATAGGTTGGAGCCATTCCAAAAGAACAGGAAGCAGCTTGTTGTTGTAAAATGCTAATTGAATTTCTCCCTCATCGCCAGGGAAAAGCCGTAAAGGAGAGATCTTTTGGTCAACGCTTAGTTTTCTTAGTCCTGCCCGGCTCCACCACCGGCTGCTTTCCAAAGCGGAAAATAAGAGAAATAATACCAGAGCGGGAAGCTGCATTTTAAAGCGTAATAAAATAATCAAGACGACAACAACAATGAGTCTCATCAGACCCATCGAAAATATGGATACTGGTGGAATAAAGCTTTGATTGTTCACACCCGGTCCTCCCCCTCTTCCTGAGGAGCGGGAACGGAAAGTAAGATATCATCAAGAATTGACCCGGGGTTGAGACCCCGCAGCTTGTCTTCCCGGTGTAAAACAAGACGATGCTCTAATACGGGATGGATTAAATATTTTATATCATCGGGGATTACATAAGTCCTGTTTTTAAGCAGTGCAAGGGCTTGGGTAGCTCGGTAAAGGGCGAGAGATGCCCGAGGGCTCCCTCCTAAAGCGACGGATGGGTGTTCCCTAGTGGCTCTCACCAGAGAGACAATATATTTTTCAATATTAGGATGTACCCTAACTTTATGGCACTCCTCCTGCCAGGAAAGGATATCATCAATATCAGCTTTTGCTTCAATTTCTAGTAAAGGATTTGTCGCCCCATGGAGGGTAAGAATTTTTTCTTCTTCCTCCTGAAGGGGATACCCCATTTTAATTTTTAGCAGGAAACGATCTAACTGTGCTTCCGGAAGGGGAAAGGTCCCTTCAAATTCAATGGGATTTTGTGTGGCCAGTACGAGAAAAGGCCTGGGCAGGGAAAATGTTTGCCCGTCCACCGTGATTTGCCTTTCCTCCATGGCCTCAAGCAGGCTGGATTGGGTGCGGGGAACAGTTCGGTTAATTTCATCTGCCAGCAGGATGTTGGTCATCACCGGACCGGAACGAAAAGAAAAGTCATTAGCTTTTCGATCATAGATAAAGAAACCGGTGATATCGGTAGGAGTAAGGTCCGGAGTAAATTGTACCCGGCGAAAATCACAAGAAAGGGAAGCAGCCAATGTTTTAGCCATCAGGGTTTTCCCGACCCCTGGGACATCATCAATCAAGATGTGTCCTTCAGTTAAAAGTCCAATCATAATAAATTCCAGAACATTTTCTTTACCAATGACTACTTGGGAAATATTTGTCCGGAGGTTTTGCCAGGAATCAAAAAACATTGTACCGCCTCCTTTTAAATGATGCATGTCATTCAATCTTAAATGCATATAAATAAATTTTATCACATAATTGCTTGCTCTCAATAAGAATTTATTTTAAACCCGTTAGATTTAAGCTTAATTAACAGCAACATCAAACAGAAAAAACATCGAATTTATTTAAATTCGATGTTTCAACAGATAACCCTTTCTCGATAGTCTGAAATATTTATATTTCAAGGACAGCGATCGGTTCTAGTCTTGGATAATTTCCACTGCTCCTGATTGTTCCATCACATTGCGTACTCTATCGGCCTCGTGTTTCGGTGTTTTTACCGCGACAAATATTCCTTCCCGTTCTTTGAGCCCTTTAATTCCTTCGGCAAAAGTTTCTATCTCCCACAATCCTTCACGTTCAGTTTTGATAAAGGAAGTCTCTTCTGCCGCTTCCTTAGGGGTGTGCCATTTTTGTTCTTCCGCGAGATCTCCAATAATCATATCTTTCCGGTCAAATCCCATATTACGTAAAGTATCCACAAGAAAACCCACTTGATCTTTCATGGGCAGTCTGGCTATTAAGCGCATTGTTCCACCTCCGGAATTTATTATAACCAGCCAAGAAATTGTCCATCCCTCCAACAATATTTAAACAAAATTTCAAAAAACTTATTGACAAAATAAAAAAATGTCCTATAAAAGTCGAAAACCAAAGGATGTCTTCATAGTTTTTTGGTTGTGCATCTTCTTAATTAAGGTTTTTTTTGATGTAAAAACTGCAAAGAAATAAACCATAAAAACTAAAAGGTTAAAAGTCGTTGGGAGACAGGCTTTTCATGTTTATGTTAATTATTAATTTAAGAGACTATTTTAATTTTTTTGTTTGCGCCTTCAATTTTTCAAATGTTAAGTAACTGTTTAAGACGGCAAACAGATTTTTCAAGAGATTTAGTTGCATTAAGGGCTCCAGGGGTTAAAAAAAGCCTGCGAATCGGGTGTGTTTTTTATTTTTTTTAGGATGTTAAAGGGAAAATCTCTTTTCCGTGACGACAATATTTACTTTGCCATGGGTTTGACATTTGTTAATTTTAATAGCAGAAAGTACCGGAACGGTAATATGGCTAAAAATTATTTGGAGGTGAAAAAATGAGATTTCTGAGATTCAAAAAGGTGTGGACTGTTTTAGTCGGAGTGGCGGCTTTGATAGCGCTGATCACTGCCTTATTGACCGGTTTAAGTTTTGGTTCGGATTCCTTTGTCGCGGTGGAGGAGACTGTTTATCTTTTCCAACCGTTAGAAGAAGCCCTTTTGCAGGATGGTTGGGAGCCGATTTATTTATGTATGATTTCCGTGCTGATCGTCATTTTGAAAGGGTACCACATTGTCCGGGGGCCTCCATATTTTAAATGGATCGGGGATTGGTCCTGGGGAGGTGTGAAAACAGGACGTGTTTTTTTAAATGAACTGCTGGCCAGGTGGGGATGTTTGTTTAAAGGTATGAGAAGCCGGCCGCTTTAATCAATTAATTTGGGAAGATTATCCCAGACTGCGGCGTTTAGCCGAATATTTAAACGGAGGTTTCAGCCTTTTAGTATGGGAGGGTTATTGGTCAGGGTTTCTGCTAAAAATGGAAAGCATAAATTATCTAAATGCTCGTTAGGGGATCAGCCCCATGAAAAGGGGCTGCCCTTTTTTGCCAAAGTCAGCAGGAAAAAAATGGAATACGTAGAATAGGAAAATTACGTTTTCCCACTTTTTGGATAATTCCCGCCGGATAAGAATTCTTCAATATCTGTCCTGCCAGGTAACGTACAATTTAATGACCTTGGCAATCCCAACCCAGGGGTAGCCATTAACGGAAGGGGGGTTAAAGGTCGCAAAATTTGTCATGACCGAAAAGTGATAAAGGGAGGTTTATAATGGCAAAAGAACGAGCACAGGCAATAGTAAAAAAAGAAAAGGTGCAGCCTATTGCACGCAAGGATAGTTTTCAGACCGTACAAGAAAACAGAATTATTATCAGTGATACAACTGCTAATCCGGCACCCCTTGGGTTGTTGGGATTTGGCTTAACAACAGTTTTATTAAACATTCATAATGCCGGATTTGCTCCAATGGGGGCTTCCATTTTGGCTATGGGCATTTTTTATGGGGGCTTAGCTCAAATTATTGCCGGGATTATGGAATGGAAGAAGAAAAATACATTTGGGACAACAGCGTTTACCTCTTATGGGCTTTTTTGGCTTTCCTTGGTTGGATTAATAGTTATGCCAACACTGGGATGGGCACCTGCTACCGATAGTATGTCTATGGCAGCTTATTTATTTCTCTGGGGACTTTTCACGGCTGTCATGTTCATTGGAACTTTAAAACAAAACAGGGCGATCCAATTTGTCTTCGCATCTTTGGCAGTGCTATTTTTCCTCCTGGCATTGGGGGATGCAACAGGGAATGCCGCGATCACTCGGTTAGCCGGTTATGAAGGAATTATCTGCGGATTTTCCGCTATTTACACAGCCCTTGCGCAGGTGTTAAATGAAGTCTATGGAAAAACGGTTCTTCCTATTGGGCCGGTTAATTAATCAAACTTTTACAAATAAATAACTTTTTATTCTAATGGGGTTCAGTGCTAAAGGCTGAATCCCTTTAACATCCCGAACACAAAAAAGCAAAATTTTTTATTTCCATGCAGGAAATAAATGGATAAAAGTGAAATAATTAATTAGTGCAGTTTGGAACAAGCAAAACAATTCTCAAACTAAAAGGGGATGTTTAGTTTGCCAGGACAGGAACAGTTAAAGAGTGACATTCTTGATCAAGGATTGTGCTCCTCCTGCGGAATGTGTATGGGATTATGCCCGTATATAAAAAGCTTTCGGGACAAGGTAACAGCCATTTACCCCTGCCGGGTCGAACAGGGAACCTGTTTTAAGGTATGTCCAAAGGTCGGGATAGATGTCAGGGAAATGGACCAAAAAACTTTTGGCGAGGAAAGAAAAGATCAGGCATTGGGAGTGTTAAAAGGCATTTACTTTGCTCAAACACGGGGGGAAAAGGATTTTCAAGCTCAATATGGTGGTGTTACATCGACATTGATTGCTTTGGCACTGGAGGAGGAAGTCATACCCGGAGCGGTGCTTACCGGAGGGGATATTTTAAATCCGCGACCAGTATTAGCCAAGACTGTTCAAGACGTTAAAAACTGTGCAGGTTCTAAGTATGGGGCAGTACCGACTCTGGAGGTGTTAAACCGAACCATGCAAGATGGAATGTCCGGAGTAGGAATTGTCGGTCGTCCATGTCAAATTACAGCTGTGCGGCGGGCCCAATTGGCGAGTGGGCCAGAATCCCGTTTTCCTGACCCTGGCTTTGTTAACTTGGTTGTAGGCATTTTTTGTTTTTGGGCTTTGGGACCGGAGTTTTACCACTTTTTACACCGGAAAATAAAAAATGAAAGGATCCTTCGCATGGATATCCCCGTTGAAGGTCCTCTGATAGAAACGGAAGAGAGAAAATATCGTTTTAGCCTGGAAGAATTTCGCCCGTTTATTAGAAAGTCATGTGAAGTTTGCTTCGACAGTACTGCCGAGTGGGCAGATATTTCCGTAGGCGCCACAGAGTACGATCCTCAATGGAATACTTTGATTGTGAGAAGTGAGAAAGGACAAAAGATTTTAGAAAAAGCGCTAGAGCAAGAAATAATTGAATTGGCTGCTTATCCTGAAGAAAGGTTACCTCTTTTAAGAAAAGCGGTTTTAAACAAAAAAATGCGAATCCTCGCATTACCCGAGTTAGAAATCGAGTGCCCTGGATACCCAAGAATATCCGGAAAATACCGGGAAGAAATTTTAAACCAGTGGGAGGATGTAAACAGGTGACAATCATGGGAGTTTGTCTTGATAAACCGGGGGCAAGGGTTCCATTAACAGGTAACGAAGCTGTTGCCAGAGGGGCTCTTGAGGCAGGGATTGCTTTTGTCGCTTCTTATCCTGGATCTCCAACTGCAGAAGTACCCGGTACTTTGGCAAGGATTGCTCAACAGTTTGATTTATACGTGGAATGGTCCAGCAACGAAAAAGTAGCCATGGAAGGAGCCGCGGCGGCGTCATTTGCCGGACTCAGATCATTGGCGGTAATGAAGGTGGACGGCTTAAACGTTGCTATGGACTTTGCCAGTGCTTTGTCTATTTCCGGATGTCGCGGGGGAATGGTTATTATGGTGGGAGATGATCCCGGATCTCATTCTAGTATCCGGGAAGAAGATTCACGTAATATTTGCAAAGTTTTGCATTTTCCCGTGCTGGAACCATCGACAGTCCAAATGGCAAAAGATTTAACATTGGCGGCATTTACTCTTTCGGAAAGTCTGGGCGTGCCGGTTGTGTTGCGTTGCGTTTCCCGGATATGTCATGGAAACGGTGCGGTGCTGCTGGGAGAAATCCCTCGTCAGGAGAGAAAAGCAATTTTCCCCAAAACAGAGCGAATGATTGCTTTCTCCATTCAGCGTCATGCCCTACAGGAGGAAAAGTTGGTTGCCGCCGCGGGGTGGGCAGAAGATTGCAGGTTTAACCGCTATGAGGGGCCCAAAGATGCGAAAAAGCTGGTAATCTCCAGCGGCCCAAGCGCTTTTTATGCCCGGGAAGGGCTGCAAATAATCGGGATAAAAGATAGTGTCGGGGTACTGGAAGTTGCGACTGTTTGGCCCCTTCCCCCTAAATTACTTTTAAAACATTTGAAACATGCTTCTGAAGTTGTTTTTGCGGAAGATGTGGAACCGTTTCTGGAAGACAATGTAATGGCCCTTTCTGCCTTACACTGGAATGATGTTGGTCCCATTAAGTTTTATGGCAAAAGAAGCGGTGATGTCACCGGGCCTAATGGGCCGGGGATCGGAGAATTAAATCCGGAAATTATGGCGGCATCTCTGGCACGGATTTTTCATATTTCATATCAAAGACCGGGGATTAAAGGTGCAGAAGAATTTAACTCTTTAATGGGGGGAGCGTTGCCTTCTCGGGAATTAGCGCTTTGTCCCGGCTGTCCCCATAGAGCGTCCATGTGGGCAATTAAAACAGCACTGGAACTGGATGGACGGGAAGGAATTTTACTGGGTGATATCGGTTGTTTTTGTCTGGGTATTGGGCGCACCGGATATTATCTTCTCCAAACACTGCATTGTATGGGCGGGGGCATTGGCCTTGCTTCCGGGATGGGACAGCTGTCCCGGTTTGGCTTAACCCAGCCGGTGGTGACTGTCTTAGGGGATTCTACCTTTTTTCATGCCGCTCTTCCAGGTTTAATTAATGCTCATTATCATCATGCCGATATGCTTTGTGTCTTGCTGGATAACGGAACAACCGCCATGACCGGACACCAGCCTCACCCAGGGTGTGAACTGACTGCCCTAGGGGAACTGGCCGACACAGTCTCTTTGGAAGGTATGCTCGTTGGCATGGGGATACCTTACACAGTGGGCGACCCTTATAATGTAGGAGAAACGATAGATACTATTTGTCGCCTGCTGCAGGAGAAAGGGACCCGGGTATTGATATTAAGGTGTACCTGTGCTCTTTTGGCGGTAAAAGGTAAGAGTAAAAACAGGGTTTATGTAGATTCCCAAAAGTGTATCGGGGATGAGTGCGGGTGCAGTCGGTTCTGCAGCAGGGTTTTTAGTTGCCCTGCCAACATTTGGGATGAGGAAAACGGACGGGCAAAAATTGACGAAACCTTGTGCAACGGTTGTGGGGTTTGTGCCAGCATTTGTCCCAAGCAGGCAATCATTGTGGAAAAGGACGGTGTAGAAAGTGTTTCATGAACCGATAAATATCGTGATAACAGGTGTAGGCGGGCAGGGGAATGTTCTTGCCGCACAGGTGATTGCCGTTTCTGCGGTGGAAGCAGGGTATTTGGTATCGTCAGGAGAGACATCGGGACTGGCTCAGCGGGGCGGCCCAGTTATGACTCATGTCAGGGTATTCCACCGACCAAATTATGGGCCTCTTGTTCCCTATGGGCGGGCAACAGTGGTGATAGGCTTTGAACCGTTGGAAACTATGCGGGTGCTCCTTGATTACGGTAATAAGGACACGGTGGTAATATCAAACGATCGTCCTAGCTATCCTCTCGGATGTCTTCAATGTGAAGAAAATTATCCGAATGTTGCTCAAATCAAAGACTGCATAAAAAGAATGGTGCGGCAATGTTTTTTTATTCCTGCTACTGACCTTGCTGCCCAGGCAGGTACTCCTATGGCTGCTAATATGGTGATGACCGGAAGCTTAGCAGGGACCGGTATTTTGCCTTTTGAAAAAGAAATATTTAAAAATACGATCGATATGCTCTTT
>JBMNTN010000060.1:0-11170 GCA_050945755.1 Bacillota bacterium | reverse complement strand
TGTATTTAGATGCATTCTACAAACGATTTACCTTGGATGAAAGCCCTGCCCAAAAAGCCGGTCATAACCCTTATTACTTAAAAATAAACTCGGGGCTGGACGATAAGATTCTGGTAAATGGTTCTGCCATGATTAATTTGGCGTCTAACAATTATTTGGGCCTGGCGGCTGATGCTCGGGTGAAACTGGCAGCACAGGAGGCGATTGAAAAATACGGGGTCTCTCTCTGTGGCACGCCCATTGCCACCGGTTATATTGACCTATATAAAAGATTGGAAGAGAAATTATCCGATTTTTTAGGGTTGGAGGAAACCATCATCCTTCCCTCCTGTTACCAGGCCAATAACGGGTTATTTAGTTCTATTGCCGGGCCGGAGGATTTAATTATCGTTGACCGCTATGCTCATTCTTCTTTAATTCTGGGGATTAAATCTGTGGGCTGTAAATTTCGGCCCTTTTTGCATAATAACACGGGCCACCTGGAAGGAATTCTCAAGGGAAGCAATGGCTTTCGCCAAATATTTGTTGTAACAGAGTCGGTCTTTTCCACTGAGGGGAGTGTGGCACCGTTTGATGAGATTATAAAATTATGTGAAAGGTATCATGCTTTGCCGGTGGTTGATGACTCTCACGGGATTGGGGTGTTGGGGAAATCAGGCAAAGGGATTCTGGAGGAAAAAGGAATTAGAGAATACCAAGGCATTTATACCGCATCATTGGGCAAGGCAATTGCCGGGTCCGGTGGGATCATCAGTGGGAAAAGCCGGTTGATCAAACATTTGAAATACTACTGCCCTCATCTCGTTTATTCCACTGCTCTTACTCCTCCGACGCTCGCAGGAATTGAAGCCGTGTTGGAGATTATCCAAAAGGAATTCCCTGTGCTGAAAAACAGATTATCCTCTTATCAAAAGATAATTTATCAAAGCCTGATTCAAGGGGGATTTACAGTAGCCCAAAGTGAGACACCGATAAACTCCATCGTATCCGGCAACATAGAAAATACTTTTGCTGTTGCCAAATTGTTTTATGAAAAAGGGATTCTCACCACACCTTTTATTGAACCTTCCGTGCCGAGAGGGGATGGCCGAGTACGCTTAATTGCCGGGGCGAATCTATTACCGGATACGGTGGAAAAAGCAGCAGCAATAATTTCCCGGATGTGTCGCCTATGAAATATTTTTTAATTATGAATCCTGCCTCCGGCGGGGGAAAGAGTAAGGAGAAGATTAGCCAAATACTTGCGGCCTTCAAAAAAAGAGGAATTGATTTTCACCATCAACTGACAAATCACCTGGAAGATGCTTACCAACTCTCTCTTGATGCCAATCAAAAAGGCTATGATGTGGTTGTCGCGGTGGGAGGGGACGGGACAATCAACCGGGTAATCAATGGTTTTTATGATGCATCGGGGAGAAGGATTTCCCAAGCAAAGTTGGGTGTAATTCATACCGGTACCAGCCCGGATTTTTCAAAGAGCTATCGGGTTCCCCTGGATGTCAATGAGGCCATCGAGACGGTGTTGAAGGGCAAAACCCGGAAAATTTTCATCGGCAAGATCACCTGTGCCCGCTATTGGGACAAGAGATTGGACAGACGGCTCCTCGGCCATCAACAAGAAAATGTGCAGCACAGGTTTTTTGCCTGCTGCGCTAATATTGGCTTAGGAGCGTCCGTTGCCCGGATTGCCAACAGTGGAGTCAGAAAATATCTGGGGGATACCGGGGGGACATTTTTTGCTCTTATCCAGACACTTTTTCATTATCGGCCGGGAACTTTTGTCATTTCTTCTGACGGGGAGCAAAAGGTTTTAGAAAAGGTTTACAATATCTCGATAGGAAAGACAAATTACATTGCTTCCGGGATCAAGGTGAATCACAATTTAATGTCTCTTGATGACCGTTTTTATCAGCTGATTGTCAAAAATATCAAACTTAGCGATTGGATGAGTGTGATCAAAAAAATATACAGCGGCAAAAAATTTACCAATAACGAAACCGTCTCCTTACATTATGCCAAAGTAATTGAAGTACAGGGGAACAGCAAAAACGGGGAAGTGGAATTTGACGGTGACCCGGCCGGATACCTGCCCTGTCGGATTGAAACGGCGCCTGACCCAATAGATCTCATCTCTGAGGTGCAAGATGAATAAAGAAAAAGAAATGATTGATCTCATTAACAAGCACTTGCCCCGCAGCCCAAAGCAGATCAACCAACCTTTTCAGGCCGATGCGGAAATCATCCATTTCAGGGGAAGTACCCTTCTTTATAATATTGATGAGTTTTCCGAAGAAGATTTGTTCCGGGATGATGACCCATACGTTTTAGGGTGGAATATGGCGGCAGGTACTATCAGCGATATCCTTGCCTCGGGGGGAAAGCCCAAATTTTATGCCCACAGCCTGACGGCTCGCCATTTCTGGGAGAAAAATTATCTGGAACAATTAGCCCGGGGCATTGGTGCGGTACTGAAGGAGACGGGGACGGCTTTTATCGGCGGCGATTTTGGGGTGTCCTCCGTATGGAGATATACCGGGTCGGTAATTGGTGAATTAATGGGATCGCCCCTTTATAGGTGCCAGGCAAAGATTGGGGAAAAAATTTTTCTCAGCGGACCGGTGGGAAGAGGCAATTTGGAAGCGGCTTTGAAAATGTACGCCGATCATAAATTTATCAAGAAAATGACGGATGGCTGGAAAAATTATTTCCCGCTAAGATATCGGGAGGTGGAAGTCATTAAAAAATACAGCCGCTGCTGTATTGATACCAGCGATGGCGTCTTTAATGCCCTAAACACAATTTCCGAAATGAGCGGCACCGGTTTTATTGTGAACCACCTACCTTATCTCAAGAGTGGCTTGCTGCTGGCTAAAGCATTGCATCTGCCCAAAGAAATGATGTTTTTCGGTGAATGCGGCGAGTACGAGCTGCTTTTCACGGTGAGTAGAGAGAAGGAAGCAGCATTTTTCCAAGAAGCCGCAGAGAAAAAGTTACTTTTTTATCCGCTCGGTGCCGTGGCCGAAGATGGTAAAAAAATTCTTCGGGGGCAGGCAGGGGAGATTGACCTCGCCGGTTTTAATTTAAAAGCGAGGGATTATGTAAAGATAAAAGAGTATGTCCGGGATGTAGTAGATTTTCTTCCAAGAGGTGACTAATTGTGAGACGAAGGACTCTCCGTTTTTTCAGAGGAATATGCAATGGGTAAAGTGATGATCACCGGAGCTAGCGGATTCATCGGCAGTCATATTACCCGGGCTTTCTGTGAAAAAGGAGTTTTTGTCGGCTGTCTGGTGCGAAAAGGGAGGAGTGCCGCTAATATTCAAGGTCTTCCGGTAGAACTTGTCCAGGGAGACATCAGAAAGCCCCAAGAACTACTCAATGCTTTCCAGAGTTATGACTGGGTGATTCATAATGCCGCCAAGGCATCGGATTGGGGTTCTTATGATGATTTTTATCAGACCAACGTTACGGGCACACTCAATGTCTTGACTGCCTGCGTTGAAACGGGCATCAAAAATGTAATTATGACAAGTTCCATTTCTGTCTACGGGGAAGAGGACAGTACCATCGTTAAAGATGAAAACTCACCATATAATTCTCATTACCCCTATTTTGCCGACAGAATTTTCCCCTGCAGGATGAATTACTATCGGGATACAAAGGCTCTTGCAAAAAAGACGGCTTTGGCCTTTGCCGAAGAGCACGATTTAAATTTGACGGTGCTGGAACCGGTCTGGGTCTATGGCGAGCGGGAAATGAATACGGGCTTTTTTGAGTATCTCAAGACTGCTTCTAAAGGTGTTCCTTTGATGCCGGGTACAAAACATAATAAATTTCATGTGGTTTATGCCGGCGACCTGGCCCAGGCTTATTACCTGGCCTATCAAAAACAATTGTCGGGGATAAATTGTTTTCTCATCGGCAATGAAAAAACGGAAAAGATGGAGCGGATCTATGCTTTGTTTTGCGCGGAAGCAGGGATTAAAAAACCCTGGAATTTGCCAAAGGCAGTGGTCTATCCGGCTGCATTTCTTATGGAGCTATGGGCAACAATTTTTCATGCTGCCAAACCGCCCCTTCTCACCCGGGGTCGGGTCAATATGTTTTATGACAATATTGAGTTTTCCACAAACAAGGCGAGACGGATTTTAGGGTTTAAAAATATCTATAGTCTGGAGGAAGGGATCAAAAAAACGGTCTTATGGTATCAAGAACAAGGCTTAATTTGAAACGGAGGCCGGTGTGATGGTCAGAAATATTACGGGAAGAGCAAAAACAATTTTTAATCTTAGGCTGAAAATCAGCATCTTCTTTTATTTTTTCCCTAAACTTTTCAAAGGGGAAATGTCTTTCCGACGCTTTATTCTTTTATTAAAAAGGTTGTTATTCTTTCTCTCCAAAATGCAGCACAATAAGTTTGTGGAGATTGACGGGAGAACCAGGCTGGGGCTATATGTGCCCGGGTTTCCTTCAACCGCTTTTCAGACGGCCTGCCACAAGTTTACCCGGTTTGAAGAAAAAATGCCCTGTACTACTGTCCTCATTTCTCTTACATCTGCTTGCCCCTATCATTGTCGGCACTGTTACCAAAAGTTAGATCAGGGAAAAGACGTGGACATTGATATTTTAGCCGGGACAGTAAAAAAACTCCAGGATATGGGGATAGCATTTTTTAATATTGAAGGGGGAGAACCCTTTTTAGTCTACCACCGGCTAAAGTATATTTGCTCAATAATTGATAACCGCTCCGAAATCTGGATCAATTCCACTGGGAGCGGGATGACACCGGAAAAGCTGAAAGAACTAAAAGCAATGAATGTGACTGCCGTGATGTTTTCCCTGCACAGCCCGGATGCCAATGCATTTAACAGTTTTCTGGGGAAAGATGATGCCTGGGAGACGATGAAAGCGGGGGTAAAAATGTGCCACCAGGCGGGGCTGGCGGTTGCCTTTAATACCTGCCTGATGCGGGATGACTTCTATAATGGGAATTTCGAAAAAATCATGGATACAGCTAAAGACTTCAAGGCCTGTCTTGTTCAGCTGATCAAGCCCAAACCGGCGGGGGGCTGGCTGGAAAGGGAAGATCTGGAGCTTACCTCAAAGGACGCGGAATTTATCAAGGCAAAGGTACACAAATTTAATTTAGAAAAAGCCTATGCCCATTATCCGGCGATTGCTGCCCAGATCATCGAAGAAGATAAAAATGTTTTCGGCTGTACCGCCGGAGGCACCGACCGGTTTTATATTAATGCCAAAGGTGATGTGCAGCCCTGTGAGTTTCTCAATATTTCTTTTGGAAATCTCGCCGTTGAAAATTTTGAAGATATCTACCAAAAAATGCGCAGTGTTTTTGCTGAAGGCAAAGACTGTTTTCTTTGTGAAAAATATGCCGCAAAGATCCACCGGCTCTACCGGGAAAACAATCTCCAATCCCTACCTCTTAGCCCCCAATTGTCGGAGCAGATTTACCGTTCCTGGGACCGGGGAAAGCCTACCTCCTTGTATGAGGAGCTGGAAAAGTTGAAATAAGTTATTAAGCCAAATCGGGAACCGGCATCCCCTTATCGGAGGGGACTGCCTGTTCCCGTGTTCAGCACAATCATCTCATGATTATGGATGGCTTATTTGTTATCGAGACAATTTTGGGCAAATTTTGTTGTGACCACTTGTTCATAGGGAGCAATTTGATTCAGTTCCCCGGCATCCTGTATGATTTCCTGGAGGAGATAAAAATCATTTTCCAGGAGGAGCGGGTCCTTCTTCCAGCTATTCTGTTCCTTATATCGCTTAATGGAACTGATTAGAATATCATCGGACTCATCCGGAAACATTGGTTTAATCGCCTGGGCAATTTCTTCCGGAGTATGGTTCTCTACCCAGCACTGTCCTTTATAGATAGCGTTGGTAAAGCTTTGAATCAACTCCGGATTATTTTCAATGGTGCTTTTCTTTGTAAAATATGCGGTGTAGGGCACCTCGCCGCTTTCTTTGCCAAGGGAAGCGACGATATATGCTTTCCCTTCTTTTTCCATGCTGGAGGCGGTTGGTTCAAAGATAATTACATAATCACCTTTCCCTCCCATGAAAGCGCCCGGCATCGCGGCAAACTGCATGGTTGTATCAATAAAAACATCTTCTCCCACCGTCAGTCCGTTCTTTTTCAAAACATATTGCAAGACAATCGCCGGCATCCCGCCTTTGCGACCGCCCACAACGGTTTTCCTTTCTAAATCACTCCATTGAAAATCGGGATCCGGCTCTCTGCCCATCAGAAACGTCCCATCTCCGTTGGTCAGTTGGGCGAATACCACCCCGTAATCTTCTTTTCCTTCATTATATACATAGACGCTGGCTTCCGGTCCGGCAAAGCCGATGTCCACTTGATCGGTAAGGACGGCAGTCATTACTTTATCCGCCCCCTGACCGTTGCTCAGCTCAATTTTCAAACCCTCTTCTTCAAAGAATCCCTGGGTAAGAGCCACATACTGGGGAGCGTAGAAAATCGAGTGGGTAACTTCCGACAGCCGTACCGTGGTCAACTGGTCCCCGGAACTGCCGCAGCCTGTGAAAACCAAAGACAGCCCTAAAAGAAAAATTAAGAGAAAGGGCAGAACTTTTTTCATTTGGCATCTCCTTTCCGTTCTGAGAGAAATTTCCTTAGTTCAAAAAACGCCGCTCATTTTTCCTTAAGATAAAACGTTCGAGACACACCACCCCCTGATACATTAATGCTGCGGCCACTCCTAAAATCACAACACTGGTCATCACTAAATCTAGCTTGAAGACTTGCCCTCCGTAAACGATGAGATAGCCTAACCCGGCTTTAGAAACCAAAAATTCTCCCACAATCACACCGACCCAGGATAACCCCACGTTGACCTTTAGGGCGTTTATGATATTAGGAAAGGATGCGGGAAGAAGTACTTTGGTTAATACTTGAAATTTATTTCCGCCAAAGATATGTACCAGCTTAATTTTTTCCTGGTCAATTGCCAAAAAGCCATTGAGTACTTCCAGGATGGTGACAATCAGGGAAATCGCCAAAGTCATCACAATAATGGCCACCGGTCCGGCGCCAATCCAAACGATAAACACCGGCCCCAAGGCGATTTTTGGCAGGCTGTTTAACACTACCAAATAAGGTTCCGCTACCTTCGAGAAAAATTTCGACCACCATAAAGTGATAGCGACGGCAACTCCTAAGAGGGTCCCCAGGAGAAACCCGATCACCGTTTCCAAACAGGTGACTCCGATATGTTGGAAAAGAACCCCTTGCTCCCACAGCGCCTTGATGGTTTGGATAATTCGGGTGGGCTGGCTCGTAATAAAGGGGTCGACAATTTTTACCCGGGCACAGATTTCCCACATCACGAATGCCAGCACTAAAATCATTAGTTGGGTCAGGCGGATGGCAACTTTTTCCCGTTTAACCTTCTTTAAATATGCCGTATGTTCAGGGGAAATATGGTTAGACATGGATATCCAACTCCTTCCAGATCGCTTGGAAATAGTGACGGAATTCCGGTGCTTCTCTGGATATGAGAGGTGTGCGTTCCTTACAGGTGAGGTTTATTTCATAAATGTTTTTTACCGTGCCCGGTCGTTTTGTTAAAATAATAACCCGGTTAGACATGCTGATCGCTTCCGCAATATCATGGCTGATCAGGATTGCTGTTTTATGCTCCTTTTTCATAATGCCATAAATATCTTCCGTCACCGCCAGCCTTGTCTGATAGTCCAAAGCAGAAAAAGCTTCATCCAGGAGCAGTATTTCCGGGTCGGTCATCAAGGTGCGAATCAGTGCCGCCCGCTGCCTCATCCCGCCGGAAAGCTGACTTGGGTATTTATTGCGAAATTCGTAAAGCCCGTAGGTTTTTAAAAGCTCTGTTGCCCGTTCCTTTGTTTGCGGGGTGATGGCTTTTTGAATCTCCGGACCAAGCAGTACATTCTGCAGAATTGTCCTCCATTCAAAAAGATGATCTTTCTGCAGCATGTAGCCGACTTTGCGTGAAGGTCCCGTAATCTTTTCCCCATTTAAAAGGACACTCCCGGAAGTGGGGGTAAGCAACCCGGATATGATGGATAGGAGAGTGGACTTACCACAGCCGCTGGGGCCGACGATGGAGACAAACTCCCGGTGGGATACTGTAAAGTTGACATTCTCGAGGGCATTGATTTCCCCGTTCAGGGATTGATATTTCATGCAGATCTTTTGTAATTCAACTCCGGTTTTCACATTGCACCCCCTGTTCAAGAGCCGATGTTTCTCTAATATTGTATTGAGCAGGTGGTCAATCGGTGATATGTTCCCCAAAACCTTGACAAATTTACCGGAATATAAATCTCTCCTAAATTATCTAAAGGCTGTTGCCTTAAACCTTTTACGTGACCGCTGGCGCCAAAAGAAACGACGGGGGATACAGCAAAGCTTATCGGAAAAACAGAAGCGGCGGTACGCACAACCCAATATCGGGCTTTGCAAGCCTTGTCGAAAATTCTGGAAAGTGATAAGATAGGAGGGATGCAACAGCCAGGCTGTGCCCGATTCCGGCTATCCACAAAGAATAGCCCAATCACTTAAGTCTATTTAGAACGAATGATCCGACAGGACGAGACGGGGATTTGGACGGTTGTCGGTTACGATCCAAGATAAGAAAGAGGCTAAAGCATTCAGGTGGAGGAGAACAAACCTTCATCTGAATGTGGTTTTATTAAATCACTCAACACAGCCATTCCATAATTGTCCTAGTATCACAATAAGCGGAAGGAGTAGAATATGTTAAAAAAATTTTTGCCTATTATCATAATATTGGTTATCCTGGTTCTATCTATCTTCGCAGGGTATGTTTTCGGTCAGCATAAATTAAACAACAAGGATAATGATAATGCTTCAACCCCGTCTAAAAAGATTGGCCAAAATCAGCCACCTGCAGCCGGTGATGATAGCGATCCGATTCATTTTCAAATCAAGGATATGAGCATGGAAGAAAAGATTGGTCAATTAGTAATTGCGGGGATTGACGGATATGAAATTGATGCTGGCACCGAAGAATTGGTGGAAAAGTATCATGTTGGCGGCTTCATCCTTTTAAAGAAGAATGTTAGAGATACGAAGCAAATGCACAGCCTGATCAACTCTTTAAAAGAAAACAATAAAGCCAACAAAATCCCTTTGTTTTTAGCCATTGATGAAGAGGGTGGAAAGATTTCCCGCATGCCTGAGGAATTTACCCGGATTCCCGCAAGTAAAAAGATCGGGGATCAGAATAATAGTGAGCTTTCTTATCAAATCGGCACTATCCTGGGCGAAGAATTAAAAGCATTTGGCCTCAATATGGATTTTGCGCCTGTCCTTGATATCAACAGCAATCCCCAAAACCCGGTAATCGGTGACCGTGCTTTCGGAGACCATACCGATATTGTTACCAAACTGGGGATTGAAACGATGAAGGGACTGCAGGATCAAAACATTATCTCGGTGGTAAAACACTTTCCCGGTCACGGGGATACTTCCGTTGACTCTCACGTGAGTTTGCCTACCGTGAATCATGATTTAGAGAGGTTGGAAAGCTTTGAACTCCTTCCTTTCTCAGAAGCTATCAAAAACAAAGCAGATGCTGTGATGATTGCCCATATCCTCCTCCCTAAAATTGATAGGGATCATCCATCCACTTTTTCTAAAATCTTGATTACCGATATTTTAAGAGAGAAGATGAACTTTGACGGAGTTGTGATCACTGATGATATGACAATGGGTGCTGTTACGAATAATTATGATATTGGTGCAGCCGCGGTGCAATCAATAAATGCCGGCAGTGATATAATTCTCGTCTGTCACGATTATGAAAAAGAAAAAGCAGTGATTCAAGCACTGCTAGATGCCGCAAATAGCGGGACTATTACCCAGGAAAGAATTGAGCAAAGTGTTTACCGGGTTTTAAGTCTAAAGAAAAAGTATGCTGTTTCTGATACAGCAGTTGCTGTGCCAAATCCCGAAAGTATTAACAAAAAGATTGAAGCACTTTATCAGGAATATCCTTCTTTGAAAGAGTAAAATCTCTCCAGTATCGTAATCCTAAAAACCCGGCACTTAAGGCCGGATTTAATTTCTCCTTCAAATGATAATCACGTCAAGCAAATCTTCTTTTGGATAATATTCTCTCCATTCTTTGTATCTGTTCGGTCCTCATTTCCTATGCTATACTTAAAAGAAAAAGATGAGAGCTGGGTCAAGAAGAAATAGGGGGTCGAATTAATGTGAGAAAAATCCTAGTTGTTGTAGACTATCAAAATGACTTTGTAACCGGCAGCCTAGGTTTTAAAAAGGCAGTGGAACTGGAAAAAGCAATTTGTGCCAAAATTGAAGAGTATAAAGAAAATGGTGATGAAGTTGTATTTACCTTAGACACCCATTTTTGCAGTTATTTAATGACACAGGAGGGTAAGAATCTCCCTGTCCCTCATTGCTTCTGGCATACCGAAGGGTGGCATTTGTACGGCAAAGTGGCCGATCTTTGTCAAGATGAAGATCGTTGCTTTGAAAAGGAAACCTTTGGGTCTACCGAGCTTGCTCATTACCTGGAAAAGAACGAATATGATTGTGTCGAGCTGGTTGGTGTTGTGTCCAATATCTGTGTTCTGGCCAATGCTGTTTTAGCTAAAACTGTCTTGCCGGAATCAGAGATTATTGTGGATGCCTCCTGCACGGCGAGCTTTGACGACAGCCTAAACGAAAAAGCCCTGGATGTAATGGAGGGTATGCAAATAAAAGTAATAAACAGGTGGTAATCGGATCGGGCAGGCGAAGGATCCAGATGATTTAAAAAAGGAAGTAAAAATATGATTTCTGTTTTTCTAAAATCGTTCATTATCGCCTTTTCGGGAGCAGCAATGCCTGGCCCCATGTTTACCTATACCGTAGAGAGAAGTATCCGTCATGGAGTGGGGGCAGGACTCTTTTTAGCGCTGGGGCATGCTTCTCTGGAGTTGATTTTAGTAATTTTATTATTTGTCGGCGTCGGAAAATATCTTGCCCACGATTTAGCCGGGACGATTATCGGATTGGTCGGTGGACTGGTTTTAATTTACCTGGGATTTGGCATGATCAAAGAGGTATATTTGAATAAAATTTCATTGGATACGGCAGGTGGGCAAAATCATAAACAAG
>JBMNTN010000059.1:0-11339 GCA_050945755.1 Bacillota bacterium | reverse complement strand
GGAATCATTTTTGGCGCTGTAGCAGACATATTTTGGATATTATTAATTAATGTATTTGGTGTTGGTAAATATCTTAATTATGGGCCTTTTGGATTTCTCGGGTTTCCTTTTTTTCCACCAATTGCATGGTCAATATATTTTATTATATATTTTTATTTTCTGCCTCGAAAAGGTTTTTGGCCATATTTGTATGCTTTTATTGCAGCGATATATAGCATTGTGTTTTCCAATGTACTGGATAATCTGGGAATATTTAAATGGACAATAAGCAATGTGTGGGTACCGTTATTTATTTATGTAATATGGCATATTGGAGCAACATGGATCTTTTTTAAGCTCAAAAAGAGTAAATGGGTACCGGATTAACGAAAAAAATCCTCCCGGCAATGACTATTGCCGGGAGGATTTTTTATTGCCGATGCTTCTGCCGATAATTAACAAAAGGAAAAATTAAAGATTTAAGGAACTATATTTTGTTATACTTCGTCAAATAAGAGTGCAAAAAAATATATAAGGGGGGAAAGACGAACAGTTATTCTCACAGCATTGGACAGGCTTAAGGAGTGATTTAGTGGGATTGATTGAAAAAGTTTTTAGGAAATTTGTTGTTTGTTTTCTTATGATTGGTGTTCTTTTTTGTGTTAGTACGGGCCCTGCTGATGCCGCCTCAAAGTATGTTAATGTGACAGTCAATGGACGGCAGGTAAACTTTGATGTGAAACCGTACATAGACAGCCAGAATCGAACTATTATCCCTTTAAGATTTGTGAGCGAGGAGATGGGATACACCTGCGGTTGGAATTCTGCCTCGAAAGAAGTTACCGTTGAGGGCAATGGTGTTTCAATTAAACTGTGGGCAGGTAAAAAGGCGACTCAGGTTAACGGTCGGCAAGTAATGATGGATACGGTGGCTGTTGTTAAAAACGGTCGGGCAATGGTACCCCTGCGCTTTGTTTTGGAAAACATGGGTGCCGCTGTAGATTATAATAAGGCTGCTAATACAGTTAATATTAACAGCAACGGGAACGGTGCCTCCCATTCAATTGTTGGCAAGGTCGCCCTTGTTTCTGAAGACAATGTTAATATTCACAGCGGTCCGAGTTCATCATATCAGGTTGTATCGAAGGCCGAAAAAGGTGATGTTTATATTGTTTCAGCCCGGCAAGGGCAATGGTATCAGGTAGCCATTGACGGGGGAAAAACCGGTTGGATTGCCGAATGGTTATTGACCATCCGGTCGGCAGACGAGCTTCCTTCCCGGAGTCCAGAGCCGGGTGAAGGAAGAGATAACCCCCCGGATAACAACGGAAAAATTATTACTATTTCCAAAATCGAAGTTGATGACAGTGGCGATGAAGTTGTTTTCACCGTTACCGGCAATGGTAAACTGGCATATTCAATTTTTAAACTTGATAGTCCCCGTCGATTAGTTATAGATTTTAGTAATTGTGTTCTTGAGGAAGAGGAATATAATGGGAAGGTTTTTCCCGTTGACAAAAAATTAGCTCACGCCGTCCGGGTTGGCTATGAAGACAAAAGAGTGCGAGTTGTTGTAGACTTGAATGCACCTGCCGGGATTAGTCTACTCTCTTCTAAAGATGGTGGAAACAGTCTGCAGTTTCGTGTTTCCCAACCAAGTATTAACGATAAATTGATTGTGATCGACCCGGGACATGCCAGCATTCAGCCGGGCGGGTGGTCTGATCCTGGAGCAGTTGGTCCGAATAATGTTTATGAAAAAGATGTTGTGTTGGATATAGCTTATAAGGTGAAGGAAAAGCTGGAAGCAAAAGGTGCCAATGTTCTTATGACAAGAACGGGGAATACCACTCTTACTCTGGCGGGGAGAGCGGATGTGGCTAACAAAAATAACGCGGATGCTTTTGTGAGCATTCATACTAATGCTAATGTTAGCCGGTCTATTAATGGGACATCTACTTATTATTACGGAGGAGTTCCCGGACAGTCGGAAGCTCGAAAGAAACTGGCATCGGCCGTACAAAAAGAACTGGTGAATGCCATAAAGCGTCGGGATATTGGGGTTCTTACTGCCAATTTTGCTGTTTTGCGCTTTACCGTAGTTCCTTCTATTTTAGTTGAAACGGCATTTATCTCCAATTATGAGGAAGAAAAACTTCTTACCGATGCCGATTTTAGAGCGAAGATTGCCGAAGGAATTGCCAATGGGATCGAGAGATACTTTTTGGAATAAATTTTTAGCAATAAAGGATGCACCAATAATGGCAGCATCCTTCTTTACGTAAAAAAATCGGTGACGAACCATTCTTAATATGATATAATTTATTAAAATTAATATGAGTTGAGAAGAGATGAGATGAGTCGAGCTGAGCCAGGTGAGGTGAGCTGTTTTTGTGTTTCACGAACCAGGCTAAGTCCTGGTTTTTATTTTGGATTGACGGCATCCATGCTTGGCCGGCGATAAGGGAGGTACGATACAATGGCTGTCCAACTTGAAACATATGGCTTCGAAAGAATTATGGTACAACAGGAACATATGTTAAGGAATATGGTTCAAAGGCTCTGGCATAAATCGCCTTATTACCGGAAAAAGCTCCAGGCAGCAGGCATAGAACCGGATGATATTACCACTTTGGAAGACTTAAACAAGGTTCCTTTTACCGAGAAGGAGAACCTGCGTGAAGAATACCCGCTGGGTTTAATGGCGGTAGATGAAGAGGATGTTGTGCGGATTCATTCCTCGTCGGGCACGACAGGG
This sequence comes from Bacillota bacterium, assembly GCA_050945755.1. Taxonomy (GTDB): domain Bacteria; phylum Bacillota; class Dehalobacteriia; order Dehalobacteriales; family Dehalobacteriaceae; genus JAQVXR01. Next base: position 8,602 of record JBMNTN010000059.1, on the reverse strand, counting down.
AAACCGGTAATTGTTCCTTACACCCAAAAAGACGTGGATACCTGGGCAGAGATGTTTGCCCGCTGTTTTTCTACTGTCGGTGTGACGAAAAAGGACCGGGTGCAAGTAACGCCGGGATACGGTTTGTGGACGGCAGGCATTGGTTTTCAGGCCGGGGTAGAACTCTTGGGAGCGATGACTATCCCCACCGGGCCGGGCAATACGGAAAAACAATTGGAAATGATGGTGGATATGAAATCTACCGTGCTTTGCGCTACTTCTTCCTATGCTTTGCTTCTCGGAGAGGAAATCCAACGGCGGGGGCTCAAGGATCGAATCAATTTAAAGATTGGTGTCTTTGGTTCTGAACGCTGGGGAGATAAAATGCGTGCCAAAATTGAAGAGTGTTTAGGGATTGAAACTTTTGACATCTACGGTCTGACAGAGATATATGGTCCCGGTATTGGCATTGACTGTCCCCGCCATGAGGGTATCCATTTTTGGTCCGATCACTTGCTTTTTGAAATTGTTGACCCTGACAGCGGCAAGCAGCTTCCCATAGGAGAGCAGGGTGAGCTGGTTATTACCACATTAACAAAAGAAGGGATGCCGTTACTGCGCTACCGGACCCATGATGTTACCCGGATTATTCCGGAGTTTTGCTCTTGCGGCAGTCCTTACCCCATGATAGACAGGGTGCTTGGTCGGACAGATGATATGGTGAAAGTAAAAGGTGTCAATATTTATCCCGGGCAGATTGATCATGTGCTGCGTATTACCGAGGGCTGCGGAAGCGAATATCAAATTCATCTCAGTAAAGTTCAGGGAAAAGATTACATGGTAGTGAAAGCAGAAATGGAAGCGGGATGTGACGCGGGAACGGTGAGCGAGCGTCTGCGGAGGAATATAAAAAACCGGATTGGGATCCTAACTGATGTAGAAATAGTGCCTCTTGGTAATCTGGGGAGGACGGAAAAGAAAAGTCGGCGGGTTTTTGACCGACGATATGAATAAACTCTACGAAAATGATGCCTTGCAAAAGGCATTTTTTTTGACAAAAAAAATGCAGTCATTTCAGACTGCTAAAAAAGTTAAGGATATGGTATATGTTAATGTATCAGATTTTCTGGTGCTGCCGGAAGATAAACATGGAATGTAGTACTTTCCCCTAATTGGGATTCTGCGCAGACATGGCCATTGTGCCGGGCAACGATTGAATAAATAATTGTCAGTCCGAGGCCGCGCCCTTGACATTTAGTTGTAAAATAGGGGTCAAATATTTTCAAGAGATCTTTTTTAGCAATTCCCTTCCCAAAATCGGTTACGGAAATGTGCACATATTTACCCTTGATTATCGGAAGATGGTCTGAGGGCTTAACCTTTATGTTTTTTGCTTTGACCTCAATAATTCCGCCTTCAGGCATAGCTTGAGAGGCATTAATTAATAGGTTGTGTATAACTTGGCTTATTTGCATTCGGTCTGCTTCCACTTGCCACAGGTTACCGGGAATTGAAAAATTACATTTAATTTTAGAGTCTCTAAAGAATAATGAGATAGATTCTAAGAGGATTTCATCCAAAGAAATAACTTCTTTCATCGGGACTTCACCTTTAGCAAAAGTGGAAAGTTGTTTAGTAAGCTCTTTGGCTAAATAACAAGCCTTTTCTGCTTCTATAAGTCGATGATAGGTTTCAGTGTCTGATTTGCAGTACATTTTTCCCATCGTAAGATTCCCGCAAATAATGGCGAGGATGTTACTGAAATCGTGGGCAATTCCACTGGCAAGGAGGGCAATAGACTCTAGCTTTTGTGCTTTTAAAAGTTCTTCCTCCAGCTGTCTTTGTCTGGTAATATTCCAGAACAACAGTAACAGACCGATAATATCATCTGATTGGTTGCGCATGGGGTAAGTATTATAGGCAATAATTTTTTCCGAGCCGTCTTGTGATAGCAGGATAGCGTTTCTGGGTAGCTCGCAAGTTTCTTTTGTAACTAATTGTTTAGCCAGATTTTCGCAGGGAATCCGGTTATCTTCATTAACAATACAAAAAACTTCATCAATAGGTTTACCGATCATTTGAGCTTTGGTTTGACCAATTAAATGTTCAGCTGCTTCATTAACCAAGATGATTTTGCCGGTATTATTGATACTGATAACTCCTTCTCTAATGCTGCGCAAGGTAATGGCCAGGCGTTCTTCGATTTCTTTACTTAATGCCTCCGACTTTTCAAGTTGTTCCACCCGCTTTTTTAAACTGTTCAACTCAGCTATTAACTGTTCCTTGGTTTTGCACTCGTCGTTTATTTCCAAGCACCTCCCCTGGGATACCGGATATGGGTGTCCACAAAGATTCAACTTATCTTATTGTTTATTCGACAAGAAAATTGCTAATCCTTGAATTGTTATTAAAAAAAGATAAATTTTGCGGAAATATTACATAAAAGTGTATAAAGTATAGTAGGGAGGTTTGCCTTACACACTAGGATTAGGTAATATACCAAATTCTATTTAATGGAGGTAGTTCTCTTGGGTGCCGCCGCTAGTGTAAAAGTACTCGTCCCCTACTGGCAGCATTATCACGTGGTTTCCGTCGTAGATTATGGAGCGGGAAATTTACGTAATTCGCGTTATCTAAAAAATCTTGGGTTCAAAGTGATTGCCGTAGAAACACCTCACCACTTAAAAAAAATTGATTCCATATTAGTCTCTTATCAGATTGCCGCATTAAACCCTCTCCAAATCAGCAATTGTCGTTTAGAATCGGATTTGGTATTGTTAAATTTTGTATTAAATACGATCGGGGTTAAGGAAAGACGTGAGGAGATTATCAGAAATGCTTATTTGAACCTAAAACCGGGAGGATTTTTTCTGGTTGAGGTAAAAGAAAGGAACGAAGATTCTTTAGCTAAGGGCATGTCGGAGAGTGAGTTGGATAACGAGATTATGCATTTCGGCTTTGAAAAAGAATTATTGCTGCGACGCAGAGGCCTGCTTGCAGTCCTTTATCGTAAATTCATGGATAAATCTCCTGAAAATTTATTTTCTTCACTAAGGGTGAAAAGGTTATGTTAGAATTGTAGAGAGCACTGTTTTAAAGGGGAAAAAGTCGTTTAAAGAGAAAAGACAGGTGGTTGAAGAAATTGTATGCTGGCTTAGAAGAATTACATCAAGCATTAAGTAACTGTCAACGTTGTACTCTTGCCGCCACCCGTACCCATGTGATTTGTGGTGCCGGTTGTGAAGAGGCACATCTTTTTTTACTTGGTGAGGCGCCTGGGGGTGATGAAGACCGTTCCGGAATACCTTTTACCGGTCAGGCCGGAAAAGAATTGGATGAATTTTTAAAAATCCTTGGAATTTCCCGGGAGAATATTTATATTAGTAACACAGTGAAATGCCGACCGACTAAGCCATCAGCGCGGGCACGCTATGGAGTTTATGCCAACCGAAAACCTCATTCCGTAGAAATTAAGGCCTGTTCTGATTGGCTTGAGGAAGAAATAAAAATCATTAAACCCAAAGTAATTGTTACTTTAGGCGGGGTACCGCTATCCAGAATTATTGGGAAGCAGGTAAAAGTCGGTGACTTCCGGGGCAGGAAATTTTTTTCCCAACGTTATGGTTGTTATGTGTTTCCTCTTTACCATCCGGCTGCCGTAATCTACGACCGGAGTAAGAGAGATGTATATTTATCGGATTTAAAAGAACTTAGACGCGAACTGGAAGAAGAGTTTGCTTGATAAAAGGCATGAGTTTTGTTTTTTAGGGGGGAGACGGAGTGCTGAATAAAGAGCGGCTCTTAGGTATTGCCATTTTGACAGCAATTTTTGCTTTTGCCTGGTGGGGAACTGTTAAGTATATTGATAAACCTGCGGAAGACCCCTACAGAAAAATTGTTGTCTTTGAGGAAATGTCGCCAGAGGGCAAGCATGAAGCAGATTTAATTAATTCTTTAGGTGGGAAGGTTTTAAAATTTTTACCGGTTGTTCAAGGCATTGTAGCCCAGTTCCCAGACAACAATGTTTTAGATGATGTAGCAAATCACCCTTCTGTTGCCTGGGTAGAAGATGATTTTTATATTTCCGGGAAAATTAACACCGAAGGACTTGCTTCTTTAGCAGGAAAGGAAATATCCCGGCCGGCGGATGTTGCCTTAGTGCCGGGAAGAGATATTGTAAAAATCGGGGTGCTGGACAGCGGGGTTGATTTTAACCACCCCTGGTTGTCCCAATTCTTGGGGGAAGGGATAAATGTTCTTGATCCGATGAAAAAGCCGATTGATGTTTTGGGTCACGGTACCCATGTGTCCGGAATAATTGCCCGGACTGTTGGCCAACTTACGGCTCATAAGGTAAAAGTAAAAATCTATCCGGTCAAAGTTTTTAATTATTATGGTCAGGCTTATCTTTCCGATATTATTTACGGCCTTCAGTGGTGCCTGAAAGAGGATATTTCAGTCATTAACATGAGTTTCGGCACAGTCCGATATAGCCGAGTACTGGAGGAAGCGGTAAAAAAACTGAACGGGGATGGTGTCATTTTAATTGGGGCTGCGGGCAACAAAGGGCCAAAGAAAGATTCCGTTCTCTACCCAGCCAAATTTCCCGAAGTAGTTGCCGTCAATGCCTCTGACGGTTCAGGAAATATTGCGGTATATTCCAGCCGGGGGCCTGAAATAATTTTTATTGCTCCCGGTACGAATATTGAGTCTACATGGAAAAACGGCGGTTATTCCAAAGAAACCGGTACTTCTATGGCAGCGCCCCAGGTTGCCGGTGCCGCTGCCGTAATCATTGGACTTTTGGGTAGTGTCAGCCAGCAAGAAATTGTCGCCCGCTTGAGAAGATATACCGTCGACTTGGACCTACCCCAAGAATGCCAGGGGTTTGGCCGGATTAATTTTGACTGGCTTAAAGAGGAATTAAATACCTGAACTGATATCCAACATTAGTATTACGAAAAAGTAAAGGCAAAGAAAATGTATGATTATTTCCGGATAGAGCCAAAATAGCAATAGGTTATCTCACCGGAGGTTATCTATGAAAATACCTAGAAAACCATTGGCTCTTCTCAGCCTTTTTATACTATTAGTTGTCGGATGTGCCGGCCAAAATGAGGCTAAAAATTTTCTTCCTCTTACCCCGGGAAATTTGTGGACCTACGATGTGAATATTCAAGGCGAGAGGACAGACATGCAGGTAGAAGTTGGTCAGCCTCGGGAAGTGGAGGGGAAAAATGCGATACCTCTATCCTATTCCTATAATCGTTTGGCACTACCCACACAGGTAGAGTATTATGTAATTGAAGATAATGCTATTGTGTTTCCCCGGATTGATAATGTCCAAGGCCAGTATCTAAAAAAACCTTTTCAGGTCTTTTTAAAATTCCCCTTGAAACCGGGTGCGAAATGGGAATGGACAGGCAACTTGGTCACTATGGGAGATGATGATAAGAAAACCAGGGCAAGAGTAAGGGTTGAAGTTAACGAGGCAGAGAAGGTTGTTACCCCTGTTGCCACATATCAAAAAGCCGTGAAGATTTCTTTTAATTCAGTATTTGATGCTAACGGCACAGATTTTGCCATTAAAGAAGATCGTTGGTATGTGAAGGGCGTGGGCATGGTAAAGGAAGTGCTTTACGATGAAACAGGTGAAGAGATTATGGTTGCCATTTTAAAAAAGTTAGAGAAAAAGGACTGATTGACAATAGAAGGTAGATTTAGATGCCCTTTTGAGAGACTTGGCGCAAGCTAAGTTTTCTGCTTTATGTTATAATGGCTTTAATTGGATTGACTAAAGTGTGAGGTGTCAAAATGAAAGCGGTTATATTGTTATCCGGCGGGTTAGATTCTACTGTCTGTATGAGTGTGGCCAAACAGGCAGGATATGAGCTTATTCCCATTAGCTTTAATTATGGACAGCGGCATTCCCGGGAATTAGACTCTGCCAAGTCCGTTGCCCAATATTACATGGTGAAAAGGCATGTAATCATTGAAACCAATATGCGGGCTATCGGGGGAAGCGCCTTGACTGATAATATTGAGGTCCCTGCCGGTGAAGAGCACCACTCGGATTCAGATATTCCCATTACATATGTTCCTGCCCGCAATTTGATTTTTTTAAGTTATGCTTTAGGTTTGGCGGAAGTGGAACAGGCAGAAAAATTATTTATTGGGGTGAACGCCCTTGATTACTCCGGTTATCCGGACTGTCGGCCTGAGTTTATCCAAAGGTTTCAGGAGGTGGCTGATTATGCCACGAAAGCGGGTGTGGAACAAAAAAGGATTATCGTGGAGACACCTCTGCAGCACTTAACTAAAGCGGAAATAATTAAACTGGGGATGGCTAATCAAGCTCCTCTGCACCTCACCACCAGTTGTTATCAGGGTGGGGAGGAAGCTTGTGGTATCTGTGACAGTTGTATTCTTAGATTGAAAGGATTTCGGGAAGCAGGCTTTCAGGATCCGATTAAATATGCACTAAGAAGATAATATGGAAAAATAAGAAAATATTGGTGAGTATCCTTTACAAACGGCTAGGACAACATTATACTAAGGATAATATTGTGGAGGTGATTTTTATGGCGAAAATTAATAAAGATATGGGAATTATGGAAGTAGTAGCAAAGTGGCCTGATACAGCAGAAGTTTTTATGAAACATGGCATGGGCTGTCTGGGATGTGCGGCAGCTAGATTTGAAAACATAGAGCAGGGAGCTTCAGCTCACGGGATGGATGTGGATGCTTTGATTAAAGATTTAAACAAAGCCGTGGAAGGCAAAGAAGAGGAAAAAGGCGGCTGTGGTTGCGGTTGCTAAAGCTTTAGTTAAGAAGGGGTCTGGCTGAGAATCCTGTGATTTTCCAGCCTGACCCTAATTTATTTTATCTGCTTATTATAGAAATTTTAAAACACATTTTAACGGTTAGTATTTTTTGCGTTAAAACTGTTGACAGTGTCATAAGCTGCTTTGACTGCTTGAAGTGACAGGCCTTGATACAATCCGCCAGAGGAGCCAAAGATGTAGCGGTGAAAAGGAGCCCAGGATTTTAACACGTTTTCCGTGTCATTAATTACTTCTGAAACAGTTTTCAAGCGGCCTAGCCCTTCAAATTCAAAATTTCCCCAGAAAACCCAATCAGTAAAAGTATCTAAGGGAAAAAGGCTTGGCCCGATACCTGCGGAAGGTTGTAATCCCTGGATGCCCCAAAATCCTGTTTCCTTGAGTGGGCTAACTAAGTCCGTGATCCGCCCGTCGGAGTGAAAAATAAAGGGAACCTGAGGGCAGTTTATTTTTTCGATCAGGTTATGTAATAAAGGAAAATAGTTTTCCTTTAAATAGGCGGGAGAAACAAACAGTCCTTGGTTTCCGGCCATGTCGTCAGCGAGGAGAACCCCGTTACAGCCATTTTCCAACGCCTGAACAAGATGAGGAAGGTTTTCCTCCAAAAGTGTTTTCATAATGGATTTGGTTTCTCCTGGGTTTTGCACCAGTTGATGCAGCATTACATTCCAACCGAGTTTTTCTGACATTAAAGTAAAAGGTCCTTGGAAGAGGCCGAAAACAAAATAAGGTTTTTGGGACCATTCTTTCCACGGTCCCGTTTCCCGGGAGACAGGAAAGGTAACGAGATCTGCATCCAGGTATTCAAGCATCTGTTCTAATCCAGGCTGAGCATATTTTTTGATTAGTTCTTCTGTTATCAGGATCTCTCCTTTGGGACGCCGATCAGACGGCATGCCCCGAAGAGCGGTCCATACTTTTTCGCGACCGGTTTTCATGGATACTTTACCTCATACTAATTTTAATTTAAATCGTAACTTGTATTATGTTACAAACATTGTATCATAATACCGAAGAATCATTAATGATACAAACTGTTCTTTTCTAAGGCATGGCACTCATTACCCTAAAAGATTTGTGCCGGGACAGGGAGAGTTGGTTGAAAAATATAAGGAGGAGTTGATAGTGAAGATCAGTTTGGGTCGACTGGCAATTTTAATTTCCATATTGTCCGAAAAAGAGCGGGAAAAAATGATGGAAACTGGGAAGCAAGAAGGTTATCGCATCTGTACCGGCAAGGTGGGAACGATGAATGCCGAAAAGGTGATTTCTGCAGTGCTGACGGCGGCAAAAAGAGAAAATTTATGGGACGCGGAAAGTTTTCGAGAGGAACATGCGCTTTATGATGCTACGGTAGAAGCATTAAGTGGAATTTGCCGGGGACAGCTTGTCTTAAGTGAGGTGCAACGGACGGTAGGTTTATTTTTTACCGTGGTAAGAGGGCAGATGCATCATGCCAGAGGGGAGTGGATTGCTGTCTGTCTCTATGGCACCATCGGCGCGCCAATTAGGGGATTTGAACATGAAACCATTGGATTAGGAATTAACCATATATAAATATTTTTTTCAAGAAGGATTTTTACTTTTTACAGCTAATTGTTATACTTTAATTAGTTAAAGGAAGTAACTGGCCCATAGCTATGAGTCATTGAGGGGCTGTGCTGAATTATGTTCAGTATGGTTCCTTATTTTTATTTTTATTTTTAAATATTATTGAAATACTAATGCTAAGTAAAAGGAGGCTGACAGAATGGCAAACAAAGATGTTTTGAAGAAGCCAC
>JBMNTN010000058.1:0-11486 GCA_050945755.1 Bacillota bacterium | reverse complement strand
AAAAACTAAAAATTTAAACCCGGAGTAAAATATTGATAATATTAGTATATCATACTAAAATATATTACCGATAAAAGAAGAATATAGACTGATTCTAGGAACAGGCCATTTTCGTGTATGTAAGATGCTGATAGATTTTTTTACTAAACAGTGTTAAAATTCTCTAAAGGTATAATGTGTGGGTGTGCAACTACTCGAATGTTTTGAGTAAGTAATAGCCGTAAACAGCATTGACTGCAAACTGATTAAAGCCGTTATCGAAGGGAATTAACACACTAATGTGCATTTGATTAATTTTCCCACATCAATAAAAGAAAATATATTAAAAAAAATAATAATAAATATATAAAAATTATACATATAATAGAGGAATTCATATATTATTGTAGAATTATAAAATATCGTTAGATGTGGAAGGAGGAAAAACATGTGGAAGGAGGAAAAACAAATATCTAAAACAGTATTTTTAGCCGGTCATGGCGCTTTGCCCCAGGGAATGGCTGCAAAAGGTCCTTATGAACATCTCGCGGTAGTTGTTGAAATTGACAGAAAATACGGTGTGATAGTTGATGTCCAATGTACACTAGTTACAGACCTAGCTAATAATATTGTTAGGAGGGTTTTAAAGGGATACTGCCTAAGGGACGGAATCGATGGAGTTATTAACGAGATCATTGATGTGTATAATGGCGCGGCCAGGAATGCAATCATTGCTTGTTTAAAAGACATAGGCAGGGAATACAGCAGACTTGAAGATTGCAAAACTGTTTCATTTGGAAGAAGATATTAGTTTCTCTCCAATGAAAGCCGGTTTACTGTTAAAAGCTTAAAAATTAACAAGGTTACAACTGTTCTACTTGTGACCACTTGGGTTTACTAAGTGTTATGAACAATTAGACAACCAGTTGATTACTATCACTGGCTGTCTTTTTTTATATAAATTATAAGTGTTGGGTACTGAGTAGCTAAATAATTGTTACAAAACTTTTTAAGTTTGTTTTAAAAAACTATGAAAGGATGATGAAGCGTGAGGGAATACGAAAAGATTCGTACCGCGATTATCAGAGGCGGTACCAGCAAAGGAGTATATCTCCTGGAAAGCGATCTCCCTGCTGACCCATCTATCAGGGACCAAGTAATCATGAGTATTTACGGAACCCCTGATGCCCGACAGATCAATGGGTTAGGAGGAGCTGATCCTCTGACAAGCAAGGTTGCTTTGATTAAACGTTCTTCCAATCCGGATGCCGATGTAGATTATACATTTGGCTATGTGGGCATAGCAGATGCCCATATTGATTATTCGGGAAACTGCGGAAATATTTCCTCGGGTGTGGGACCCTTTGCCATTGATGAAGGGTTGGTTCCTGCCGTAGAGCCTTTTACGAAAGTGCGCATTTTTAATACCAACACCAAAAAATTAATTGAAGCAGAAGTCCCCGTGAAAGATGGAAAGGCCGTAACTGAAGGAGATTTTTCCATTGATGGCGTTCCCGGTACCGGTGCAAAAATTCTTTTGAACTTTTTAAAATCCGGCGGAGCAAAAACCGGAAAGTTATTGCCCACAGGAAATCGGGTTGATGAAATCACTTTGAAAGACGGCAGAAAAGTAAAGGTATCCATTGTTGATGCGGCTACTCCGGCAGTTTTTGCCAGGGCTACCGATTTGGGATTTACAGGGACGGAGCTTCCCGAAGATACCCAATCCAAACCGGAAATATTGGATGTCATGGAAGAAATTCGCTGCATTTGTGCTGAAATGATTGGTCTTGCTACCAGCAGGGATAAAGCTACAGAAGAAACACCTGCGGTTCCAAAGGTTATGATTGTAGCTCCTCCTCAGGATTGCGTAACCAGTGAAGGCAGACAAATTGCCAAAGACAGTATTGACCTTGTTGCCCGGACAAAGGCACTGGCAGTAATGCACAAAGCATTTGCCGTAACCGGGGGAATTTGTACTGCGACAGCAGCATTAATAGAAGGGACTGTTGTCAACGATGTCGTCGGCGATACGGCGAAAGCTACCGGTTCTGTCCGGATTGGCCATCCCGGTGGAATATTGGAGTTTGGAATTGAATTGGAAGTATTGGAAAACGGCGAACTGTTCTTAAAGAAGGCAGCAGTAGCACGGACAGCGAGAAGAATTATGGATGGCTTTGTTTATGTCCCGGCAAAAATTTATTGGGCAAAAAAATAGACAAGTTGATTTAGGCCTCAGGCTTCTATATAAAAATAAAAGAAACATTAGCAAAATTAGTAGGATAGGGGGAGTGAACGTATGGCAGAGGGTTTAATACCTATTTATGTTATGGGCAAACGTTATGAAGTGCCTGAAGGATTTACAATTATGAAAGCCATGGAATGGATCGGGTATAAGTATACTCGGGGTTGTGGTTGCCGAGGCGGTTTCTGTGGGGCTTGCAGTACGGTTTATCGTTTGCAAGGTGAGTACAAATTAAATGTAGCATTAGCTTGTCAAACAACGATTACTCCAAACATGTATTTAACTCAGATCCCCTTTTACCCGGCTCAAAAGGCATTATATGACCTGGACAAAATGGATAATCTGGCGAAGGCCCTTCTTGAGATGTACCCGGAAATCTCAAAATGTGTTGGCTGCGGGGCATGCGCAAAGGTTTGCCCGCAAAAGTTAAGACCTATTGATTATATCGCAGCAGCACTGAGAGGCGAGTGGGAAAAAGCAGCAGAACTGTCTTTTGATTGTATTATGTGCGGTCTGTGTGCTTCCCGGTGTACTGGTGAGTTAACACCATATAATATTGCGCTTTTTGTCCGCAGATTTTTCTGCAAGCATGGCCGTCCCAAACCGGAACATTTGATCAAACGAAATACTGATATCAGGGCCGGCAAATTTGATCAGGCAATAAAAGCAGTTGCCGCTTTGTCTGATGCCGATTTAAGAAAGAAATACGACGCAAGAGATTTCGAGAAGCTATAAAAGGAGGGGTATTATGTCTGGCTATCCACAATCGATGCAGGAATCACTAAAAAAATTAGAACAGACTCGTTCTTTTAGATTAACACAAGATATTCCGCGCATGAATTTTGAGACGAGAGAAAAGTTGCTTAAAGCTTGTCACCCTGATTTTCGTCCTGACAGTATTGAAGAAGTAAGAGTCGGGCCAAACAAGGGACAGAAACTTTCCATTAAATTAGTAGATCTTTTGGAAGCTAAAAGCCGGATTGATCCGGCAAGGGTTGATCTTTCTCGGATTGACTACGATGTTGATGTATTAGTAGTTGGCGGCGGTGGAGGCGGAGTTAGCGCTGCTCTTACTGCCCAAGAAAACGGAGCAAAAGTATTATTGGCCACGAAGCTACGTATGGGCGATTCCAATACCATTATGGCTGAAGGTGGGATTGCTGCTGCTACCCAAGGAAACGATTCTCCGGACAGGCACTATTTAGATACCATTGGTGGTGGACGTTTCCAAAACAAAAGGGATCTGGTAAGTGTTCTTGTTCATGATGCGCCTTTAATTGTAGAATGGCTCAAAGATCTTGGCTGTATGTTTGATACTCATAAAAATGGTGATTTGGTTGTTTCCTTTGCCGGAGGTCATACCAGAAGAAGAGTTCACTCCTGTAAGGACTTAAGCGGTTTAGAGTTTATGCGGGTAGTAAGAGATGAATTATATAACAGGCAAATCCCTGTTTTAGAATTCAGCCCTGCTGTAGAACTGCTCCTTGATGATCAAGGCAAATGTGCCGGGGCGATCCTCTTCAATATGGAGACAGAGGAACACATTATTGTTAAAGCTAAAGCTGTGATTCTTGCTACCGGCGGCATTGGCCGGCTTCATCCCAGCGATTTTCCGACCACTAACCATTATGGTGCAACAGCAGACGGATTGATTATTGCTTACCGGGCAGGGGCCCATTTGCTCCATATGGACGCTATTCAGTTCCACCCCACCGGAGCCATGTGGCCGGAACAGATGCTTGGCCAGTTAATTACTGAAGCCTGTCGGGGAAATGGAGCACAACTGGTTAACAAAAACGGGGAACGTTTTATCAACGAATTAGAAACAAGGGACACCGTTTCTTCCGGAATATTAAGAGAAGTGAGAGACAGAGGAAATGGCATTAAGACTCCTACCGGCGGGGAAGGAATCTGGTTGGATACGCCTCTCATCAATATTCGTGGCGATGCCGGAAAACTGGACAGAATGTTTGCCGGGATTGTGCACCGCTTTGGAGAATACGGAATTGATGTGCGCAAAGAGCCTATTTTGATTTTCCCCACTCAGCACTATCAAAACGGTGGAGTGGAAATTGACCCTGAAGGAAGAACTTCTGTTCCTGGGTTGTTTGCTGCGGGAGAATGTTCTGGAGGAGTACAGGGGAGAAACCGTTTAGGTGGTAACTCTCTCCTTGATATTTTCGTTTTCGGCAGACGCAGTGGAAAGAGTGTTGTCGAATATATCAATAAGGCAAAAGTAGGTAAACCGACACTACAGCATGTAGTTGATTACCATAAACAACTTGATGCAGCCGGCATTAAGACAAATAAAACATCGCCGTTGCTCTTGCCTGATTATATCAGGGATGAAGTAAAAGAAAGACGATACAATTAAAAGGGGTGAGAAATATTGCCTGGATTAAATCCGTTACCCCAAAACCGGAGTCTAATTACAAGTATTCTTGATACCGCTTGGTCGCCTGTAGCGAAGTTTCGTCTCCTTTCCGGAGGGGTATCTCCGAACCACCTTTTGGAGGGAGCCGATAATATTGTCGGCCAGAGAGAGTGCATAGCTTGTGGCAACTGTGTTGACAATTGTCCGGTTGTATTAAGGGATGAACAAAGAATCGATCTGCAAGCACACAGAACTTCACTTCATCTTGAGGAAATTGTTGAGGACAACTGTTTGCGTTGTTACACCTGTATCAGGGTTTGTCCTCAGGTTGATCCTCATTTAAAGCTGTTTGCTGCGAAGCACAGGTTCCCGGAAAAAATTATTCACTGGTGGATGGCATTTGGTTACCTTATTTTGGCTCCAACCGGAATTGCGATTAACCATTTTAGTCATATGTGGACGGAACAGTTTGTTACTTGGGTTAGCTTTTTCCACAAATTAGGCGCCATTGTGTGGCTGCTGTCGCCAATTCTATTCTTTATTTTTGACCGTAAGCACTTTAACCGTACGATGAGTGCCGTATTTTCACTGGGTAAGAAGGATTGGGAATGGTGGAAACAAGCATTTCGGGGTGTGTTCAAGAAAGGTGAATGGCCGTTCCAAGGGGAGTACAATTCCGGACAAAAGTACTGGTATATGGTGGTACTTGGCACCATGCTGATATTAGGAGTAACCGGTATCGTTCGCTGGATTTGGGAACCCACTATGGCAGTCAACACACTGAATACGTTTATCTTAATTCATATTATTTTTGCTTATGTAATTGATATCAACTTTGCTTATCACTTTGGTCGTAAGATATTAAGCCGAGCTCTGATCCGTTATCGAAATTATCGACATATATCTGAATTGGTATTTCTGGATGACGACAATCAGAATGAAAAATTGGCTAAGGGTGCACAGGCTGTTACGGCCCAAAGTTCGCAGAAAGTTTCAATGTAATAAAGTATTTAATAAGTATTAAAAAGTATTAAAAAATAGAGGAGGGGATTTATATGGGTCTTAGTTTAGCTGTGAAAATCATTAAAGAACATTTGGTTTCCGGTGAAATGAAAGCAGGCGAAGAGATTGCCATTAAGCTAGATCAAACCCTGGTACAGGATGCTACTGGGACAATGGCTTTTCTACAATTTGAGGCAATGGGGATACCTCGGGTAAAAACCGAGCGCAGCTTAATTTATGTAGACCACAATACTCTTCAGACAGGTTTTGAAAGTGCTGACGACCATAGGTTCCTGCAGGATATGGCGGCCAAAACCGGTGCTATTTTCTCCCGCCCGGGGAATGGGATCTGTCACCAGGTGAACTTGGAGCGCTTTGGAATTCCTGGCAAAACTATGTTGGGCGCAGACAGTCATACTCCTACCGGCGGCGGCGTCGGGATGCTGGCAATTGGTGCCGGTGGATTAGACGTTGCAGTTGCCATGGGCGGCGGACCATTCTATATGACCATGCCGAAAATCATCAATGTTAAATTATTGGGTAAACCGGCTCCTTGGGTCAGCGCTAAAGATATTGTTTTAGAAGTATTACGGCGTTTGTCTGTTAAAGGCGGATTAAAATCAATTCTGGAATATACCGGAGAAGGATTAAAATATTTAAGCGTTCCGGAAAGAGCAACCATTACCAACATGGGAGCGGAAACCGGAGCAACCTCTTCCGTATTCCCCAGCGATGAAATTACGAAAGAGTTCTTAGTTGCGCAGGATCGGGAAGCAGACTGGAAGCCGTTGGCAGCTGATCCGGATGCTGAATATGATCAGGTGGTAGAAATTCACCTCGATCAACTTGAACCTTTGGCAGCTTGTCCCCACAGCCCTGATAATGTTAAATCAGTTCAGGAATTAGCCGGCATGAAAATAGACCAAGTAATGATTGGCAGCTGCACTAACTCTTCTTATTTGGATCTCACAAAAGCCGCCAAGATTTTAAAAGGCAAAACAGTTCATCCCGATGTCAGCCTGGTTTTGGCCTGCGGGTCCAGACAAGTACTGAAGATGTTGGCGGATGATGGCAGCCTTACCGATATTATTGAATCCGGAGCTCGTATTCTGGAATGTGCCTGCGGTCCCTGTATTGGCATGGGGCAGTCGCCCAAGTCCAAAGGGGTTTCCTTGCGTACCATCAATAGGAATTTCAAAGGCCGCACCGGTACAGCAGATGCAGAAGTTTATCTGGTAAGCCCGGAAACTGCTGCAGCCAGCGCCATAGCCGGCGTGATGACCGATCCCCGTACTTTAGGCGAGCCCATTGTGGTTGAAGCGCCGAAGAAATTTGCCGTTGATGACAGCTTGTTTATTTTCCCGCAGGAAGACGGAGCAAATGTGGAAGTGCGCCGCGGTCCTAACATTAAAGCATTGCCGGTAAATGATGAAATGCAGGATGATTTAAAAGGCGAAGTGCTAATCAAAGTGGGGGACAATATCACCACCGACCATATTATGCCCGCCGGTGCAAAAATTCTTCCTCTGCGTTCCAATATCCCGGCCATGGCAGAGCACGTATTTGAACCTGTTGATCCTGAGTTTGCCCAGAGAGCGAAGGAAAAACAAGGTGGCATTATTCTTGGCGGCGATAACTATGGACAAGGTTCCAGCCGTGAACATGCTGCTTTAGCCCCGATGTACCTGGGAGTAAGAGCCGTAATTGCCAAGTCAATTGCTCGAATTCACGGTGATAATTTAGTCAATTTCGGGATTGCTCCTTTGATGCTGGTTAACCCGGATGATTATGAAGAAATTGCTCAAGGTCATGAACTGGTAATTAGTGGTGCAAAAAGTAAGGTGGAAAACGGTGATGAAGTTTTAACCGTGCAAAATCTAACCACTGGAAAAGAGTTTCAAGTTAAATTAATGATCTCAGAGCGGCAGAGAAAAGTACTTTCTGTTGGTGGAACATTAAACTGGATGAAAAAACAAAACGCTTAGGTTTAAAGGAGGTTATTCTAATGGCAGACAAAATTCAAATGAAGGTTCCCTTAGTAGAGATGGACGGAGATGAGATGACCCGGATTATCTGGGATGCGATTAAAGATATCCTGATCAATCCCTATGTGGATTTAAAAACTGAGTACTATGATCTCGGCTTAAAAAAACGTGATGAAACCAATGACCAAATTACCGTTGACTCTGCTTTAGCGACAAAAAAATATGGTGTCGCTGTTAAATGTGCAACTATTACGCCTAATGCGCAGCGAGTAGAAGAATATAACTTAAAAGAAATGTGGAAAAGCCCCAATGGAACAATTCGTGCCATCTTAGACGGAACTGTTTTCCGTACACCCATTGTTGTTAACAGCATCAATCCTTCCGTGAGAAGCTGGCAGAAGCCAATCACCATTGCCAGACATGCATATGGGGATGTTTACAAGAATGTGGAAATCCGTGTACCGGGCGCCGGAAAAGCAGAATTGGTTTTCACCGGGGAAAACGGCGAAGTCATAAAAGAAAACATATTAGATTTTGAAGGCCCTGGGGTTATTATGGGGATGCACAACATTGACAAGTCCATTGAAAGCTTTGCTCATGCGTGCTTCACTTATGCCCTTGACCTGAAGCAGGATCTTTGGTTTGCCACCAAAGATACGATTTCCAAAAAATACGACCATCGATTTAAAGACATCTTCCAGGAACTTTATGATAACGAATATAAAGAAAAATTTGAAGCAGCCGGGATTGAATACTTCTACACATTAATTGACGATGCTGTTGCCCGTGTTGTCAGATCTGAAGGTGGCATGATTTGGGCATGCAAAAACTATGATGGTGATGTGATGTCCGATATGGTAGCTACAGCATTCGGAAGCTTGGCGATGATGACCTCCGTACTCGTATCACCGGACGGAAACTATGAGTACGAAGCTGCTCATGGAACAGTGACCAGACACTATTACAAGCACTTAAACGGCGAAGAAACTTCCACCAACTCCATGGCAACTCTGTTTGCTTGGACCGGCGCATTGAAGAAGAGAGGCGAGTTGGACGGAATTAACGAATTGGTAGACTTTGGCGAAAAGCTGGAGAAGGCATCAATTCAAACAATCGAAGATGGAGTAATGACCAAAGACCTGGCCTTACTTTCCTCCCATCCTAACATTAAAGTTGTTAATACGATCGATTTCCTCAAAGAAATCAACAAACGTTTAGCTGAAATGCTGTAATACGGTACTGATAAAGGACCGGTTAATCAAAATTAAGATAACGCCACAACAGCAATTGTGGCGTTATCTTACGATTACTACTCCCAATCGAAAAGTTAGTTGCTAAAATTAACTTTACGACTGTAGTTAATTAAGTAAGGAGGTTGGGCATGAAGAAGTATCAAGTGAAAGTAAACGAAAAGCTTTGCAAGGCCTGCGGTATCTGCATTGGCCTTTGTCCTAAAGAAGTATTCGGAGAAAACTATCTGGGAAAAGCAGTGGTAAACGATGAGACAAAGTGTACGGGATGTAAGATCTGTGAACTCCACTGCCCTGACTATTGCGTAGAGGTTGGTGAAACGGCATGAGTGGGAAAAAGGTAATGCAGGGAAATGAAGCATGTGCTTTTGGAGCATTGGCTGCCGGGGTCAGATTTTTTGCCGGTTATCCCATCACCCCGTCTACAGAAGTAGCGGAGGTAATGGCGAAGGAACTTCCCAAAGTGGGAGGCAAATTCATTCAGATGGAAGACGAAATCGCCAGCATGGCAGCGATAGTGGGAGCAAGCTTAACAGGGAAAAAGGTACTGACGGCCACCAGCGGCCCGGGCTTTTCCTTAAAGCAGGAGAATTTGGGCTATGCTTGTCTGACGGAAGTCCCCTGCGTTGTGGTCAATGTGCAAAGAGGCGGCCCCTCCACAGGACTGCCGACCAGCCCGGCCCAAGCTGATGTGATGCAGGCAAGATGGGGCACTCATGGGGATCACCCGGCCATTGCCCTGTCTCCCGCAACGGTGAAGGAGTGCTACACATTGACGGTGAAAGCGGTCAACCTGGCGGAAAAATATATGACTCCGGTGATATTTTTAATGGACGAAGTAGTGGGCCACTTAAGAGAACCAATAGACTTTGATGAAGTGAGAAATTTGGAAGTAGTGGACCGGAAGAAGCCGGATGTCAGCCCAGAAGAATATGTGTCTTATGCGGCGGGAGAAGACGGCATACCTGTTTTAGCTCCCTTTGGGACAGGCTATCGCTATCATGTGACAGGCCTCACCCATGATGAAAAAGGATTTTCCACGATGGCACCTCAAGTGGTGGCGCGGATGAACCAAAGACTGATGGATAAGATTGAAAATCATCTTGATGATATTATCTCCTATGAAAGTGAAAATGTGGAAGATGCCGATATCGTGCTTGTGGCTTATGGGTCAACGGCCCGTTCGGCCAAAGAGGCGATGAGGTGGCTGAATGCAGCCGGCCATAATGTGGGTTTATTCCGGCCGATAACTGTCTGGCCGTTCCCGGAAAGGGAAATCGTCAAGATTGCCGGTCAGGTGAAAGCGCTGGTAGTTCCGGAAATGAACCTGGGTCAGCTGAAGCTGGAGGTAGAACGGGCAGCAGGCGGATTGGCAAAAGTCGTAGGAGTTAACAAAGCAGACGGGGAGCCGGTAACCCCTGAAGAAATCATCAATGCCGTAAAGGGGGTACTGTAAATGAACAGCGCATATGAAAAATATTTTCGTCAAGACCGACTGCCGCATATTTGGTGTCCTGGCTGCGGGAACGGGATTGTGCTTTCCGCATTTGCCCGCGCAATGGAAGAGCTGGATATTGACCGGGATAAGACGGTGGTGGTTTCCGGGATTGGCTGCTCCTCCCGAGCGACAACATATGTTGATTTCAATACCCTCCATACCACCCACGGAAGAGCAATCGCTTTTGCTACCGGAGTGAAGGTGGCAAATCCGGAATTAAATGTTTTTGTCTTTATGGGAGACGGAGACTCATCGGCGATCGGAGGAAATCACCTGATTCATGCGAGCCGAAGAAATATTAATATTACGGCGATCATTATCAACAACAGTATCTATGGGATGACGGGGGGCCAGTATTCTCCGTTAACACCGACAGGCAAAAAAGCGACGACGGCACCTTATGGTATGGTAGAAAGAAACTTTGACCTGTGTGAGCTGGTGAAAGGAGCCGGGGCAACATTTGTAGCCAGAGGTACTGTTTATCATGCCAAACAATTGACCGACCTGATTGTGGCAGGTGCGAAAAACCAAGGTTTCTCCGTAATTGAAGCGGTATCCCAGTGCCCGGTAAGTTACGGGAGAAGGAATAAAATGAGAAGTGCTTTAGAGATGATCAATTGGCAGAAGGAACATGCGGTTAATATCAAGGCGGCTCAAAAGATGAAGCCGGAACAATTGGAAGATAAGTTCCTGATTGGTGAATTATACCGGTCGGAGGCGCCTGAGTACACGGCCGAGTATGATAAGCTGATTGAGCGGGTCCAGAAAGGGGGCAAATAAGCATGAGCCAGAAATGGGATATCAGGCTGAGCGGTAGCGGGGGCCAGGGGCTGATTTTAGCCGGAATTATTCTGGCCAGTGCAGCGGTAAAAGACGGATTTAATGCCGTCCAGTCTCAGAGCTACGGACCGGAAGCCAGAGGCGGGGCAAGTAAGGCGGAAGTAATTATTTCTGATGAAGCAATCTATTATCCCAAGGTGGGGGACGCAGAAATTTTGCTGGCCATGTCCCAACAGGCATATGATAAATATTCTCCGCAGATTACGGACGATGCCGTTGTAATCGTAGACAGTACCTTGGTGAAAAATCTGGGGTCGGCGGATAAAGGTAAGTATTACTTAATTCCCATCACGGAGCTTGCCAAACAGGAAAC
>JBMNTN010000057.1:0-12113 GCA_050945755.1 Bacillota bacterium | reverse complement strand
TCGCCATTTTTTCTGCTATTATTTTAGGTTTGGGCAGTCCCTTAACCCCTATTCAGATTCTCTGGCTGAACTTAATCACAGATGGTCCGCCGGCACTGGCCTTAGGATTGGAACCGGCGGAAAAAGGTGTGATGAACAAGCCGCCGAGAAATCCCCGGGAAGGTGTTTTTGCCGGAGGCGTCGGGGTAAGTATCCTTTATCAGGGGGCGATCATCGGCGTGGTTTCTCTTGCCGCTTACTGGCTGGCGCTTAGTTGGGGGAGGAGTGTAGAAGAAGCCCACACCATGGCCTTTTTAACGATGGCACTTTCGCAGCTGATTCATTCCTTTAATGCAAGAAGCTTTAATCTCTCTCTTTTCCGACTGGGGATTGGTACTAACCGAACTTTGGTTTACGCCTTTTTCTTATCGATAGTTCTGCAATTGGTAATCGTTTTTGTTCCCTTCTTCAGGGGAATATTTGAAACAGCGCTTCTCCAGCTTGGTGATTGGGCGGTGGTACTGGGATTGAGCTTGATACCGCTGGTGGTGGTAGAAATCAGCAAAGCCATCAAAGGAAACCGCAATCTTCTGGGAACAGAGGCTTAAAATAAATTTAGGGAGTGCCTGTACGACCGGCACTCCCCTTTTCTTATTATTTTGGCTGATAATTTTCCATAAATTGCAGCCGCCTTTCAGGAGGCTGTATGCAATTATGTTAATGATTATTTACTACTGCACAGCAGAGAAATTGCAGTACGATCAGAATAATAATCAGGTCGATTATGTCGTCAAACACGCAGTCTTTTCTGTCAAGCAATCCGGCTACGCTTTCCATGATAAACTCCTTTCAACAAATTGTTATTTTTCTCTTAATTTGTTACCAAGGGGTTATAAACTAACAGTCTCTTTCGTTGCCGAGTACACAACTGCACAGGAACTGCAGAACAATGAGAATAATAATCAGGTCGATGATTCCTTCGAAACCGTTGTCGCCGTTGAAGCAGCGGGAAATGCCTCCTAAAATACCCATTATGCCATCCTCCTTTCGAGTTGTCCTATATTTTATGCTATGTTTCGGCGGCTGGACTTGTTACAAAGGAGGTAAATTAAAAGTTCAAGTTATTTCCGGTTTATAAACTACCGCCACTGCGCCGGAAATAACTCCAGCAGCACCGATCATCTGAAGCAGTGTCAAATGGTCTTGGAAGAGGAGAATGGACAAGAAAATTCCAAAAAGAGGTTCCGCCATACTTAAAATTGTCGCTTTAGTCGGCCCCAGCACTTCCAGGCCGCGATAAAAGGTCAACAAAGCGATAACTGTAGAGAAGATTACCAGCACGATAATCCAAGGCCAAGCGCTGGCTTGGAAACTAAGACTGAAACTTCCGGAGAGAAGACTGACCATGAGCAGTCCGAAAGAAGCAGAAAGGGAAATATAGGCGCTGGCAGTCAAAGGGGGAATGGTCTTTAACATTTTGTTAGTGAGGATGACATAAACGGCATAAATAATGGAAGTTCCTGCGGCAAGAAGTATCCCCAGTCCGTTGATACTTGTAAAAGAAGTACCAAGCATTAGTGCCATGCCAAAAAAAGAGACCAGCACGGAAAGAATTACTTTTATAGTTAGAGGTTCATGGTCCAAAATTGAAGTAGCCAAGGCAATAATTACCGGGTGAGTATAGACAATAAGCACTGCCAGGGAAGGAGCAATATATTTCACCGCAGAAAAATATAAAATTGACTGTAAGTTGTAAAAAACTGCACCGATAAGAAATAATTTAAATAAGGTGTTTTTACTGAGGTAAACTTTTTCCGGTTTGAGATAAAGATAAAGAAAAAATAGAATCCCGGCCAAAAAAAACCTGAAAAAGAGGAGAGTTAATACAGTTATTTGGCTTTGATAAGCAAAAATAGCAAGACTTGGCATCAAAGCAAAGCCAAAAGCAGATATCAGCACCATGATTACGCCTTTAAAGTAATTGTTCATCTTAGCACCTTTGATTGTTTTATTGTTTGTCATACGGATGGCCTAATTACTTAAACAATAAGCTTATCGTAAAGGTGGTGCTGAAATTTGTCAATCAATAAAAGCGTTAATTTAGGGATATAAAACTGTTCTAGATTTTTATCTTGTAGCTATGCAAGATGTTAAGAGTAAAGGCAATGGTAAAACCGAAGATGATTGATCCGATCAAAAAAAAGGTTACAGTGGTAGGCGATACATGGGCAATTACGGGGATGCTAAATAATGTGGCGGCTAAATTAATAAAAAACCAAACAGATGCTCCAAAGATAATTCCCTTGAGAAAGGAGTATCGTCTGGAAGTATTTAAGATGATATAGACAAAAATAACACCGAGTATAATTTCCCAGATTAGATGGCCGATGAGTCCGATTATGACAGCAATTGTGCCTTTCATAACTTTCGATAGGAGCAGAATTCTTCCGTAGTCGACGTAAGTAAGGGTAGGAATATTGAACGCTTTAGCCCCCAAGGCGTATAAATTTTGAATAATGAAAGCGGCTGTTCCGATCACCGCCCCAGTTACCAGCTTGTCTCTGATCATATTTCACTCCTAAGATATTAATAGAATCAATAGTTAAAACATGGTGAATATAGGTTTCCCACCCCAAGAGAAATGATGCGGGTAGATTTTTATTTGTAAAAAATAAAAAACTTACCGACTGGTAAGTTCTGCAGAAACGCCCAAAATATCGTCTTTTGATATGTCCAGACCTGCTTCTCGCAGGGGGGCATTCTAGATATGCTTTTGCCTTCCGTTCTAAAGACGGCTCGACAGCTACATACCATCGAATTCCCGAATTTCTCATGTAGGTTGGACATAATCAAATTGACGTATATCTCAGGCATTTGTTTATAATTTTTTTAACAAGGTTATATTATCATACTCAAGTCTTTTCTGCAAGTGAGAACTGAGGTATAGGGTACATCTTTCTTAGAGAAACTAGATGGAGAAGAAAGGAGGGATTCTGTGGTTAAAATTCAAACGATGGATAAAGAACTCAACGTGAAGGATAACATGAAAAGCTTTAAAGGAGAACTGGTGGACGATCCGGATTCCCGGAAGTTGACCGCCGCTGAACATGATATAAAAAGGGAGAATCCCTATAAGACACCGCCCAATAACTTGACTTCCAAAAACCGCATGAGAGCAAAGGATTAATAACTCTTTCTTTTTAAAAACCCGCTGTCAAAGCGGGTTTTTCTATGGGGCATGATCTCGGTAAGTAAATATTGAAAATTAGATGTTCTTGAAAGAAGTACTTTCTCGTTATACACTTATATAGAAGATGTTTTATGACGCTTGAGCACTATGGTAGGAGGTGTTGATGATAAATATTGCCAAAGAACATCAATCCATTAAACTATGCTGGGAAGATTTTATTAAAAATGGTCAATTAGGTTCAGGATATGTCAGACCGGAAATTGAGCTTTCCTGGCAAAGATGCCGCAACGCTCAGGTGGATCCTTACGGGAAAGGAAGCGGTCTGCTTTTATCCGAGGAAGAATTAATAGTGTTAAAGCATAAGCAAAAAGATCTCATTAAAATTTCCAAACCCTTTATGGAAAATCTCTATAAATTTGTTGTTGGAACAGGTTTTGTGGTCATCTTGGCGGATGAACAAGGTTATATCATGGAAATGCTAGGGGATCGGGATACATTAAAAGATGCCCTGAAAATTAATTTGGTGCCGGGAAGCTGTTGGCTGGAAGAACAGGGAGGGACAAACGGCATAGGAACCGCATCAATATTGAGAAAACCTGTCCAGATAAACGGAGAGGAGCATTTTTGCCGGCCGGTGCAATTATGGACATGTTCCGCTTGCCCAATATGGGATGAAAGGGGCAACATGATTGGGGTGTTGCAGATGTCCGGCCCGTCCTATGCTACTCACTTACACACTTTGGGGATGGTGGTGGCGGCAGCGAAAGCCATTGGGGAACAGTTACGGGTGGAGTCTAAAAATCGTCAGTTAACGCTGGCCAATAACCGGATCAGTAATATTTATAATAACATGTCTGACGGGGTAATTATTTTTAATTCAGAAGGAATCAGCACACAGGTAAACCCGGCTGCGGAAAGGATTCTCCATACTTCTGCCAAGCAATTGCTAGAAAAAGATATTGGCGCATTGTTTAAAGGTAAGTGTAACAGTCAAATTAGCGATTTGCTCAAAAATGGCAAGGGCTTTTCGGATTTTGAGGTGTTTTTTGAATTTGATCATCGTTATAGAAGTTGTTTGGTATCGGGGAATATTGTTCATGACAATAAGGAGAATATCAGCGGTGGTATTCTAATCATCAAGTCTTTAAATAAAGTTAAAAATTTGGTAAACCAGATCAGCGGTGCGCAGGCAAACTTTCGGTTTTCCGATATTCTAGGAAACAGTAAAGAGATTCAGGAAGCAGTGCGGATCGCCACTATGGCGGCGGAAAGCGACAGTAATGTGTTGCTCTTGGGGGAAAGCGGCACGGGAAAAGAAATTTTTGCCCAGGCTATCCACAATTTGAGTTTCCGGAAGAACGGGCCTTTTGTCGCTCTTAATTGCGGGGCGATTCCCCGGGAACTGATCGGGAGTGAATTATTCGGCTATGTGGACGGGGCTTTTACGGGAGCGAAAAAAGGAGGAAGACCGGGCAAATTTGAGCTAGCAGGCGGAGGGACCCTCTTTTTAGATGAGATCGGCGATATGAACTTAGGTAAACAGGCTTCTCTGCTTAGAGCGATTCAGGAGAGAAAAATTGTCCGCATTGGCGGTGATAAGGTAATCCCCATCGATGTGCGCATCATCAGTGCAACTAACAAGAACCTGCAGGAACAGGTAGAACTTGGTAACTTTCGTCGGGATCTTTTTTATCGCTTGAATGTTATTTCTGTTTCCCTCCCTCCTCTGCGCCGTCGTTTGGATGATATCCCTCTTTTATTTAATCATTTCCTCCGGCAGGAATGCCAAAGAATAGGGAAAAAAATTGATAAGATTGATCCGGCTATTATTCCTACGTTGCAGAATTACCACTGGCCGGGCAATATCCGGGAACTGCAGAATATTGCGGAAAGAATGGCATGTATTGTTTTAGACGGAAAGCTTTATCTGGAAGACCTACCGCAGGAAATACTGGAAAGAGAGAGGAAAGAATCTCTGCCGGTACGAAATAAAAAATCCGTGGTCATTGATATTGACCGGGAAAGGGAGCGTCATAAGGAAAAAATCGAAGCTCAGGAAAAAGAAGAGATTACTAATTTACTGATCGAGTGTGGAGGAAATATCAGTCAAGCAGCCAAGAAAATGGGGGTTTCCCGGAATACCATGTACAGAAAAATTAATGCCTATGGCCTAAAAAATAAATAGCGTACTATGCATGTCACTCAGATGTCACAAGGATGTCGCATTAATGGAACAGCAGTGTGACACTGATGGGGCAAAATAATTATGACACTTTTTCCTTGGAGAATAGTGTGAGCCCAGGTATAGTATGATTTAACATCCCTTCAATGAGGGGATGTTTTTCTTTGGCATGAAAGTTGCATTTACTAATGATAAAACCAGTTAAACAGAGTAAATCTCTGCGTTAAAAAAATTTCGAGAGGGTGAAAGAGAAATGGAGAAGTCTTTAGTGATCAATCCGGAAAAATGCAGTGGCTGCCGAACCTGTGAGCTGATTTGTTCTTTTGTGCATACGCAGGAGAATAATCCGATGCGTTCCAGAATTTCGGTATTTAATTTTGAAAAATCAGGTTTTTCTGCTCCCGTTGTTTGCCAGCAGTGCAGCGATGCGGCTTGCATGAAAATCTGTCCGGTAAACGCTATTTCCAAATCAGCGGAAACAGGTGCAATGATTGTGGATGAGAAAAAGTGTATTAAGTGCAAGATGTGTACTATTGCCTGTCCCTTTGGTGCAACGATCTATGACCCGGTCCAGGATATTGTGGCTAAATGCGATTTGTGCCAAGGCGATCCTCAATGTGTAAAATATTGCCCCTCTAAAGCAATTACCTATCAGAAAGCAGATGAGGCTCATATCTTGAGGCGAAAAAATCTGGCGAAAAAGTTCCGGGATTTATATGAGGAGGTGAACCAATAATGTCGTTTGGTTGGATGGGAAAAGTTTTAAGAGTTAATTTGACTAATGGGACAATTAAAGAAGAAAGGCTGAAGGAAAAAGACCTCCATCAATATATTGGGGCACGGGGCTTAGGCACAAAGATCTTTTGTGATGAAGTAGATGCTAATGTGGAACCCTTGAGTGCGGAAAACAAACTGATTTTTATGACAGGACCGTTAACAGGAACAATTGCTACCTCGGCAGGAAGATATAATGTTATTACCAAAGGCCCCTTAAACGGGACGATTGCCGCTTCTAATTCAGGGGGAGTATTTGGACCGGAATTAAAATATGCCGGTTGGGACGGCATCATCTTTGAAGGTAAGGCAGATGCCCCTGTCTACCTCTGGATTAATAATGACAAAGCGCAATTACGCTCTGCTCAAGAAATTTGGGGGAAAAATGTTGTTGAAACAACCGACTGGCTGAAAGAAGAGACTAAAGAAGAAGCAAAGGTAGCCTGCATCGGACAGGCGGGAGAAAATTTGGTGAAGTATGCTGCGATTATGAATGATTATAACCGGGCGGCAGGACGGTCCGGCGTTGGTGCCGTTATGGGTTTCAAAAATCTTAAGGCTGTTGTCGTGCGCGGCACAAAAGGCGTGAAAGCAGCAGATCCTGCAGGATTCTTTGCCGCTGCCACTGAGACGAGAAATAAGCTGGCTGCACATCCCGTGTCCGGAGCTGGCCTTGCCGCCTATGGTACAAATATTTTGGTGAATATTTTAAATGAGCATGGCGGGTTGCCGGTGAAAAATTTCAGCGAGGAGTCGGTATTTCCCAATGCGGAAAAAATCTCCGGCGAGTATCAGACAGAGCATTATTTAGTGCGGAATAAAGGTTGTTTTGGCTGTTCCATCGGCTGCGGCCGGGTGACAAAAATCAATGATGGAAAATATAAAAGTTTCGGAGAAGGGCCGGAGTATGAAGCTACCTGGGCTTTAGGATCCAACTTAGACTATGATAACTTTGAAGCGATTTCTAAAGTAAATTTCCTCTGCAATGAATACGGAATGGATCCTATTTCTTTTGGGGGTACTGTGAGCTGTGCAGTGGAAATGTATCAAAAGAAAATTATTCCTCCTGAAGATGTAGATTTTCCTTTGAATTGGGGAGACGGGGATGCTTTGGTCGAGATGGTGAAAATGACGGCTCACCGAAAGAGCTTTGGTGATCTCCTGGCGGAAGGCTCTTATCGTTTGGCGGAAAAGTATGGCCATCCGGAATATTCCATGACGGTAAAAAAACAGGAATTGCCTGCCTATGACCCTCGGGGACAGCAGGGAATCGGCTTGAATTATGCTACTTCAAATCGGGGCGGATGTCACGTTCGGGGCTATATGACTTCACCGGAAATATTGGGGATTCCCGTAAAGGTTGATCCGGATAAAACTGAAGGGAAAGCTGCTTTACTCAAGACATTCCAAGATCTTACCGCTTTAGTGGATGCCTCTGGCATCTGTCTCTTTACTACTTTTGGCGAAGGCCTCCCGGAAATTGCCGCTCAGCTTAGGACATTGACCGGTGTTAATTATAGCGATGAAGAATTTTTGTTGGCCGGGGAACGGATTTGGAATCTGGAACGACTCTTTAATCTTAATGCCGGTTTTACTGCCGCAGATGACAAATTACCATCCCGGTTGGTCAGTGAACCGATGAAAGGCGGGCCTCATAAAGGCCGGGTGAATGAGCTGGATAAGATGCTTTCGGAATACTACCAACTGCGTGGTTGGGATGAAAATGGTATTCCCAAGGAAGAAAAGAAGGTAGCTTTAGATTTAGTTTAATTGAGAGAAAATTATGTTGGCAACTCTTAGTTAAGGAGGAGCATAATGGGTGAGGATAGGATGCAAGCAAAGGAAGGTACGGAAAAGCTGATAGGCAAATATCCAGCCGATCGGCATTTCCTATTGGCCATGATGCAGGATGTGCAGAAGGAGTTTAATTACCTCCCCAAAGAAAGCTTGGGTTTAATTGCTCGCTATATAAATCTCCCGGTAGCCAGGGTTTATAGTATGGCTACCTTCTATAAAGCCTTTAGCCTGGTGCCCAAAGGCCGGTACTGTATTAAGGTATGTGACGGTACGGCTTGCCATATTAAAGGGTCCAATGTTTTGATTGACCAAATCTATCAATTGCTGAAGATCAAACCGGGGGAAACCACTTCCGACGGGGAGTTTTCTTTAGAGACTGTTAATTGTTTGGGCGCCTGTGCCATTGCCCCTGTGATGCTGGTGAATGGGAAGGTGCATGCCAAGGTAACATCAGGAAGTTTGGAAGAAATCATTAATCAGTATAGGGGGGCAGACGATGAATGTAATAAAGCAGGGTGAGACGGAAAAGACAATTCTAGTATGCTGCGGAACCGGCTGCCTCGCCAATGGAAGTAAGGAAATTTTTCAGGCATTGCAACAAGGTTTAGCTATAGAAAAACGCTTTCAGGTCAAAATGTTTGTAAAGGCTACCGGGTGTAACGGTTGGTGTGAAAAAGGCCCGCTGGTTAAAATTATGCCTGATGACATTACCTATTGCCGGGCAGGTCTTTCGGACGTTAAAGAAATTATCGAAAGAACTTTAATACAGGGAGAAGTAATTAATCGACTTTTATTTCGTGATCCCCAAACCAAAAAATATTGCCGCTCTCATCATGATACTAATTTTTACAAGAAACAGATGAAGGTAGCTTTAAAAAATATTGGGGAAGTTGACCCTGCATCCCTGGATGATTATCTCGCCCATGGCGGCTATCAGGCATTAAGAAAAGCATTAGACTTGCCGCAGGAAGAGATAATTGAGGAAGTAATTGCTTCCGGCTTAAGAGGTCGGGGCGGAGGAGGATTTCTCACCGGACGCAAGTGGCAGAGTTGTGCCCAGGTAAATAATACGCCCCGCTATATTATTTGTAATGGTGACGAGGGAGACCCCGGAGCTTTTATGGATCGGAGCATCATGGAAGGGGATCCCCATAACGTTCTGGAAGGGATGACGATTTGTGCCTATGCGTTAGGGGCAAGTAAGGGTTACATTTATGTCAGGGATGAATATGACTTGGCAGTGGCAAACCTCACCGGAGCAATTCAAGATGCTAAAGAGCAGGGTTTCTTGGGGGAAAACATTTTAGGAAGCAGTTTTAGTTTTGATATCCAGTTGGTTCGGGGAGGAGGCGCCTTTGTCTGCGGAGAAGAAACGGCGCTGATTGCCTCAATCGAAGGTAATGTAGGGGAGCCTTGGGATAAATATGTTTTCCCCACGGAAAAAGGATTGTGGGGCCAACCCACTGTGATCAATAATGTAGAGACGTGGGCGAATATCTCTCATATTATTAAAGACGGTGCGAAAAGATTTGCTTCTATCGGCACGGCGGGGAGCAAAGGGACCAAAGTTTTTTCCCTGGTGGGGAAAGTAAACAATACCGGTCTGGTGGAAGTGCCGATGGGGACGACACTGCAGGAGATTATTTTTGATATCGGGGGAGGTATTTCCGGAGGAAGAAAATTTAAAGCGGTGCAGACGGGTGGGCCGTCCGGCGGTTGTATTCCCGACAGGTTGCTGGATTTGCCGGTAGATTTTGATACTTTGACGCAAGCTGGTTCCATGATGGGTTCCGGAGGGATCATTGTTATGGATGACCGGACTTGTATGGTGGAGGTTGCCAGGTATTATATTAAATTCTTAGCGGAAGAGTCCTGCGGCAAATGTGTTCCCTGCCGGGAAGGGATCAGGAGAGTGTTGGAGATTCTGACGCAGATTTGTGAAGGGAAAGGGAAGGAGGAAGATCTAGTCCTCCTAGAGCATATCGGAAGGACGATGCAGATTGCTTCCTCGTGTGCTTTGGGGCGCACCGCTGCCAACCCGGTGCTTTCCACTATCAAGTATTTTCGCACGGAGTATCTTGCCCACATTAATGATAAATATTGTCCGGCTGGAGTTTGCCCTGATCTGACGGAATTTTTTATTGATCTAGAAAAATGTATTGGCTGTGGGTTGTGTGCCAAAAACTGCCCCGCCGGGGCGATCAGCGGAGCGAAGAAAGAAGCACACCAATTAGATCAAGAAAAATGTATTAAGTGTGGCGAATGCCTGAACAGGTGCCGTTTTGATGCCGTGAAGATTCAGGGGGTGGGAAGATGAGGGTTATCATTAATGGCCGGGAAGTTCAGGGGATGATAGGGGAAACTATTTTAGAGACAGCAAAAAGAGAAGGCATTTATATTCCTACCCTGTGCCATCATCCTGCCTTTGAGGGTCAAGGACGCTGCCGAATGTGCTTGGTGGAGACGGTGCAAAATGGGGCAAAGAGAATAGTGGCCTCTTGCACTTATCCTTTAACGGAGGAAATTGATGGCATGGAAGTTAACACTTCTACGCCGGAGATTGAAGAAATCAGGAAAGATATTATCATGCTCCTTTATAAACAGGCTCCGGAAAGCAAACTAATGCAGGACCTGTTCAATGAGTACCGGTGTCCGGAAAATTCTCTCTGGGAGAATCAAGGGGAACGATGTATCCTCTGTAATTTATGTGTGAAGGCTTGTGAAAAGATGGGCACCGGAGCGATTTCTCAGGTAATGAGGGGAACGGAAAAGAGACTGGCCACTCCATATGATGAAGCATCCCCGGATTGTATCGGCTGCGTAGCTTGTGCCTCTGTTTGTCCCACCGACGCAATAGAGATGAAGGAAGATTTCATCAACCGAAAAAGGCAGATCTGGCATCGGGATTTTGAACTGGTTGCCTGTGCTCGCTGCGGCAATTTATTTGCCACTAGGAATCAACTGGAGTTTATTGCTCAGTATGAAGGAAATTCCGGGGAGGCTATCCAGTATTGTGAAAGCTGCCGGAAAAAGCATGCTGCAGAAACGATTGCCGAGTTCCGGCAGGGGATAAAGGATGGACACTGATGAAAATAATCGTTAAGCTATTTGCCTTTTTCCGTAAGGACCGTTTTTCCATCAAGGAATGGGAGACAAAAGAGGGAACAAAAGTAGAAGATATTATGGCAGAGCTTTCTATCACCAAAGAAGAAATGGAGATCGGCATCATTTTGGTGAACGGTCTTTATGGCACCTTTCAAACGGTGCTCAAGGAGGGGGATGTTTTGGCTTTGTTTCCCCCTGCCGCAGGGGGATAAAAACTAAGGCAGGTACCTTTGGGTATCTGCCTTAGTTTTCGTTCTGAGATCAATAAGATGATAAGTTGTCAAGCATCTAAAAAGAATCATCGATATAAGTGGGATACGTTAATAAGATTCCTTCCACTTGTTCATCTGCCGGAATATCTTCTGAATTAAAGTAGCCGTTTTCTATATTAAAAGCAAAAGCGAGCGCTTGGCCTTCTTCAACTTTAAAACAGCCGTAAAGTTTTCCTCCATGGATACTTTCCGGTTCGGAGTATTTCCCACGATATGTGTTAAAAACTTTTTCCGCTTGGTCACCTGCTTTTATGCCTAGGTTAGTTTCTCTCTCAGGGGAGGTTGATCTGATTTCCAGAACTTTATTGGAATCATGACCGATGACAACCATTGTTCCCTCAGAGTATTCCCAGGTATAAAAACTTTCCGGGAAGTGGCCTGCTTCTTCATGGAATGTCTCTTCAAAATCTTTTCCAAAGACTTCCTCAGCTTTTTCTGCCGGATCCCCTAAACTGATGCCGGCTAAGCTCGGTTTGTTTTCTTGTGTATCGTTTGTACCCTCAGATACCGGTGGTGTATTTTCCGGAAGATCCTGTCCGGGATTTGTACAAGCAGAAGCCGAGAAAATAAATAGTAAAGAAAATAGTAAGATGAGTAATTTTTTCATAGTTGCAATATCCTCCGTAAATGATTTTTTCTTCATGATAATAGACGATTAAACTCTATGATTTGTTTCAGGGGTTTATTGCATCGGACATCTGTATCTTAAAACCTAAAATCACAACCACCCGCTCAGCGGGTGGTTTGCTCTAGCCCTATAAGGGCATGGTACCAGGCTGAGCCTAAAGGCTTGCTGAAAGTTCCGCCAACTGCA
>JBMNTN010000056.1:0-13217 GCA_050945755.1 Bacillota bacterium | reverse complement strand
TTTTCCGAGACTTCTTCCTTTATTTCTTTTCGGGTTTGTCTTTTTTGCCGATAAGTGCTAATATGAAAAAAATACCTAAGATTATTGATTTAATGAAAAAAAATGCTCAAGGTGGTTAGAATACTTAAATACCTGAGCTTATAGCCGTTAGGGGGTAAAATAATTGTTAGATTTAAAATTTGTGCGCAGCAATCCGGAAAAAGTTGAAGAGGCCCTAAAAAGAAGGGGTGGTAAGGTTAGCCTGGACAGCTTTTTAAAGGTGGAAGCAGAAAGGCGCCGGCTTTTGGCCCAAGTGGAAACAATGAAAGCGGAAAGAAATGCCGTTTCTCAGGAAATAGGAAAGATGAAAAAAGCCGGGGAAGATGCTGAGGCAAAAGTTTTGGAAATGCGAGAACTGGGTGAACGAATCAAAGCTTTAGATAACAATGTGAAGGACTTGGAAAGTACTTTGGAAAAAGAACTCCTGTCCATTCCTAATATTCCAAATGAATCTGTTCCTGTGGGCCTGACTGATGAGGATAATGTGGAAGTAAGACGTTGGGGTGAGCCTCCTAAGTTTGATTTTGAGCCAAAACCCCATTGGGAAATCGGTGAAAAATTGGGCATTCTTGATTTTGAGCGGGGTGCTAAGGTAACCGGAGCCAGGTTTACATTTTATAAAGGATTGGGCGCCCGTCTGGAAAGGGCATTGGTTAACTTCTTTTTGGATTTACATACCGGTGAACATGGGTATACCGAGTTCTTCCCGCCCTTTATGGTGCACAGAAACAGTATGGTAGGAACAGGCCAACTACCTAAATTTGAAGAAGAAGCATTTAAAGTAGAAAAAACAGACTACTTCCTGATCCCTACGGCGGAAGTACCTATAACCAATTTATACCGTGAAGAAATACTTGACGCAGCGGAAATGCCACTTTATCATTGTGCATACAGTGCCTGTTTTCGGGCGGAGGCAGGCGCGGCAGGCAGGGATACCAGAGGACTGATCCGCCAGCACCAGTTTAATAAGGTGGAATTGGTTAAATTTACGACACCGGAATCATCCTATGATGAACTGGAGAAACTGACCAATGATGCAGAAGATGTGCTGCAAAGATTGGGACTTGCCTACCGGGTGGTTATTCTTTCTACCGGTGATTTAGGTTTTTCCTCAGCGAAAACATATGACCTGGAAGTATGGCTGCCCAGCTTTAATAATTACCGGGAGATTTCTTCCTGCAGCAATTTTGAAGACTACCAGGCAAGGAGAGCCAACATTCGGTTTCGCCGGGGACCAAAGGGGAAACCTGAGTTTGTCCATACATTAAACGGCTCAGGAGTAGCGGTAGGGAGAACTGTTGCCGCTATTTTGGAAAATTATCAGCAACCCGATGGCTCGGTAATAGTGCCAAAAGTACTGCAGAAATATATGGGAGTAGATGTGATCAGATAAGGCGGTTGCTGGTTTGGGAAAAAACTACAGATAATATCTGCTTGAAACTAAGCCAAATCTATGTTAATATATTTAAGCTTGTTAAGCCGAGCGCCCGTAGCTCAGTTGGATAGAGTGACAGACTTCGAATCTGGGAGTCGGGGGTTCGAATCCCTCCGGGCGCGCCAGGCATTTTATTGCAAACGTAGCAAAAGACAGTGCCAGGCTTCGGTTGACAAGAGAAAAGCCCTGTGTTATAGTTTAGGATGTACCCAAATACCGGGCTGATGCAAAATTCGGTTCGGAGGGGTGTCTGAGCGGTTGAAGGAGGCGGTCTTGAAAACCGTTGAGCCTTTGCGGGTTCCGTGGGTTCGAATCCCACCCCCTCCGCCATATTCAAGAAGCAAGAGATTAGAAGCAAGAAGCAAGATTTGTAAATAGGTTTACACAGTTGTTAAGATGCGGGTAAATGGCAAGGTATTCTTGTCTCTGGCATCTAGCATCTTGTAACTTGATCCGGAGAGATGGCCGAGTAGGTCGAAGGCGCTCGCCTGCTAAGCGAGTATACGGGCAAAACCTGTATCGCGGGTTCGAATCCCGCTCTCTCCGCCATATATGCGCCCGTAGCTCAGCTGGATAGAGTGTCTGACTACGAATCAGAAGGTCGTGAGTTCGAATCTCGCCGGGCGCACCATTTTGCAGATGCGCCCGTAGCTCAGCAGGATAGAGCAGCGGTTTCCTAAACCGCGTGTCGGTGGTTCGAGTCCTCTCGGGCGCACCATTTCTATTTGGCGGTGAAGGATTTGTCACACAAATTTTATATGAAAGAAGCTTTATTAGAAGCAGAAACCGCTCTCAGCAAAGGGGAAGTCCCCATTGGAGCGGTTATTGTTTTTAATGGGGAAATCATTGCCCGGGCCCATAATTTAAAAGAAGAAAGGAAAGATCCTACCGCCCATGCGGAAATTCTCGCTATTCAGCAGGCGACAGCTAAACTAAACAACTGGCGGTTAAAAGGCAGTACTATTTATGTGACGATTGAACCCTGCCCCATGTGTGCGGGAGCACTGGTTCAGGCTCGGGTAGATAGATTGGTGTTGGGGGCTTGGGATGCTAAAGCCGGGGCCGCCGGTTCTTTAGTTAATTTAGTCCAGTTCTCCCAATTCAACCACCGGATGGAAGTAATTGGTGGGGTCATGGAAGAAGAATGTCAGAGGATGATGCGACGGTTTTTTGAAAAATTAAGGTAAAAGTTTTTTACACTTGTCAAAAATAAGTATTGGCAGGTGTTTTTTCATAGTGGCGTGGTCCAAATACAGTCGATAGAGAGGGCTTATGAGTAGTTTTCAGCTAAAAATAACAGCTTGTTTTCTTATGTTGGTGGATCATATCGGGGTAATCTTTTTTCCGGAACAGATAACCTGGCGACTTATTGGTCGCCTGGCATTTCCTCTTTTTGCCTGGGCGATTGCCAACGGTTCTCTCCATACCCGGAGTGCATACCGTTACCTGGGAAGACTCTTCTTTTTCGGAATTATAATTCAGATTCCCTATACCTTATATTTTAACAGTTGGTATCTGAATATCTTTTTTACTTTGTGCTTAGGTCTTTTAGTGATAGTTGTTTTTTCCCGATTAGAGGACAAAAGCTTTGGATACTTTACCGTCTTTCTTCTTGCCTGCTTGGGAGAGACGCTTAATGTCGATTACGGGCTATATGGTGTTCTGACGATATTTTTCTTTTATCTTTATTTTGACGATGTACCAAGATTGTTGCTGGCCCAAGGGGTGCTTAATCTTGGGCGCATTCTTTTGCCTCTTTTGGCAACTGCTTTCGGTGAATACACTTTATCCGAAATGGACTTTATCCAGCCGGCGGCATTCTTGGCCCTTGGATTTATTTTTATGTATAATGGTACCAAAGGAAGAAACTATAAATATTTCTTTTATATTTTTTATCCCGCCCACCTGGTAATTCTCTATGGATTTAAATTAATTTTGGAAAAAATTTTGTAAGTGAGATCAATTTCAAATGACTTATCGGAAGACAGGATCTCTGAAAGCTGTAATATAGAAGAATTAACTCACAGTAAAAAAGAAACCCTCTAAACCATTTGTTTGGAATAGGGGGTTATATTATAAAGTACATTTTATAAAGCATCTTTAATTTTAGTGGCAATCCCTGGGATCTTGTAAGTAGGGATTCCGCAGATGGCAACCCGAATGCCTTTTTTCAGATGCAGGGCATAAATATGGTCTTT
Source organism: Bacillota bacterium (assembly GCA_050945755.1). Lineage (GTDB taxonomy): Bacteria > Bacillota > Dehalobacteriia > Dehalobacteriales > Dehalobacteriaceae > JAQVXR01. The sequence continues at coordinate 9,545 of JBMNTN010000056.1, read as the reverse complement.
GGTCAGCTTCGCGGTAGCAGCTTGAGGATTGGGGGCAGGCACGGTGATAAAAAACCCGCTTTGGTAAGGGAAGGTCTTAAGACCGACTTCTTTAGCTTCTTCCATAAAAATAACTGCCCGCTTATTCATTAATTCCCGGAAACCGGCTCTTTCTTTTTCAATTTTGGCTTTAAGTTCAGGATTCTTGGTGACGTCCACCAAAAGTCGCTGAGCGCCTCTGGTGCCGTTTGACCATACTCCCCTATTGGAAATAGCATTGACCCGGGAAAATTCTTCAATCACTTCTTCAGAGGAACTAAGCCCTACTAATGCTCCGGAACGCATACCGTAAATAAGAAAAGACTTGGACATACTGTAGGCAATAGCCAAAAACAGATTTTTTGGAAGTCCGTTAAAAAGCCGGAAAAATTTCCTTGTCGCCTGAGCTTCTCCGGCATAATCAATATAAGCGATGTCTAAAAGGACCGTAATTTTTTTATGTTTATCACCGGCACATTCTTTGAGAAAATCAATAACTTCATTCCACTCTTTTTCCGTCAGACTATACCCAGTCGGATTATGCGCAGGTGAATTAAAAACAATAACAAGATTGTCTTGGGCGGTAAGAAGCTGTACTACTTTTTCCTTTAAACTAGGGATATTGAATTTGTTTTCCTCATCAAACATGGTAAAGGTTTCAATACTACGCATATGCTCTTCGGCAATAGTTCGATAATTGCCCCAGAACCAGTCAGGGACAAGGGCCTTTTGCCCTGGCTCAAGATAGTTTACAAAGACATGGCGGATAGCACCAGTTCCCCCGGGAGTGGCAATTGCCTTGGCAAAGGTATTCTCCGGTTGATTACCCTGAAATACTTGATCGATAGCTGAGGAAAGAAATTCCGGTAGACCGCTGATGGGAGCATAATTCATCATTTCTTCAGGAGCTGCCTGGTGGAGATAATCAAGGACGGTAGAAAAGTAAGTAAATTTCTCATCCTCGTCATAAATTGTACCAATCGAAGCATTCACTACTTTATCTTTTCCGATGGCGGCAATGGCGGCATTAGCCTTTTGTAGTACAGCAAAAACGGCATCCGGTACAGACCCTTTCCCTGCTGCGTGGGAAGCGGTCATTAGCGAATTAGTCAAAATGATCCCCCTTCCTTTAAAAAATTCTAATTTAAATGATGTAATGGTTTATAAATAAGTTTTTTAATAATACCTATTTATAAACCAGTTAGATTCTGTAGGCGTAATTTTATCTAATCATAAATAGGAAGTCAACCGGTACAGCCCATGTATACTGTAAACATGAATTTTTACTTTAATAAGAGCTGTGGGGAAAAGGATGAATAACTTCATATGGAACTTTACTTGGAACCTAAAAGATTGTATAATACAGACCGAGGCAAGTAGTGAAGTACTCTTTTTTAGGGTCCATATGTAATAAACATGGAGACGTATCGAAGTGGTCATAACGAGAACGACTCGAAATGTGTTGGGCTATGTGGAAGTCATGTAGCGAAAAACCTTGATTTTATCGGGTTTTCCAAGCCCTCGGAATTCGAATAGAGATGGATTTTTGACTTGTTCTATCCGAGTTCTATCCGGGGCACTTAGATAATTTAATTTGGAGGGTTGTCCGAGAGGCTGAAGGAGCTGGTCTCGAAAACCAGTGTACCGCAAGGTATCTAGGGTTCAAATCCCTAACCCTCCGCCATGAAGCTGTTAATTTCAAAGATTAACAGCTTCTACCTTTTTAAGCGGCAAAGATTTTTCAATAATCTTTGCGGTTTTTTTCTTGGACTGATATTCCAGATGTCCATAGGTATTGACCGTTGTGCGAATGTCGCTGTGCCCAACCCAATCTCTGATCCGTTCCATCGGTACTTCATTGGCCATCATCAAGCCTACGCAGGAATGTCGAAGGTCATGAAATCTAACATGGGGTAATCCGGCTTTTTTGAGTAAATCGCCGTGCCTATTGGTGATATAGTCTGGGTCGATGATTTCACCCAAGGGATGGACACAAAGATATCCAAGCCATTCGTTGCTGTACGAGTTACCGCAAAGTTCCCTTAGTTCTTTGTTTTCAGCTATTTTAGCTTTTATTCTTTCCTCAACATACGGGATTAAGGGATAAGTACGGTTACTCAAATCTGTTTTAAGCTTATCGGATGGGATATATATCTTATTCTTGTCAATCACCGCCTTTGTCACAGTGTGATTGGCTCGGAAGAATTTGTGCCTAAAGTCAAATTGAGATTCCCTGGTGCCGACACATTCACTGCGCCGCATCCCATAAAAGCCGCCGAGCAGTATAGGAATTTCAATAATATCTCCTACAATAAATTCGAGATAGTACTGCATTTGGTCGGCATTTAGTGTGGCCGCGTTATATTTCTCAATTTTATGCAGGGTGATGGCACTGTTCGGATTTACACTAATCATTTTTCTGCTGATAGCGTAATTCAAGGTCTGGTTAATTATGGTGTAATCCTTAGCAACCGTTGACTTCTTCTTGCCGTGTTTTAGCCGGTAGGAGTAATGCCCCTTGAGTAGCTCGGGCGTAACCTCCCGGACAGTGCAGCCATAGGCCTTGAATGTCGGATACAGGTTTTGCTTGATGTTGTCCGCATATCCGGCCCAGGTGTTGAGCTTAATTGTTTTGTCAAAGTTGAAATCTTCGCCAACCACAATATTATCCGGGTGTCGGAAGTCAAGCCATTCGTTTAATAAGTCTGCAAATAAAGGATTCTCAGAATGGTTTTCATCGGAAGCGTTCTGAATATTGTTGTTTTCCTCAGTCGTTTCCTGCACAAACGTATTCTCATCTTTATCGGCTATACCGTTCTTTAGGTCAAGGGAATATTGGATTCTGGCTGCCAAACACTTGCTTTCAGCTTCAGCTTCGTTTTCCTCAGTTGCAGCAAGACCGGTTGAAGTCCAAAGAGGCTTACGCTTTCCGTTCTGATTCTTACGGTTGAGAACAGTATAATAATAGCCCTTCTTAGGCGTAATAAAGCCGCCTATCAATTCATCCTCGGTCAGTCCAACCATTTTCAGCATTGTGGTGAGTTCCATATTGTTCCTCCTTTCAAATTATTCACTCACCTGCCATTGACATAATGAGTGTAGCATAATAAAAAAGGTTCGTGAAATGTGCGAACCTCATTTTGATTTATTATCACTGCTTGCACCTATTTTTAGATAACTTAATAAAAAAGGCTTGGGGATTCTATATGCTCGCCCAACCTTTAAGCATTCGATCTTATTCTCTTGTATCAAACCGTATCCAGTCTTTAGGCTGATGCCAAGAATTTCACACATTTGCTTTATATCAAGTACATCAGGGTATCCCTTTAGCATGATACGGTAGGCTTTTTCCTGTGATAATCTTTCCGTAGACAAAATAAAAGCCTCCTTTCAACGCTCATAATCATGCAGTAGAAGATGCGCCTGAGGTCGGATGCACATATATATAAAAGCACAATCAGACGCACTTCTAACTTGCATTTCTGTTTTGGTTTTATTATTTCATGGTTTTTCCGGCGAAGGATGGTTGACCCTTCTCATAGGAATTTCACCTCTCCCAGGTTCTCTGCAAGCCGCCCCCATTGCGTGATCCCGCTTAAGCGGGGCTGTGGCTGGACGGAAGTATCATTATCCCTCCGTATGTATCACCGCCTTAAATGTATCCAACATTTATTCATTGCACGGGCATTAACCGCTCGCACCTTACCTTTATCCAATCCGCTACGGAATGGATATATTGGTTGCAATCCGACTGATGCCGGACAGGTGGTCTTGGCGTACCTGCAATCTGGCTTTCCCTTTCAGGACATACGGGGAATGTACCGGAAAACACCTATTCAATTTTCAAGGTTCAACTGAGGGGGGTAGAAGTTGTCCCTCTAATAACCACTTCATTTTTGGGACAAAACTTAGGGGTGTCGGGAAAGATTTTTTAAAAATTTTTCAATATTTCGTAAACCACGCTCAATCGATTCCCAAATGGTACTTTCACGAACATCTTCGGCATTTGCAATAGCTGCTTTGCTCATTCCCAAAAAGAAATGCGCATAAATACGCTTGGCCTGCTTGTCCGACAGGCTGTTAATTGCTGCATATATCTCCTGATTGGTGACCTTCCTCTCGTAAATCTCTTCGGGAGATAATGAGAGGAATACAGCGCTATATTCGATACCATCATTCCGGTCAAGAGAGTAGTACGCCTTATGCCTGTATGTACGCAATCGATAGGCTTTTTCGTCCAGCTCAAAGCGTTTTAGGGATAAAGCGATTTCATCTGCTACTTCAAGAAAAAAGTCAGATGTATAAGACGGGTAATAATCCCGTAAATTGATCCTTTTCATTTTCAAACCTCCGTTTTGATTTTTTTGATAAAAACCAAAACAGAGGGTGGAGAGCGGCACCCGACGCAAACATCCTTTATCCGACAAAAAAAGCTCACTTGGATGCAGTCCAAATGAGCGTTTACAAAATTTACGTTTTTAAATTTCCCGTTTATATGTTCTGGTGGTTCGTGTTTATCGCCATACTGCCCCCATGAACAAGACAGGCTTTTTTTAACCGTTTACCGATTAAAACAGTGCATACAATGATGTCCGCTTCATCACGCTAGGCCGCTATTCAATAGCGGCTGTTGAGTATTTGCAGCATACTGACTAAACATAAAAACACCCTCCAAACCTGCAAGTCCGGAGGTCTCCAATTATGGTCATTCAGGCATGGAAGAAGACCCGCCAAACTCACGTTTTTTTTATTTAGCGGGTACTGCCTGTTTATGTTGACTGATATATAATCCGCTAATGGGATATTTCATCTTTATAAAACAGAATTTATAAACAAAAAACCTACCGCAATAGGGCAGGTTAATATTAAACTACGCGGCGGCCAGGCTATCATAATGCATTCGCATTTTAGACCCTATGGCTTTGCGTCCCTGCCTTTAGACAGGTTTGCCCTTAGCGCTAATTATTTAATTACATTTACTTGCGTAGTATAGTTGTAGTATTCAGCAAAGAATAAGAGAAGAAGTAATTTCGTCCTCGTTTAATGTTAGTTTAGTAAGCTCTTTTCACATCAAGAACCACATTATGTTCAAAATTTTTCCCATTCATCAAATTTCCATTTAGCGAAAAATTTAATGAATTCTTTATTGACTCTAAATCATTACCATAAAATAAGTCTTCTGAGCTGATTGAACCCATATCTGGTGAAATACGTGTGCCTTTTGTGGTACCTTCAATGCTTTCAGAATTACTTAAAATGGTAGTTTCAACCTCATCCTTATAAAAAAAGAATTTTGTAATACAATGTTTAACATCTAAGGGTTCTTCACCTTTAAAGGCTAACTCTCCGCCAATGAATTTTTCTATATCATCAGTTATAATAATTAAACCATTGTATACAATTACGGCATCATTTTCACCGCTAAAAGAATAAATTTCGATTTCCTTTTGCTGTTTTGTACATGATGTAATAAGGAATAATGAAATTATAAGCAGAGTAATTGGTATGAATTTCATTTTCATTTTTTTAACTCTCCTTTACTATTTAGTAGGAATAACGATGGTATATCCTGGTGTATTCCTACTACTACTATTAAGAACACTTTCCATTGTTGGAAGTTCAAAGGTGAGTTGATCTATTGAATAAAATTCTTCTACCAAATCATCGCCTGTTTTTCTATATGCTTCCATTCCATCATTACCTTCTAACTCTGCTATCAGAGTTTCATAAAGTGAAATTAAAGCGTCTGACTGGCTTCGTGTTAATTGATTTTCAAGAACAAGGTATTCAGCGTTTATACGTAAGCTAGTTACCCAATCTTTCAACTGACTAAAACTATACTGTTGGCCATCAGAATCAGTATTCAAATCAGTTAGTTCGTATGAGGCATTTATTTTAGGTGAAACAGTATTCTCGGCTTCCAGTTTAATTTCGCCGCTTTCAAGTTTTTTAAGGATTACTTGCCATTCCTCCGGCGTAAACTTGTTTTCATCCGAAAGTTTTACAGATACAAGCGTTCCCGGATCACTATCTATAACAACAGGCCTTGATAAGTCGCCAGACACATCATTAACTATCGACCCTATTGGTAGTACGCTATTGGTTATGGAATCGGGCTTTTCGGATTTTGAGAAACTGGCAGCTATAGCGGATACAGTCGTTCCGATGACTGCCATTGCAACGATTACGACAATAGCAAGAATTGCAATATGTTTTTTCGTTTTCTTAACATTTAATAACATAGTTAATCTCCTTTCAATGTGCTTCTTGTTCTCGCATAGGGAAGAACAAAAAGCCGTATTTATGCCGGAATGTATATCCAGCGTGTTCAATATAGCTATGCCATAAAGTTTTTTCTCCTCATGGGACATATTAGATACCATTACTTCATCACATGACAATTCTCCCCATGTGCCTACATCCTTGCGGAGAACATGAACAAAAGGGTTATACCAATGTATCGTTCCAGCAACCAGAGCAAACAATTTTACCCACAAATCATTTCGTTTCAGGTGAATCAGCTCATGGGTCAATACCAGTTTCAAGTCAATTTCCTGCATTTTTGAGGTTGGTAGTAATATTATGGGACGGTGCAACCCCACTAGCATAGGGCTTGTGATCTTATGGTTTAACATGAGCTTTACTTCACCGTGGATGCCCAGCGATGCTTTGCATGACGAAAGCAGGCCGGCGGCGGTATTGTCCGCTACGGGGAAGCTGTCTGCCCGTAGCTGTTTGATAAATTTGTGGTAGCAATAGAAATGCCACCCGGCAAAAACAATTGCTCCCACAAGCCAAATGAACAAAACCGTTCCCATTACTTCTAAAGACAGGTGTTTTTCCATAGTAGTAGGAAGGTGTTTCTCCATCAGGATATCCATTGCATCTACAAAATTATTTGGCCGTAATGCTTCCGGGATAGTCATAGATGATGTTCCAGAAGAGTGGCTTGGTGTTATTGCCTGCGTCAAAGCAGAAGAAATTTTGCCTATAATAAGCGAAACAGGCACCAGAAAAAATGCGAATGCTATTTTCCCAATTCCGTATTGCCACTTGGCGGGAAAGATTTTCGCCGTTACAGGTCGAAGTAACAGCGTTAACCCGACTACCGCGCTTCCCGCAGCAGACATGGCAAGGAGGTTTGAAAACAGATTACCCATTTTTCTCACCTGCCTTCTCTGCGAACCAGCGCCTCAGTTCAGCTATTTCATTCTTCGTCAGTTCTTTGCCGTCATAGAGTGTTGCCAGAAAGTTTTTGACCGAACCATCATACAGCGTTTCCAGCAAGCTCTTTGCTTCTTGGCTTCGGTACTCCTCTGGGGACATGCGTGGCGCATAGGTATTAACACGACCATTTTTTTCAGTTATCATCAGGATACCTTTTTCAATCAATCTTGCCAAAAAGGTTGCGATCGTCTGCCCCTTCCACTTTTTACCTTTATCCTGTGAGAAGATACCCAATAATTCGCTGGTTATGACTGGACGACCAACTTCCCATATGACCTGCATCACTTCCATTTCAGTTTCGGACATTTTTTGAAAATTGTTCATGGTGTACACCTCTCTATTCATTGCCGCACGTCTACGGCAATTTCACTACACTAATGTAGAAATTACAGTTTACTACATTAGTGTAGTTATTGTCAATAGATGGCGCATTTTTTCTCAACAGTGATAAGTTCAAGTGATGGTCTATGCACAGCACATCTATGTTAAGGCTTGTTGGTATTTATGCTGTAGGCTCAAGCAAAGATTTAATTTTAGGCTCCAATCCTGACTTACCTATTTCTGCTGTCCATAGAGTTCCAACGAGTTCAACTGAATTGCTATTCCGTAATACAACTAATAGCGGTTGACCCATGCTGCTGGTTTCTTTAAGCCAGCCTTCCTCATCTGTCTGCATTCCACCAGCCAATACAACCTTACTTAAATCTTCAGGAAGTAACCGGTATTCCAGTTCATAAACATCAATAGGTGCATCTGCCAAATTATCGAAAGTTTCTATTAACCCTATCCGTGTTATCTTACTGTCAATAATTTTTACTCCTGGGTTTGACTCATAGTTTGCGATATCTTTATTTATAAATTCCCATGCAAAACTGGTGATTGGATCATCATGGTTGAGCTTCCTTGATTGTATAGACAGCTCAGCACTAACTGTTGAGGGCTTTAGACTGTACAAGCACCATATTTCCTCTCCATTCATTTGTGCAACCCATATCTCTCCATCCATTTCAAATAAACGGTATTTGTCAGAAAGTATATCTATCGTTTTAGAAAAATAGCGCATACGGCTCTTGTTAGGAATAGATGTAGCAGAATTAAACATGGCTTTCCATTCACTATCAGTAATGTTTTGCTCATTCCATTCCAATGGTGAAACGGATTGAGCATCTCCCGTCTTCTTGTCAAAAACTGATAAGCTGTTTTCTTGAATCCTATATAAATAACCAAGACCATCTGGATTATAAGAAGCAAGTGGGTTCGTATATAAGTATTCAGCAAATGTAAGTACATTGTTGTAAGTTTGTTCTGGATTTTCGATTTGCCCCTTATTGCTTCCAGCATCCGGTTCACTACCTGTGGGATTTGATAGCAATGCGATACTAACACCTATTAAAACAATGATCGAAGCAAGCACTACCCAAAACCTTGGTCTTTTATAGTTTAACACGTTTTTAATCCTCCCTTTAACATTTCCCTCGCCAAAAGCAAGAGGGCTACCATTTAAAATATGCCTTTCAGCAGCAAGGGACAATAACGAATTAGCATAAGGCTTTTTAATATCTTCATTATTCATCTGTTTCAGTACTCTTTCGTCACAGGATAGTTCCATATCCGTACTCATTAACATGAATGCAATCCACACAAGGGGATTGAACCAGTGTACAGACAATGTTAGGAAAGCAAACACCTTAATGATGTGGTCTTTTCGGTGGATATGGGTCTGTTCATGTAGCAAAATATAGCTTCTTTCGGTAGCGTTAAGTCTAACCGGTAAATATATCTTGGGTTTTATTAGTCCAAGTACAAATGGTGTTTTCAAATTCTTAGCCTCGAAGACATTCTTCTCTATTAATTGTGCGCTTTTAAGCTGTCTTTTTAGGATCAAAATAGATACAAGGCTATAAACAAGCAGAGCTATTATGCCTATAATCCAGATGTATGCTCCTACTTCCACATAAATTTGAAGTGGATTTACACTTGCCCCAAAAGTCGATGCGGGAAGTGAATTGTTTACAAATGAATCAACTACTTCAATCCCACTATTAATCTGCGGACTTTGCTGATAGATAATGTCATGGGGGATTGGTACAGTACTTGTATTCCGTGGCATAAGACTAAATATACTTTTAAAGGAGAATGGAGCTATAAGGCGAAATGCAACCACACCCCACAAGGCATAGGAGATAACTAATGCTTTTGTGGGAGGAGTATAAGGAAAAGCACCCCAATGGAATCATGTATACCCAGTTTTGTGAACGGTACAGGAACTTTAAAAAGGTCAATAAGCTTGAAATGCATAT
>JBMNTN010000055.1:0-13869 GCA_050945755.1 Bacillota bacterium | reverse complement strand
ATATTTTGAACTTTTTCCCTCCCTACGACGTCTAATAAAGTAAGCTGAACAACAGGGGGCGGACATCATGAGAAAGAGCCAAAAGAAAAAGCGTTACAGAGGGCTAACCAAACGGTGCCTCAGTGTGATCGGGCAAACCGTGTTGGTTTTTCTTTTTATCAGTTTTGTTATGCCTATCGGCACCATCAGTCCGGAAGGGAGCGGGCAGAGGGAGATTAGCCTAAAAGATCAGGTGCCGGGGGAACCAGCCCAGGAATTGCCGGCAAAACTACCGGAAAAAGACGGCTTAGCTGCTGGAGCAGAGGCAGCGGAACCGGAAAACAATTCCGGTGCGAGCGAAGCCGGGGAGAAGGCCAACGAAAAGGAGCAGCCGGTTGTTGAAACCGAGACACCGGTGCTGGGAAATAATACCGGGGGCAGTGATCCTGCTGTAGAAGGGAAAGAAAACAGCCCTCAAGATAACGGCGGTGTTTTTCGCGGCAATCCCCAGCAAGGGAAGAAGGTTGCCCTCACTTTTGATGACGGTCCCTATCCTATCTGGACGGCGGAATACCTCAAGGTTCTTCAGGAATACCAAGCTCAAGCCACATTTTTTTTGGTAGGGCAAAGAGTTGAATGGTATCCGGAACTTGCCCAAAAAATTATTTCTTTCGGATGTGAAGTAGGCAGCCACTCCTATCAGCATGGCCGTCTCAAGGAATTTGCCGAGGAGGAATTAGTACAGGATTTTCAAAAAACTGCTGATGTCATAAACGAGATCATCGGTCAGGAATTAGAGCTTTTCCGCCCACCCTATGGGGGATATAATCCTAGTGTCGTTGAAGTGGCTCAATCATTTGGCCAAACCCCGGTTAACTGGAACGTTGACCCTCGGGATTGGGATACTACTGATGCCCAAAAGGTGGCCAACCGGGTTATCTCCCAAGTCACCGACGGCGCGGTAGTCGTGATGCATGAAGGCAGAGAAAGTACTCTAAAAGCCATTCCCCACATCATTAACGGCCTGCGCGCCCGCGGCTTTGAACTGGTGACAGTCAGTGAGTTGATGGATGAAACCCTAATCGATCAGAGTATTTAGAAGTAGAGGGACGGAGGGTATTTAAGTTTTTTACGCTCCACGGGCTTCGGTCAATGAATTGTATGAGCTCGGCCCTAAAAGGGATCGGCGCAAACTCGCTTCGCTCAAACATGCGCCAATCCTTTTCTTTTAGGGCCTGCGCTCCTTTTTTTAATCTCGCAACGCTCCGCTTTAAAAAACTTAAATACCCTTTCAACTTTTGGTGCCTGGTAGTGCCAAGGTATTTAAGTTTTTGAAGCAGAAGAACCGTCCCCCTGTTTCGAAAGGGTTGGCGGGAAAAAGAAGCGCAACTTATAGTTGCACTTTTTTTCAAAATTGTTCATAATTATATGTAAATTGTTACCGGCGGTTGTACCACACCTTCCATGCCTTGTAAGCAAAGAACAAAACTACTCCAATGGATAAAATATCGGGCAGGTGAACCGACAAAAAATTTGTCAACTGTGTCATAATTTCCCTCCTCCCGTTTGATTATAGCACAGGATGGCCAAGCTACTCAATAAAAACGGCAGCCGGAAAAAGATCAAAAAAAGGTGGATGCCAATAATGAGCGAGCTAAAATACCTGGTAGCCTTACATAGCCTGCCGGGAATGGGGACAAAACGGTTAAAAATACTCGTTGACTATTTCCAAAATTATGAGTATGCTTGGCAAGGAGACAAGCACTGGCTTAGTATCCCGGGTTTCCCGGGCAACGGGGCGGAACAAATATTGGAGGCCCGGCGTAACTTAGACCCGGATCGCGTATATGAAAAATTCCTCCAATCCCAAGCCCGAATCGTGACTCAAGAAGATGAGGCTTATCCCCGTTTATTAAAGAACATTTATGACCCGCCCTACTTATTATATTATCAAGGGAGTCTTCCCGCAGAGGATGATCTCTGCATCGCCTTGGTCGGGTCCCGCCGTTCCACTCCCTATGGACGGCATACGGCGGAAACCATTGCCCGGGAACTGGCGGAGAAAGGCGTCTGGGTGATTAGCGGCCTGGCTCGAGGCATTGATACTTGGAGCCACCGGGGCTGCCTGAAAGGGGGCGGCAAAACTGTTGCTGTCTTAGGCAGCGGGATTGATCTCATTTACCCGCGGGAAAACAAAGATCTCTTTCGGGAGATAATATCCATGGGCGCTGTCATATCCGAATTTCCTCCGGGCACACCACCTTTGCCCCAGCACTTTCCGGCGCGCAACCGCATTATCAGCGGCATGAGCCGGGGTGTGGTGGTGGTGGAAGCAGCGGAAAAAAGCGGTTCCCTGATTACGGTAGATTTTGCCTTGGAGCACGGGCGGGATGTTTTTGCCGTGCCCGGCCCGGTTACCAGTATCATGAGCCGAGGGACCCACCGGTTGATCAGGCAAGGTGCCAAGCTGGTGGAAAATGCTTTTGATATTTTAGAGGAATATCTGGAGGTGGAAAATCCACCTGTGGAATTTGACTTATTTTCTTTTTCCCCGAAAGAGCGGGAGATTTTAGAACTGATGATGGGCGGCGCTGCCCATTTTGACGTTCTGGTGGAGAAATCCGGCCTTCCCGCCGGGGAAATGGCTTCCCAATTAACATTATGGGAAATTAAAGGTTTAATTAAGCAATTGCCGGGAAAGTATTATATATTAAAAAATTAAAATTATCAGATCAGCTGATTAATATTTTTAGATACAACCCTAAAGAGGTGAGCGCATGTCCAAAACGCTAATCATTGTAGAATCCCCGACCAAGGCCAAAACTATTAGCAAATTTTTAGGTCGCAATTACAGTGTCAAATCCTCCATGGGACATGTCCGTGATTTGCCCAAGAGTCAGTTGGGCGTGGATATTGAACATGGTTTTACACCCAAATATATTACCATCCGCGGAAAAGGAGAAACCTTAAAGGAACTGAAAGATGCCGCGAAAAAAGCGGATAAAATTCTCCTGGCCGCTGACCCTGACCGGGAAGGAGAAGCGATTGCTTGGCATCTCGGCCAATACTTAGGGGCTGATAATGGCACGCCCTGCCGAATTGAATTTAATGAAATCACCAAAAGGGCGATTCAGGAAGCGGTCAAAAAACCCCGCCGGATTGACATGGATCGGGTCGATGCCCAGCAGGCAAGAAGAGTGCTGGACCGGCTTGTCGGTTATAAATTAAGCCCTCTTCTTTGGAAAAAGGTGCGCAAAGGCTTGAGCGCCGGCCGGGTCCAATCGGTAGCAGTAGCAATGATTTGCGACCGTGAGGACGAGATCAACCGATTTGTTCCAGAAGAATACTGGACCTTAGAGGGAAAGTTTAAAGCCGATACCGGCCGGATTACGGCCAAACTCTTTAAAATCGCCGGGGAAAAAGCAGTGATTCCCGACGAGGCAGCGATGAATGAGATTTTATCCCGGGTTTTGACACATGAGTACAAAGTAAAGAGTGTGACCAGTAAAGAAAAACGGCGCAACCCGGCACCCCCCTTCACCACAAGCAGCCTCCAACAGGAAGCCTACCGTAAGCTGGGCTTTACTGCCAAGAAAACCATGCAGCTTGCCCAGCAGCTTTACGAGGGGCTCTCTGTGGGCAAAGAAGGCAGTGTCGGCTTGATTACTTATATCCGTACAGACTCCACTCGTATTTCCGAAGTAGCGCAAAATGACGCCCGAGCAATGATCAAGGAAAAATACGGCGCGGATTTTGTCCCCTCTCAGGTGCGCAATTATGCGGCCAAAGGCAAAATCCAAAACGCCCACGAGGCCATCCGTCCTTCGTCGGTTTTTCGCACCCCGGAAGATGTTAAGGAATACCTGAAGCCTCAGCAGTATAAATTATATAAACTAATCTGGGAGAGATTTGTCGCCAGTCAGATGAGTTCGGCTCTCATGGAAGTAACAACGGTAGATATTGCAGGAGGGGAATTTATTTTCCGGGTCACCGGCTCTGTGATCAAATTCCCTGGCTTTATGCAGGTATATATTGAGGGTAAAGATGACGATAGTAAAGAAGATGACGGTGTTATTCCCAAGGTGAGCGAAGGCCAATCCCTGAAACTGGTGCAGACCCAACCCAAACAGCATTTTACCCAGCCGCCCCCCAGGTTTACCGAGGCAACTTTAGTAAAAGCCCTGGAAGAACGGGGGATCGGCCGCCCCAGCACCTATGCTCCCATTATTGATACCATCTGTAACAGGGGTTATGTGCTGCGGCAGCAAAAGCAGTTTGTACCCACGGAGTTGGGGAAAATTGTTGTCGACCTGTTAAAAGAATACTTCCCCAAAATCATTGACGTCGAGTTTACCGCCGCCATGGAGAAGGATCTGGATTTTATTGAGGAAGGTGCCATGCCCTGGCAGGATATTATCAAGGCTTTTTACGAACCCTTTGAGAAAGACTTGGAGCATGCGGAAGCGGAAATTGGCGAAATAGAAATCCAGGATGAAGAGTCCGACGAGGTCTGCGAAAAGTGCGGGCGCAAGATGGTCTACAAAATGGGCCGCTACGGCAAATTTTTGGCCTGCCCCGGTTTCCCCGAGTGTCGGAATACCAAGCCGATTCTCAAAGAGATTGGTGTTAAGTGTCCGGAATGCGGCGGGGAAATTGTGGAAAGAAAAGGGAAAAGACGCCGGCTGTTTTACGGGTGCCGTAATTATCCCAACTGCCAATTTGTTTCTTGGGATAAGCCCACCGGAGTATTATGTGAAAAATGCGGTTATCCTACGGTGGAAAAGGCCGGCAAGAAAAATGAGAAAAAATTGGTTTGCCCTAAATGTAAAGATGATAAAAAGCATCAAGATGACGAAAGTAAAGATATATCATGAGGGACATGATGAAGGAAATTACCATTATCGGGGCCGGACTGGCCGGAGCGGAAGCAGCCTGGCAGGCGGCCAATTTAGGTGCCAAAGTCAAATTATATGAAATGCGGCCGGGCAAAATGACCCCGGCCCACCACACCGGGGATTTTGCCGAATTAGTCTGCAGCAATTCCCTTCGGGCATCCGCCCTGGAAAATGCCGTCGGGCTTTTAAAAGAAGAAATGCGTCTGCTCAATTCTCTGATCATGGACTGTGCCGACCGGCACAAGGTCCCGGCCGGGGGAGCACTGGCCGTAGACCGGGAAGGTTTTTCCCGGGCTGTCACGGAAAAACTCTCGGCCCATCCTCATATCACTGTGATCCGGGAAGAAGTAACAACGATCCCCTCCGAAGGGGTTGCCATTATCGCCGCCGGCCCATTGGCTTCCGATCAATTGACCGAGTCTATCCGGACATACACCGGCGGAGAATATCTCTATTTTCATGATGCTGTTGCTCCCATCATCAGCGCCGATTCCATTGATATGAACATTGCTTTTCGTGCCTCCCGCTATGGCAGAGGGGAAGACTACCTCAACTGTCCCATGACGGAGGAAGAATACCAGCGCTTTTATGACGCTTTAATGGCCGCTCAGGCCCATCCCCTGAAAGAATTTGAAAATGAAACTTATTTTGAGGGCTGCATGCCGGTGGAGGAGATGGCCCAAAGAGGGCGAGACACCTTGGCATTTGGCCCGATGAAACCGGTGGGCTTAACGGACCCCCGCACGGGAAACCGTCCCTATGCCGTGGTCCAGCTCAGGCAGGACAATGCTGCCGCCACCTTATATAATATGGTTGGTTTTCAGACCCACTTAAAATGGGAGGATCAGCGCCGGGTCTTTTCCTTGATCCCCGGCCTGGAAAATGCCGAGTTTGTCCGTTACGGGGTGATGCACCGCAATACCTTTATTAATTCCCCGGTGCTGCTTGATCCCACCATGCAATTGAAGCAAGATCCCCGCGTGTTCTTTGCCGGACAGATTACCGGGGTGGAGGGCTATGTCGAGTCTGCCTCCAATGGGATTGTCGCCGGAGTCAATGCCGTGCGCTACGCTTTGGGACAAGAGGGTCTGGTCTTTCCCCGGGAAACGGCGGTCGGCAGCCTCTGTCACTATATTACCTCTGCCGACCCCAAACATTTCCAACCGATGAATATCACTTTCGGACTGATCCCACCCTTAGGGAAAAAAATCAGGGATAAAAAAGAGCGAAACAAGCAGATTGCCCAAAAGGCCCTTGGATCACTCAATCAATTTAAGGCTGCGTGGGATCTCGTCTGAAATAACAAAGAGGAAAAAACATGGATCTTTTACTGGAACAATTCATAGCCTACTTAAAGACGGAAAAAAACGCCTCGGAGCATACCCTGGAGGGCTATAGTCACGATTTACTGGAGTTCGGGGAATTCCTCGCCTGCCTTTGGCAGCAGGACCTCTCCCAGGTAGATGCCGCCCAAGTTGACCACCTGGTGGTACGCCGTTTTTTGGCCCAACTGCAGGAAAAGGGCCTGAGCAAATCCACGGTGGCGCGTAAACTGGCGGCTCTTCGCTCCTTTTACCGCTACCTGACCCGGGAGGAGATTATCAATGCAAACCCAATGACTAATGTCACCACCCCCAAATTAGAAAAGCGCCTGCCCAAGTTCCTTTATTATCAGGAGGTTGAGGCATTGTTAAATGCGCCTGATGCTTCAAACCAGGGCCAGCGAGACAAGGCCATTCTGGAGACCATCTACGGAGGCGGCCTGCGTGTCAGTGAACTGGTGGGAATGAATATGGGGGACATTGACTTTTCCCTGGGCTATGCCCGGGTTTTTGGGAAAGGGTCCAAGGAGCGGATCGTCCCTCTCGGCGGTGCTGCTTTAAGGGCCCTCAAACAATATATATCCTGCGGACGCAAAGAACTGGAGGCGAAATCCATCTCCCGCCAGGAAGCCCTGTTTTTGAATAAATATGGCGGGCGCCTCTCCGCCCGGAGTGTGCGCAACATTGTCAACAAGTATGTCGCTCAAGCTGCCCTCACACAAAAAATCAGCCCCCACGCCTTGCGCCATTCTTTTGCCACTCACCTTTTGGAGGCGGGAGCGGACTTAAGGTCGGTCCAAGAGCTGCTAGGGCATGTCAAAATGGCCACCACTCAAGTTTATACCCATGTCACGAAAAAACAGCTGAAAACCGTTTATCAAAAGACACATCCCCGGGCCTAGATACCGGGTCCTGACTGATGACAAATTGGCAAGGAGGGAGAATATGTTTAAGGGAACAACAATTGTTGCCGTGCGCCGGGGGGAGAAGGTTGCTGTCGGCGGCGACGGCCAAGTTACTTTCGGTAATAGTATCGTCATGAAACATGGCGCCAAGAAAGTGCGCAGAATGTATCACAACCAGGTAATTGCTGGGTTCGCCGGTTCCGTTGCCGATGCCTTTACCTTGTTTGAAAAGTTTGAAGGCAAATTGGAAGAATACCGGGGCAACCTGCAGCGCGCTGCCGTGGAGTTGGCGAAAGATTGGCGCACCAACAAAATGCTACGTCAGCTGGAAGCGCTCTTAATTGTCGCCAATAAGGATGCCCTTTTGGTGATTTCCGGCAACGGAGAAGTGATTGAACCTGATGATCAAATTACCGCCATCGGTTCCGGCGGTCCATATGCCTTAGCGGCAGCCCGGGCCTTGGCCGGTTGTTCAGATTTGGCACCGCGCCAAATCGTGGAAGAGGCATTGAAGATTGCGGCAGATATTTGCGTCTACACTAATCATCATATCACGGTAGAGGAGATTTAACCAAAAGGAGGCATCACATTGGAAAACATGACACCGCGGCAAATTGTCCGGGAATTGGACCGCTATATTGTCGGGCAGCATAATGCCAAAAAGTGCATGGCAGTGGCATTAAGAAACCGTTACCGCCGCCAGCTTTTAGGCCCTGCCATCCAGGAAGAAATTTTGCCGAAAAACATCATTATGATCGGACCCACCGGGGTGGGGAAAACAGAGATTGCCCGGCGCTTGGCAAAACTAGTCCATGCCCCGTTTATCAAAGTGGAAGCCACCAAATTTACCGAAGTGGGTTACGTTGGCCGGGATGTGGAATCTATCGTCCGGGACCTGGTGGAAAGATCTATTCACATGGTAAAACGGGAAAAAATGGAACAGATGAGAACCCAAGCCGAGAAAATTGCCCAGTCCCGCCTCTTGGATCTTTTGGCTCCTCTGCCTGCCAAATCCTCTGTGCGTAACCCGATGGAAATGCTTTTTGGCGGCGGGGGAAATTATGATTCTGAGGAGGAAGCCAAAAAAGCTCAAGCCCAAGAGGAAATCCAAAGGAAAAGAGCCTATCTCAAGGAACGCCTGGACCGGGGAGAATTGGAAAATGAACTGGTGGAAGTGGAAGTGGAAGAACAGGCTTCCCCCATGTTTGACTTTTTAGGCGGCACCGGCATGGAGGAAATGGGTATTAACCTCCAGGATATGTTGGGCAACATGATCCCCAAGCGCAAGAAAAAGCGGCGCCTCCCGGTGTCCGAAGCCCGCAAGATCCTCGCTCAGGAGGAAGCACAGAAATTAATTGACATGGACGAAGTGACCCGGCAGGGGGTCAATCGGGCCGAGCAGTCCGGCATTATTTTCCTGGACGAAATTGATAAGATTGCCGGCAGAGACGGCCAGCAAGGACCGGATGTCTCCCGAGGCGGAGTGCAAAGGGATATCCTGCCCATTGTGGAAGGTTCTACCGTTATGACTAAATACGGCCCGGTGAAAACCGACTATATGCTTTTCATTGCTGCCGGCGCTTTCCATACTGCCAAACCGTCGGACTTGATCCCCGAATTGCAGGGCCGCTTTCCCATTCGGGTGGAGTTGGACAGCTTATATAAAGAGGATTTCAAGCGCATCCTCTTAGAACCCCAAAACTCATTGATCAAACAATATGTTGCCCTGCTCCAAACCGACGGGGTTACCGTGCAGTTTAGCGAAGACGGGATCGAAGCCATTGCGGAAATCGCCGATATGGTCAATGCCCAAACGGAAAACATCGGTGCCCGGCGTCTCCACACCATCCTGGAAAAGGTCTTGGAGGATCTCCTTTTCGACGCTCCAGACCAAAGTGCGCCGGAAGTCACCATTAACCGCTCCTATGTGGAACATAAACTGGAAGCAGTGGTGAAAAACGAAGATCTCAGCAAATATATCCTCTAACAAACTTGCAAACAAAAGTCTCATATGCTATACTGTCTGAGGTTGAAAAACACACGGTCCCTGATGTGTCGCGGGGTGTGCCGCAAGGCTTGTGGTCCTGTTACACAAAAGAGGGAACCGGCGGCCAAACAAAAAGGAGGAATATGTTTTGTCGATTATTTCCATGAAACAGCTTTTAGAAGCAGGTGTGCATTTTGGACACCAAACCAGACGTTGGAACCCTAAAATGGCTCCTTATATTTTCACCGAGCGGAACGGCATCTACATTATTGACCTGCAGCGCACGGTGCACAAAGTAGAAGAAGCCTACAACTTCATCAAACAGGTAGTGGCAGAAGGGAAGAGTGTGCTTTTTGTTGGTACCAAGAAACAAGCACAGGAATCCATTAAAGAAGAAGCCGAACGCTGCGGCATGTTTTATGTCAACGAGCGATGGCTGGGCGGAATGCTTACCAATTTCCCCACCATTCAGAAAAGAATCGACCGCTTGCGCGAGCTGGAAAAAATGGAAGAGGACGGTACTTTTGAACTTCTTCCCAAGAAAGAAGTTGCTCAGCTGAACAACGAGAAAGATAAATTGGAACGGTTCTTAGGCGGCATTAAAGACATGAAACAGTTGCCCGGTGCGATTTTTATTGTCGATCCCCGCAAGGAAAGAATCGCTGTGGCCGAAGGGCGCCGCTTAGGCATTCCCATCGTGGCCATTGTTGATACCAACTGCGATCCGGATGAAGTAGACTATATCATTCCCGGCAATGACGATGCCATCAGGGCAGTTAGATTGTTAACAGGGAAGATGGCTGATGCTGTTATTGAGGGGAACCAAGGTCAATCTATGGCAGAATAAGTATGAAGTAATAAGGTAGGGATGACCGAGGCTAGGAAAACCTTTCTCGTCCCTGCCTTTTTATATAGGGTCAGGTTTGAAAATCAGGAAGACTTACTATAAATGGAGGTTGATATAAATGATTACTGCTGAAATGGTAAAACAATTGCGCGAAAAAACAGGCGCCGGAATGATGGATTGCAAAAGAGCTCTGACTGATGCCGCCGGAAACATGGAAAAGGCTGTAGAAATTCTCCGGGAAAAAGGCCTGGCCAGTGCTGCAAAAAGAGCCGGGCGGGTTGCCGCTGAGGGTTTGGTAGAATCTTACATACATGGAGCCGGACGCATCGGCGTATTAGTGGAAGTAAACTGTGAAACTGATTTTGTTGCCAAAACTGATGAGTTTCGTGAATTGTGCCGGGATATTGCCATGCAGGTGGCGGCATCCAATCCGGAATATGTTTCCCGGGAAGAGATCTCCGAAGCAGTTATTGCCAAAGAAAGAGAAATTAACCGTGTTCAGGCACTCAACGAAGGAAAACCGGAAAAGATCGTTGACAAAATTGTCGATGGGCGCATGGAAAAATACTTTAAAGAAGTCTGCCTCTTAGAACAGCCCTTTATTAAAGAAACAGACAAATCCGTCCAGCAATTGATTACCGAAAAGATTGCTAAGATCGGGGAAAACATCAGCGTGCGCAGATTTGCTCGTTTCCAAGTAGGCGAAGGGATCGAAAAGAAAACTGCCGACCTGGCCGGCGAAGTCCAAGAAATGCTCAACAAAAAATAAGTCGAAAGGTATTTAAGTTTTTGAAGCAAAGCGTTGCGAGATTAGAAAAAAGAGCGCAGGTACTATAAAATAAGTTGATAAAAAAATGAACCGCTGCCAAAAGGATTTTTTCGCACCATGTAGAACATATGGATAGACTGGAGGTAAAGCTGAATGGAACGGCCAAAATACAAAAGAATCGTGTTAAAGCTAAGCGGTGAAGCGCTGGCCGGAAAACAGGGTTATGGCATCAACCAGGATATGATTAGTTCTATTGCCCAGCAAGTGAAAGATGTCAGGAACATCGGAACAGAGGTTGCTATTATCGTTGGCGGCGGAAACATTTGGCGGGGCATTGCCGGTAGTGCCCAAGGGATGGACCGGGCGACTGCCGATTATATGGGGATGCTGGCCACCGTGATGAATTCCCTCGCTCTCCAGGATGCTTTAGAAAAAGTTGGTATCGATACCCGGGTGCAGGTAGCGATTGAAATGCGGCAAATTGCCGAACCATATATTCGCCGCCGGGCAATTCGCCACTTGGAAAAAGGCCGAGTGGTCATTTTTGCCGCCGGAACGGGTAACCCCTACTTTTCTACCGATACCACCGCGGCATTAAGGGCAGCCGAAATTGAAGCAGAAGTAATCCTCATGGCGAAAAAAGTGGACGGGGTCTATGACTCCGACCCGGTGAAGAACCACAACGCCAAAAAATACGATAAACTAACCCATATGGAAGTCCTCAACCAGGGATTAGGCGTCATGGATTCAACCGCCGCATCCTTGTGCAAGGATAATAAGATTCCCATAATTGTTTTTAATATCAACCAGCAAGGTAATATTCTCAAAGTTGTGTTGGGAGAACAAATTGGAACAATTGTCGGGGGGGATAGACAGTGATTCGCGAAGTTCTTCAAGAAGCGGAAGAGAGAATGGGTAAAACAGTGGATGTCCTGAAAAAGGATTTGGCAACGCTCCGTGCCGGGCGGGCCAATCCGGCTCTTTTGGACAAAGTCCAGGTGGAATATTACGGGGTGCCTACACCTGTCAACCAAATGGCAAATATTTCTGTACCGGAATCCCGGCTTTTGGTGATTCAACCCTGGGACAAGTCCACAATTCCCAACATCGAAAAGGCTATTCTCAAATCAGACTTAGGTCTTACGCCTAACAGTGACGGGACGATCATTAGGATTGCCATCCCTCAGCTTACGGAAGAACGCCGGAGGGAACTGGTCAAGGTCGTGAAGAAAAAGGCGGAGGAAGCCAGAGTGGCAGTACGTAACGTACGCCGGGACGTTAATGACATGATCAAAGAACTGGAAAAGGAACGGGAGATTTCCGAAGACGAAAGCAAAAGGGGTTTGGACGAAGTCCAAAAGGTAACTGATAAATTCATTAAAAAAGTTGACGATGTCTTTTCCTTGAAAGAAAAGGAAATAATGGAAGTCTAAGATGCATAAGAATGAACTAAATTTCCCTGTCCCGGATGTACTTGGTCTTTACGATGATGAGGCCAGAGAAATGATAAAAAACCATGGTTATACGATTAAAACAGAAAAAATAACGAAAACCGCAAAACGGGGTCAACCGGAGGGGAGGCTCCGTGTCGTTCGACAGCGTGTATCCGGACAGGATTTACATCTGGTTTTCGCATATGAAAAGTGGGTGTGTGATAGTCGAAAGGAGGTGTAATGAGTGGCTTATAAAATTACAGAGGAGTGTGTAGCTTGCGGTTCTTGCCTAAGCGAGTGCCCCAATGAAGCTATTAAAGAAGGTGACATTTACGTTATCGACCAAGACGCTTGCCTGGATTGCGGCGCTTGCGTAGATGCTTGTCCATCCGGTGCAATTATTGAAGAGTAAAATTCCAACCCCCTCTTTGAGGGGGTTTCTTATAGCGTCACACCTGGGGTCAGGCTTAAACCTTTCTGGGGAAATGGAAAAACCCAAAAATATCAGGTCAAAATTTTGGCTTTTCTATTTCCCCAAACCTGTTTGTAAGGAGGTTTCTCTGTGAAATTTTCTCACCTCTTTTCCCGGTTTCTCAAACATCAAGAGAATGAGCCGGAGCTTTTGCAACAGATTGATTTGACTAAACTGCCTCGGCATGTGGCAATAATTATGGATGGCAACGGCCGCTGGGCCCAAAAGAGAGGCTTGCCCCGGTCTGCCGGTCACCGGGCGGGTGTGGAAACTCTGCGTACCGTGATTGAGGCTTGTGTGGAACTGAAAATCAAAATCCTCACGGTATACGCCTTTTCTACGGAAAATTGGAAGCGTCCCAAAGAGGAGATCAGCATTCTCATGAGCTTGATCGTCGAATACCTGCGCAAGGAATTAGCTGAGATGCACCGACAAAACATTTCCATTCGTCCCATCGGGGACTTAAGTCCCCTTCCGGAAGAAGCGCGAAATGAACTGGCCCGAGCCAGGGAAACTACCCAAAATAATACCGGCCTAATTTTTAATGTCGCCCTCAATTACGGCGGGCGCAAAGAAATTGTCCGGGCGGCGAAAGCCATCGGGGAAAAAATTGAGGCAAAAAAAATGCGCGCCGCCGATATTACCGAAGACATTTTTGCCCAACACCTTTTTACCGCCGGACAGCCGGACCCGGACCTCCTCATCAGGCCCTCCGGTGAACTGCGCATCAGCAATTACCTGCTTTGGCAGCTTGCTTATGCGGAATTTTACTATACCAAAATTTTTTGGCCGGATTTCAATAAGAACGAATTATTAAAAGCCATTGCGGATTTCCAGAAAAGAAGCAGAAGATACGGCGGCTTGGTTTAAGGAAAATTGGCTTGAAAAAATATAGGGTCAGGTTGGAAATTCACAAAATTTTCGCTTGGCCGTGAGGACGGTGTATCATGCTCAAACAGCGCGTAATCACAGCAATTGTGGGTATCCCCCTACTTTTATGGATTGCTTATCTGGGCGGACCTTTTTTCCGCCTCTTGGTGGCGCTGGTCGTTTTGGCCGGAGCCTGGGAATACTTCGCTATGTTAAAAAAGAAAGGCTATCATCTCTCGCCGCTCGTGCTTTTTGTCAGCGCAGTGCTGGTGCCGGCCGCTCTCCTTGATCCAAAGTATGCCGGAGGCGCCTTTTTCCTGGTGGTTTTTCTCCACCTGGCCTGGATGGTTTTTGGCCGGGCCAAACCCCATGATGCGGCCCTTTCATTAT
>JBMNTN010000054.1:0-13953 GCA_050945755.1 Bacillota bacterium | reverse complement strand
CCAAAGGACAAGTAATGCCTCATGAAGAGACACTCCCCAAGCATAAGAAAGACCGGTTGGAACTAATGCGCGCTACGGAAGCTAACTTTAGTCCGATTTTTGGGTTATATTCCGATGAGTCAAGAATTATTGATAAGGCATTGCTGGCTGCTGTAGGTGAACGAAAACCTGATATTGACATAACCGACTGGGCGGGAGAAAAGCACCGGGTTTGGGTGGTATCCGACCCTGAAACAATTAATACAGTTGTCCGGACTATGGACAAGTTAAAAATTTATATTGCTGACGGACATCACCGTTATGAAACTGCCGCCGCCTACGGTCAGGAAATGAAATACAAAGGCAAAAGAGATTTTGACTATATGTTAATTACCCTGGTTAACCTTTTTGATGAAGGTTTGGTGGTGCTTCCCACCCACCGTTTAGTAAAAAATGTGCGGAATTTTGATTTTGCTAAATTTCTCAGCAACGTAGAATCCTCATTTCAAGTTATCCCGATCTCCACCGCAGATTCTAAAAAAGAGATGTTAAATAAGCTACTTGAAGAAATGGCGGAAGCGGGAAATTCATCCCATGCCTTTGGACTGTATGGAGGGAAAAACATGTATCTCCTGAAACTCCGGGACGATCATGATATTGAGAAAATGACGGACAAGACGAAATCACCCGCCTGGCGTCATTTGGATGTCACCATCCTGCATTCTTTAATTTTGGAAAAGCTGCTGGGCATTGGTGCAAAAGAAAGAGCATCGGAAGAATTTCTCAAATACACCCGGGAGGACCTTGCCGCTATTGAAGCAGTGGACCGGGGTGATTGCCAAATTGCCCTCTTGATGAATCCGACAAAAGTTCAAGAAGTGACTGCGGTGGCTGAAGCCGGGGAAAAAATGCCCCAAAAGTCTACGTTCTTTTATCCAAAAGTAATCAGTGGCCTGGTAATCAATAAGCTCGGGTAAAGAAAGATAAAAATTGTATGAGCCCGGTACTAAAAGCGCTAATCCTATTCTTTTAGTACCTGGGCTCTTTTTTCTAATCTTGCAACGTACCGCTTGCAAAAATTTAAATACTTTTTAAGCCCGACCCTTGATATTTTAATACTAACTAAAATGCATCCTCAATTATTTCCATTTGTAGAATATTCCCATCCCTGTCTAGTTGGACGGCCGCAACACAAAAACTAATCGCCCGGTGAAACTGATCGGTTTCTGCTAAATAGCATTGGGCTACCTTTCTAATCTTTGCTTGTTTCCGTCGGCCAACATTTTCCTGAGGAAGTCCAAAGGAGATGTCGGTTTTTGCTTTTACCTCCACAAAAACCAAAGTTTCCTGCTGTTCGGCAATAATATCAATTTCCCCAAGGCGAGAGCGATAATTACGTTTAATTACCCGGTAGCCCCGCCGCAAAAGTTCTTGAGCGGCAATATCTTCCCCAAGTTTCCCCAAGCGTTGACGTAGGTTTGTCATAAATCCTCCAAAGTTAAAACCAGGCTCAGAGGGCGGCCCATTGTTTATGGTATAATTTACCAGGTTGGATGTCTGTTTGTCAAGATAAAATATTGGTAACTAAAAAGCGAAGCCGGCAGCCTGGGCTGCCGACCTCGAATAATTTTACATTGGGAAAAACACCTGAGCAATCTTAGTAACAAAGTCAGTTAAGGGAGCTTGATAAATACCCAGGAACAATGATCCCAGAGCCGCAATAGCTAATACTGTTTTCGTACCCAGTGATACCGGAATCGGAGTATCTTCCACTGGATCGCCTAAAAACATTACTTTCACCACAATCAGATAGTAATAAACAGAGACCATGCTCATGCCGATTCCTAAAAAAGCCAGCCAAATATACCCCTGGTCAATAATAGAGGTAAAGAGGTAAAACTTGCCGAAAAAGCCGGCCAGCGGCGGTATCCCCGCTAAAGATAAGAGGCATAAAAGCATTACCGAGGCAATCAGCGGTGAACGCTTCCACATGCCGGAGTAATCTTTGATCTCATCACTTCCGGTCAAATTGGAAAAAGCAGTGGCTGCCGCAAAGGCACCGGTATTGGCAAAAACATAAAGCATCACATAATAGAGAATTGCTCCAATACCTAAACTGGTAAAGGCCACGATCCCCATTAACAGGTAACCGGCGTGGGCGATACTGGAGTAAGCCAGCATCCTTTTAATATTTGTCTGAGGAATCGCCACAAAGTTCCCCAGCACAATCGTCAGGGCACATAGAGCCACGATTAATGTCATCCAAAGATCCCGGGTAGCAGGAAGAGCAATCATAAACATGCGCATGAACGCGGCAAGAGCTGCTGCCTTGGAACCAACTGCCAAAAAGGCTGTGACGGGAGTTGGTGCCCCTTCATAAATATCAGGCGACCACATGTGAAACGGCACCATGGAAATCTTGAAACCAAATCCGGCCAATAGAAACACTATGCCGATAATTGTAAATGGCTGCAAGCTGTCTGCCGTTACAACTTTTAAGACGTCACCGTAAACAGTTGAGCCAACCACCCCGTAAAGAATACTGAGACCGTAAAGAAGTACTCCTGAACTCATGGCACTGAGGAGAATATACTTCATCCCGGCTTCCGAACCCTTTTTGTCTCCGTGCCGGAAAGCAGTTAGGATGACAAAAGACAGCGTCATCAATTCCAAGCCCATATAGAGAGTAATAAAATCTGCGGCACAAGCCATTATCATCATCCCGAGCAAGGAGAAGACAATCATGGCGAAAAACTCACCTTGGTTGTACCCTACCCGCTCTACATAGCTGGAAGCAAAGAGACAGACCAGAATCGCCGAGATAAGAAAAGTAATCTTAAAGTAACTGGCAAATTCATCAACAACATACATGTTGTTAAACAGAGTGCCGTTTGTCCCGTGCAAAATAAAGGTAACAATCAGGATGACCGTCAAACTCAATGTAGCAAAGTAGCCAATTCCCCGGCGTTGAGCGGCCGGTGCTACCAAACCAAGTACCAGAACAAAAAGTCCCAGCACAGCAACAATTATTTCCACAGTCAAGAGCGATAGATTCATTAGAATATCCCTCCCATCTTAAAGGCGGCAAGTTTTTCAGCGAGAGGTATTACCCCGTTGTCAATCATATTCATGAGCAAATCAGGCATTACCCCAAAGAGAATTAGTGTACCGCTCAATATTACGAAGGGAACTATCTCTACACCTTTCGCATCTTGTAATTCATCCCAGCGCGGATTACGCGGGCCGAAGAAAACCTTCATCATCACCCGTAGCACATAAATAGCTGTTACCACAATGGCAAAAATGGAAATAACCGCCCGGACAGGAAATACCTGAATGGCACCGGTAAAGATGGCAAACTCAGCCACAAAATTATAGAGCCCAGGCAGACCAAGGGAAGCTAATCCTGCAATCATAAAACCATATGCCACTCGCGGCATCTGGTGAGCCAAGCCGCCAAAGACGGCAATCTCCCTGGTATGAGCTTTATGATAAATGTTACCAACCAATGAGAAGAAGAGTGCTGTCATAATCCCATGGGCAAACATCTGGGCTACCGCTCCGTCAATACTGAGGGTATTAAGGGAAGCAATCCCCAAAAGCACATAACCCATATGGCTGACAGAGGAGTAACCAATAACAAACTTCAAATCCTTCTGCACCATGGCAACAAATGCGCCGTAGGTAGCATTCACAGTACAAAGGGTGGCAATCAACGGTGCCCAGTAATGTGCTCCTTCCGGGAAACATGCTAACCCGACACGGATCAGACCGTAACCCCCCAGCTTCATCAATACACCGGCGTGGAGCATACTGACCGCGGTCGGCGCCGCCACGTGACCGTCAGGAGACCAAGTATGGAGAGGCCACATGGGAACGAGAAAACCAAAACCAATCATCATGAGGAAAAAAGCAAATTTTTGGAAAGCCGGATCGTACTTAACTGTTGCAAGCAGTTCCAAATCAAAGGTCCTAAAGCCCAGCCCTTTAATGGGATCAGCTGCATAAACAAACATGGCAATGGCCCCAATCAGTACAAAAGCACTACCGACTAAGAGATACAAGGTTAGTTTCATGGCAGCATATTCTTTCCGGGTGCTGCCCCAGACGCCAATCAAAACATACATGGGAATCACCGCTACTTCATAGAAGAAGTAGAAAAAGAACAAGTCACGGGCCGCAAATACACCGAACACCCCGGAGACAAGGACAAGTAAGAAGATAAAAAACTCTTTCAACCGGTGGTGCATATCCCACGAAGCAAAAACACCTGTGAAAATGACCAATGATGTCAAAAGCACCAGGGGCAAGCTAATTCCGTCCACGCCCAGGGAGAATTTGATGCCTAGCTCATTGACCCAAGGAATGTCCAATAAAAACTGCATGCCGCCTTTAGCTACATCATACCTCAGGTATGCAATAATCGAAGCAAGAAGGGAAATAAAGGTAAACACCGCAGCAGTACACTTGATGATCACATCTTCTTTTTCCGGGATAAAGAGAATCGCCAAAGCTCCTGCAAGAGGTGCCAAAATAATTATCGCTAACAATGCCGCATCCATTATTTAATCACACCTCCCAGCACCGGTGTTGCCATTAAAAGAACAATGACAATAACAGCCCCAAAAATCACCAAAGCATAGTTCTGCAAGCTTCCTGTTTGAATAAAGCGCAGCCACCCTCCGGTATGGCGAATGGCATCACCGAAACCGTCCGCCACCCCGTCTACCACTTTTCGGTCGTTCTGGTTAAAGAGCCAGCCCAGGCCAAGCATCACATGATCAAAAAGCCACTGGTAGATTTCATCAATATAATATTTGTTCCAGAGGAGCGCGTAAATGGGCCGAAGTTTTTGAGCCCAGGCCTCAGTATCAATAATCTTCTTGTAATAAATAAGCCAAGCAAGGACAATGCCGAAAAGAGCAATGGCTGTAGACGTTAAAGCAATGCCCATATTAATTTCCGCTTGATGGGGATGCCCAAAAAACACCAACTGACCATAACCCATTTTTAAGAGTCCCCAGCCGGAAAAGACTGCAAAAACAGCAAGGACAACGAGGGGACCGGTCATTACCGGGGAAGACTCGTGGGCATGATGGTCGCTTCTCTTTTTCCCAAAGAAGGCAATAAATATTAAGCGGAACATATAGAAGGCAGTCATTCCGGCAACCAAAGTCGCCAGCCAATACAATCCGGTAAACCCAGCTTCATGGGTAACTAAAAGAATTTCATCTTTGCTCCAGAAACCGGCAAGAGGGAAAATCCCGGCCAGTGCCAATGCACCAATGACAAAAGTCCAGGTTGTAATGGGCATTTTCTTAGCGAGACCGCCCATATTGAAAATATCCTGATCATTAATGGCATGGATCACACTACCGGCACCAAGGAAAAGCATACATTTAAAGAAAGCGTGGGTAGTCAGATGGAACATTCCGGCGGTAATGCTTCCCACACCAATCGCCATCACCATGTAACCCAGCTGACTCAGGGTAGAAAATGCCAAAATTCTCTTGATATCTCGCTGGACAAGGGCAATGCTGGCAGCAAAGAAAGCCGTAAAGCCACCGATATATGCAATCATCAACATGGTTTCCGGTGATTCATGAAAGAGCACAAAACCCCGGGCCAAAAGGTAAACCCCTGCAGCCACCATGGTCGCCGCATGGAGGATGGATGATACAGGCGTCGGACCTTCCATGGCGTCAGGCAGCCAAACATGAAGAGGAAATTGAGCCGATTTGGCCAATGGGCCGGCAAAGATCAAGAGGGTAATGAGAGTCATAGTTGCCGCACCAACACCGGCACCCTGCTCTACGATTTGGGATAGCTCGGTAAAATTAAAGGTACCGAAATTGATATAGAGCAAAATAATACCAAGCATAAAGCCGAAATCGCCCCAGCGGTTGGTAATAAAGGCCTTATTTGCCGCAGCTGCGGCAGAAGGTCTTTCAAACCAGAAACCAATCAGGAGATAAGAACAAAGGCCCACCAGTTCCCAACCGATAAACATTTCAAAAAAGTTATTGGCAATTACTAATAAAAGCATGGAGAAGGCAAAGAAAGACATATAGGCAAAGTAACGGGAGAAACCCGGATCTCCATGCATATAGCCTATAGAGTAAATAATAACCAGTGTAGCAATACTAGTAACAACAAACATCATTACTGCAGACAGGGGATCAATCAAGATGCCCATATCAATCTGCAGCCCGGTAATATCTGCAACCGGGGAAAGATTCAGCCACTTCACTGCAACCTGATATGGCTCTGCCATGGTGATTCCCTTCTGCAGGGTTTCTACCAACACCCCAATAGATACAATCAGGGAAGCAATAATGGCCGCCAGCGCAATTCCCACGCTGATCCCTTTGGACTTTTTAGTCAAAAAGATGATCAAGACGTAAGCAATAAGTGGGAATAAAGGTATCAGCCATGCATTATCAATCAATTCTTGTCACCTACCTTCATAACTTGAAATTTACCACTTCAACCAATCAAGGTTGTCTACTTCAGTGGAGAATTTGTCACGGTATATGCTGATCACAATAGCTAACCCTATTGCCACTTCAGCAGCCGCCACCACAATTACAAAAATCGCAAAAACATGGCCGACCAATTGGCTGGGCATTAAAAACCTGTTAAAAGCCACCAGATTGATGTTCACCGAGTTTAGCATTAATTCAATTCCCATTAACACGGCAACAGCGTTTTTCTTGGCTACTGCACCGTAGAGACCAACGGCAAAAAGAGCTGCCGCAAGGAAAAGATAATGTTCTAAAGAAATCATCGGGTGTTTTTCACCCCTTTCGCCACAATAATGGCTCCAATCAATGCCACCAAAAGAAGCAGGGCGGCAGTTTCAAAAGGTATGACAAAATCGGTCATCATTAAATCGGCGATGAGGGACACCGTATCTTCCGGTACGGTAAAACTGCTCAAGCCCCAGCTGCTCGTCGAAATCAGCCTGCCTAACACCACGAAGAGAACCAACGCCATCAAAGCACCGGAAATTTTATATCTGTTAAAGAGATTGCTGGCCGCAATATCGCCTCTTCTGGTGAGCATCACACCAAAGACCATCAGGACGGAGATGGCGCCTACATAAACCAAAATCTGCATTGCCGCCAGAAAGCCGGCAGAGAGAGTCAGATATATTCCGGCAACTCCAATAAAAGTGACCGCCATATAAATAGCACTGTGTACCAGATTTTTTGACAGCACCATGGCCAGGCCGAATCCTAAAATAATCGCTGCCAAAACCCAAAATACAATTGCTTGTGTCATTTTCTCACTCCTTTGCCCCTGAAGATTCTTTATCAGCGCTGGATTCGCTCCCCGCAAAATAAAGTTGTTTTTTTGTATCTTCACGGGTATAAGCTGCCAGTTCAAAATCCTGCTTAACAATAATGGCGCCGGTAGGACAACTTTCTGCGCATAACCCGCAGAATAAACAGTACTGCATATTCATCTCATACCCGGCTAATTGACGTTTGTTGTTTTCGTCCTTTACCGTCTTCATGGTAATTACTTGATTGGGACATGCCTTAGCACACAAGCCACAAGCAATGCATTTTTCCCGATTT
Organism: Bacillota bacterium; assembly: GCA_050945755.1. Taxonomy (GTDB): domain Bacteria; phylum Bacillota; class Dehalobacteriia; order Dehalobacteriales; family Dehalobacteriaceae; genus JAQVXR01. The sequence continues at coordinate 6,391 of JBMNTN010000054.1, read as the reverse complement.
ATTTCAAAACTTGCCTTAACAGCGGGAGGCAGGTTTGGTTTAACCTCCGGATAAAGCTCAGTAATCTTCGGTGCAAAAAAGTGTTTAATAGTGACACCAAGTCCTTTAATTAAGCCTTGTCCGTTCATATTACCACCATCCCATCATACGGACCATCTGATAAACTTTAATCCCGATGCCCGTCACAATAATATTGGCCAAAGATACCGGTAGAAGGACCTTCCAGTTAAAGTGCATTAAGTGGTCAATGCGAATTCTCGGGAATGTCCAGCGTACCCACATCTGACCAAAGACCAAAGCATACATTTTAATGAAAAACCACAACCAGCCCGGCAGCCAAGGTCCATGCCAGCCGCCCAGGAAAACAGTTGCTCCAATGGCTGCCATCGCTAAAAGGTTAGCGTACTCAGCCATGTAAAACATCGCAAAACGGCCGGCAGTATATTCCGTATGATAACCGGCAACTAATTCTTGCTCACCTTCCGGCAGGTCAAAAGGCCCTCGGTTAATTTCCGCATTACCGGCAATCAGAAAGACAATAAAGGCAATGGGCTGAAGGACAATAAACCAAACATCCTGTTGAGCTTCCACAATAGTGGACATTTTCAGTGAGCCGGTCAGCATGATTACGCCTAAAAATGAAAAGACGTAAGGAATTTCATAACTAACCATTTGGGCGATGGCCCTCATTCCTCCGACTAAGGAATATTTATTCCTTGAACCCCAACCGGCCATAAAAATAATCATGGTGGTCACAGAAGAAATGGCCAAAATATAAAATAACCCAAGATTTAAATCAATTACGTTCATTCCTTTGCCGAAAGGAATGACCATATAGACAAGTATCGTCGGAACAAAAATAGCATAAGCAGCTGCTTTATAGACAAACTTGTCGGCACCTGCCGGGACAATATCTTCCTTTGACAAAAGCTTAAAAATATCCATCACCAGCTGCAATGTACCTTGCGGGCCAACGCGATTAGGTCCGAGACGTTCCTGGAAAAATCCCGCAACACGTCTTTCCATGTAAACCAGGACGACAACATTTAATAAGACAAATACAAGTACGGCCACAAATTTAACTACAACCATAGCTAAGTAAACCAGTACTTCGTTTAAGCCGAAACCGGCTATTAAGTCCCTAATCAGGCCGGCAATATTGACAAAGAAATTTTCCATACTTGTTCTCTCCTATATCACCGATTTTTGGTTAGCGATCCACTTCGCCCAATACAATGTCGATAGAAGCCAAAGAAGCAATCGCATCCTGGAGAACAGTTCCTTTGGCCATCTTCGGATAAGCCCCCAGGTTAACAAATGAAGGGCTGTGTAAATGGAGACGATAAGGTTTTGTCCCGCCGTCGCTGACAAGGTAAAACCCGAGAAGTCCCTTAGAGCCTTCAATATGGCAGTAGGTTTCGCCCTTTGGTATTTTAAGCACTTTGGGAACTTTCGCCATAATATCTCCTTCTGGAATCGTATCTAAAGCCTGTCTGATGATCCGGGCCGATTGGCGGATTTCTAACATGCGCATATTGTAGCGGTCAAAACTGTCTCCGTTTTTCCCCACCGGTACTTCAAAATCAAACCGGTCATAGATACTGTATGGCTGTGCCTTTCTTAGGTCAAAATTGACACCGGAAGCCCGAAGATTAGGCCCGGTTAAGCCAAAGTCCAAAGCAGTATTTCCGTCCAGAACGCCCACACCTTTGGTACGCCCGACAAAGATTTCGTTTCCTGTAATCACATTATCAAAATCGTCTGCCCTGCCCGGTAATTCGGCCAAGAACTTTTCCAGTTTAGGAATAAAACCCTCAGGAATGTCGTTAGGCACTCCCCCCACTCTCATAAAACTGGTAGTTAGCCGGGAACCGCAAATCATTTCAAATAAGTCCAAAATCTTTTCCCGGTCATAAAAAGCATACATCCAGGGTGTATATCCGTTTAAATCCAAGGCCATACTGGCAACCATCACCAAATGGCTGGCAATCCTTTGTAATTCCCCCGTAATAACCCTGATATACTCGGCGCGTTCGGGAACCTCTATACCCATCGCCTTTTCCACCGTCATGACAAAACCCCAGTTATTGAGGATACCGGCAAGGTAGTCCATGCGGTCGGTATATGGAATAAATTGTGTGTAGGTCTTGTTTTCGGCGATTTTTTCCATGCCACGGTGCAGGTAACCAACTACGTTTTCCACATCAACCACGTATTCCCCGTCCATAGTTAAAATCGCCCGGTAAACCCCGTGGGTACTGGGATGTTGAGGCCCCATATTTAAAACAAATTCTTGTGTGCGAAATCCACTTTCTTGATTGGAAATTGCCATCTCTACACCTCAATCATTTAGATTCGATATCACTGCCGGACGGCAGGTTCCACTTTAAAGTCTTTTCTTAAGGGATGACCTTCAAAATCGTCCGGGCAAAGAATTCTCTTTAAATCCGGATGCCCCTCGAATGTAACCCCTAACAAATCGTAAGTCTCCCGCTCCATCACATTGGCAGCATTCCAAAGGAAAACAACCGAGTCAATTTTAGGATTATTTTTGTCCAGAAATGCCTTAATCCGGACAAGGCCGGCATCCTTAAGACTCATCAGATGATACACTACTTCCAACCGCTCCGGAAAATCGACAGCTGTCAGATCGGCAAGAAAAGTATAATCAGTGTTCTCCTTGATTTCTTTTAACACAGCATAAATCTCAGCCGGAGATACTACTAATGATTGATGATCATCACTAATGCTAACTTGGCTGGGAAACTTTTCCTTCAGCATATCCACCAAAGCATTAATATTATCCATTTTTACTCATCCTCGCAAGCTTAGGATTTTTTAATTTTTCTTTTAATTGAAGCATTCCGTGAATCAGCGCCTCCGGCCTTGGTGGGCAGCCAGGCACATAAACATCCACCGGAATAATCTGATCAACGCCGCGCACCACATTGTAGGAATCAACAAAGGGACCGCCGCTGATCGCACAACTCCCCATGGCAATCACATATTTGGGCTCCGGCATTTGATCGTATATTCTTTTTACCAGAGGAGCCATCTTATTGGTAACCGTTCCTGCTACAATCATCAGGTCCGCCTGTCTGGGAGAGGGACGAAACACCTCGTAACCGAACCGGGCAAGATCGTACCTGCCACCGCCTGCTGCCATCATCTCAATGGCACAACAAGCAAGGCCAAATGTCACCGGCCAAAATGAGTTTCCCCGTGCAATATTTAAGAACTTTTCCACAGAGGCCAGTATAATGTTTGGATTTGAATTCTGTTCAGATGGTTGATTCTTCGTTAAATCCATTCCAATGCTCCTTCCTTCCAAGCATACCAAAGGCCTATTACCAAAATAGCAATAAAGATTAGCATTTCAATAAAGGCAAATGTACCCAAGACCTGAAACCTAACCGCCCATGGGTAAAGAAAGATCGTTTCAACATCAAAAACAACGAAAACAAGTGCATACAAAAAGTAATTAATTTTAAACTGAACCCAAGTAGGCCCTTGTGTGTCCAAACCGCACTCGTAAGTCGTCAGCTTCTCCGGATTCGGACGTTTCGGACCTAATATTAATGCAAATATTACAATAATAAAAGGAAATATAATGGAAAGAATTAAATAGACACCCAAACCACCATACTGCTGCAGCATAAGCTCACCTCCCCCATATATTGCAGCAAGCAAGAAAGTTTTTATATATGCTATTTTACATATCATATTCGGACTGGATATTGAATTCGACAGGAAAAAGTAAATACCTGCCCCCGAAGCTGAATTAAAACAATTTGGAAATAAGTACTTGTAAGTTAAATTACAAACATTTTACATGCTTCATCCATGATCTTTTGCATCACCCTGAACAACGCCTTTAAACGTTTTCCGATGGATAATTGTTTCTCCATGGTGCATTAAATAAGTAAAATGCTCAGGCGTCGGATACCCTTTATGCCGGGCAAAACCATAACCGGGAAAACGCTGGTCATAAATCTTCATCAAATTATCCCGATGGCATTTTGCCAAAATGCTCGCGGCAGCAATAGAGGCGCATTTGGCATCGCCCTTAATAATGACGGTTTGAGAAAGGGAAATTTCCCGGAGAAAAACGGCATCCGTCAGTAGATATTCTGGCCAAACAGTGAGATTTTTTACCGCCCGTATCATTGCCAGGCGGGTGGCCTCAAGAATATTCAATTTATCAATATCATGAGCCCCCACAGCGCCTACCGCCCAAGCAACGGCTTTTTTCTTAATTTCTGCAGCCAGATGGTAACGCTTAGATTCGCCAATTTTTTTCGAGTCATTTAGCCCGGGGATAAAACACTCACAGGGAAGAATCACCGCGCCGGCAACTACCGGACCGGCCAGGGGGCCCCGTCCTGCTTCATCAACCCCGGCAATCAAGCTCAGTCCCTTTTTATATAACTCCCGTTCATAGTGATAAAGACGGGACACCCGTTCCCTTTCCTTTTGCAGCGTGTCCCAACGCCGAATAAAGTTTTGCACTCCTACACGCATATCAGCACGAAGTTCTTTAATATCTTCCGGTGAAAACTGATATCCCTGTTGGAAGAGATGATTAATTTCCTTTTGGGTTACTTTATACCACTTCACAATTCTGCCTCCTCGAACTAAGCTGCCGCAAAATTATACCGGATAGTGGCCAAATTAATTTGGCGGTCTCTCTAGGGTAAATCGCCCAATTTTCCCCTGTCTAAACTCTTGTAAAATCATGAAAGCCGTCTGCTCGAGTTTCACAATTCCTCCAGGGCCGAGAAATCCGCGTTTTCGGCCGATGAGATCCAGGTATTCATCCACACCTCCCATCGTTTCTGTAATTTTGTATCGTTTGCTAAGTGCAGCCGGATCAATCCGGTTGATTAAAAGAAGAAGTTTTTTAGCCACATCCTCAATTGCATATACCTCGTCACTGATGGCTCCGGTAACAGCCAGTTTAAAACCTATTTCCGGATCAGCAAACTTGGGCCATAACAATCCCGGTGTATCGAGAAGTTCCATTCCTTCAATCATACGTACCCACTGGGTACCTCTTGTTACCCCGGGCTTATTGCCGGTTTTGGCCTGGGCTTTTACCCCCATGGCATTGATGACAGTAGACTTGCCCACATTAGGAATCCCCACAATCATAGTGCGGACAGACCGGCGCCTTCTCCCCTTGGCCTCCAATGCCTGCATAATGGGTTCGGCCGCTGCTTTCACCGCTATCGCCAGTTCCCTAATTCCCTGTTTCGCTGCCCCATTAATGGGAACCGCTTTTAATCCCTCTCTTTGAAAAAAATTTATCCACAGGCGGGTTATTTCCTTGTCCGCCAAATCACTTTTGTTGAGAGCAATTATTCTGGGCTTTGCTGCCAAAATTTTGTCAACATCCGGATTCCGACTGCTTTGGGGAATGCGCGCATCAACTATTTCGATGGTGGCATCAACCAGCCCAAGATGTTCCTTAATCAGCTTTTTTGCCCGGGCCATATGACCAGGATACCATTGGATTTCATTATTCATAGCCAATCACCAAAAATTAGAGTTACCTCCTATGTCTCGTTAGTCTTTCCCAAAAGTTGCAGGAAGTCAAATTATTACCAAATGTAGAATTTTTTCTCTTATTCAGACATCTTTAAAGATTATCCCCCAATTATAATAACAGCTAGCCGGGGGTTTTACTTATTTAGTATACTAAAAAGGGACTGATTACCTCAGCCCCTACCCTAGTCCATACTTATCGGAGTTCTCTAATCCGGGCAGCTTTACCCGTGCGTTCTCTCAGGTAATAAAGTTTTGCCCTGCGCACTCGACCACGACGCATAACTTCGATCTTATCTACCCGTGGCGAATGTAATGGAAAGGTTCTTTCCACACCAATACCATATGTTACTCTACGCACTGTAAATGTCTCGCGCAGGCCGCCGCCTTTGCGTTTAATGACAACTCCCTCAAAAACCTGAATTCTTTCCCGGTTACCTTCGACAACCTTGACATGCACTCTGACTGTATCACCAGGTTTGAACTGGGGAATATCTTGACGAATTTGCTCTTTTTCAACTAGATCAATTAAATCCAAAACTCTGCTCCTCCTTCCTTCCCAGACGTTCATAACTGCTTTTTCCTGTTGCAGCAGAGGACCGCCCGTTTTCCCAAAACACCGCTATTTATTATAACACAAGGAAAATGCCATGGCAATATTCTACCACCATTTTTCCCCCTGTAAACGGTCTAAAATAATTGAAGCAGCACTACGTACCGATAAATGGTTGTATTCACCCGGACCGTAAACCGGTTTTAATATGTAATCAGTTGCCTTAATAATTGATTCCTCCAGTCCCCATCCGGTGCCGAAAAGAAGGAGGTAGTTTCCTCCCTGCCGCTCCAT
>JBMNTN010000053.1:0-14313 GCA_050945755.1 Bacillota bacterium | reverse complement strand
CTTATTGCTCTTGATAAGGAGTTGATGGATAGTTTAAAGGTAAATTTTATAATTTAAATAGATTAAAATTGGACGAGTAATTAAGGAGGATTATCTTGAAAACGCTGTTGGAAAAAACTAGAGATCTTAACAAATTGATTCAAAAATCTGCAGGAAATCCCATTAGTTTTGAAGGAATGGCTAAAATTTTACGAAACAACATCGAGTCAAATGTCTATTTAATCAGCCGCAAAGGTAAAATACTTGGATATGCATTTTTAGACAATTATCACTGTCCTACCATGGATGAGATAGTTACTGAAGAAATGCGTTTTCCGTCTGATTATAACGAAAACCTATTAAAAACACCGGAAACAAAAGCTAATATAGATCGGTTAGGTCTTTGCGCATTTATTCCTGACAGAAAATGTCTTTTGGAAAATAAATTTACCACTTTTGTTCCGCTTATTGGTGGTGGGGAACGATTGGGTACTTTGATGCTGTCAAAACCGGGCGAATTTGACAGCGGTGATTTGATTCTTGCGGAATACGGAGCAACTATGATTGGTATGGAAATTCTCCGTTCCAAAACAGAAAAAATAGAAGAGATTGCCCGTCAAAAAGCTGCCGTAAGTATTGCTTTTGATACTCTTTCTTATTCAGAACTGGAAGCAGTGGATCACATTTTTAAGGAGTTAGGTGACAGTCAGGGACTTTTAGTTGCAAGCAAAATTGCTGATAAAGTCGGGATTACTCGTTCTGTAATTGTTAATGCCTTGAGAAAACTGGAAAGTGCCGGGGTAGTTGAAGTTCGATCCTTAGGGATGAAGGGAACCTATATTAGAGTATTAAACGATTATTTATTAGAGGAATTAGAAAGAATCCAAGCTTCCCACGGGAAAATTTAATAAAAGCAGCCATAAAGGCTGTTTTTTTTTCTTAAAAGTATGAATATGGTTATATTTAATGATTGTGCCTTCTTCTCTGATAGGATAAACTATCAGTAGCATATTTATCAGGAGGGAAAGAAGGTGTCTTAAACCTTTGAAATACTTATATTTGAAAATTGGGGCGGTTCTTTTAATCATTTTAGCTTGTGTTGGAGGCTATATGTTTTGGGGAGGAGACCTTGCCCCTCAGGATATTAAAGAGGTGAATGAGGAAGATGATTGGATCAGAGGAACAGATCGGATCAATATTCTACTCCTTGGAACAGATACGGAAATAGGCCACAAATCGCGAACAGATACTATTATATTGGCGAGCATCGACACCAGGCAAAAAAATTTAAGTATTTTGTCGATTCCGCGCGATACAAGGGTTAATATTCCAGGTTATGGAGATAATAGAATTAATGCCGCTAACCTACTAGGTGGGGTAGAATTAGTAAAAAAAACGCTTTCCGAACTGCTAAAGGTACCCATTGACTATTATGTGTTAACTAATTTTGAAGGATTTGTTGGTATTATAGATATTCTGGGCGGTGTAGAAATTGATGTAGAACAGAATATGAAATGCCGTGTATATGATGGTGTTATCAATCTGGAAAAAGGCCTCCAGCGGTTGGACGGGGAAAAAGCATTGCAGTATGTTCGCTTCCGTTATGATAAATTAGGTGATATCTCCCGGACACAAAGACAGCAGAAGTTTCTCGTAGCCTTAGCAAAGGAAATGATGCAAACCAAAAATGTAGTGAAGCTTCCTGCTTTGATTCCACAATTACAGAAAACAGTGGAAACGGATTTAAGTCTGCCTCAGCTGCTTGGTCTGGCCAGAGATGGTAAAAACTATGATCTGGATAATATTACGGTGCAAACTTTGCCAGGAAATTTTGCAACTATTAGTGGTGGGAGCTACTGGGTTGTTGATATGGAAAAAGCTCCGGAAATTGTTCTCCATGTTTTTGCCGGGCAGAGCGAAGATATTATTGACGAGAGCATTCAAGTAGGAAAGACAGAAAAACCAACGAAGGATGTTAAATCAGCACAGAAGAAGACGGACAGAAATACCGATACTATGCCGGATGAAGGACAACATTCCGAAGAAAGTAATATTCCCGATAAAGAAGAATTGCCGGAAGAGGATATTTCGGGGGAGCATAATTCGGATACTCCACCAAATGAAGGAGAGCGTGAGGATGAATCTCCTAATATGCCCCCGGAAAATAATAATCCGGTAACTCCGCCTAATGATGGGGAGGGAGAAGATTCGCCTGAAACTTCCCCGGAAAATAGTATCCAAATAGAATTGGAACAAGATGAGTCTGACAGCAATGATGAAAATCATTCAGATGACATACCGGGAAACCCAAATGACCAGGTGCACAGTTAGGCTATTTAGCTGGGTCTTTACTTTATTTTAATCCTTGGAAGGAATATGGAAAAGCTCTAGCGAAATAGTGATTTATAAAATGATACTGGAGGTATGCCCATGCTATTCAGACAATGTGCTGGCGGGATTGTATTCTATTATGACAAAGTATTTTTACTCAAAAATGAAAAAAACGAATGGGTATTTCCAAAGGGTGTTATCAGGAATGGGGCCTATGCTCATGATGTGGCCATCAAAAGGGTAAAAGAAGAAACCGGGCTGGATGCAACTATTATTGCTCCGGTAGGGGAAACCAGTTATGAGTTTTATTCGTTGACCAGGCATGAACCTGTTTGTAATCAGATCACATGGTTCCTAATGGAAGCCCAAAGCGATAAGTATCAAGTACCAAAAGAGCAGGGTTTTACCGGCGGGGGATTTTTTAACATTATTGAAGCTCTAAGCAGAGTAACTTACAGTCAGGATAAGTCATTGTTAAATATTGCTTACCGAAAATGGAAAGAAATCGAACGAGAAAATTGTGTGGTTAATAAATAAACAGACAAAAGAGAGTTGATTTAAAACTCTCTTTTTTTTACAAGCAGAACGTTAACCAATAGCCTAACATCTTTTTACCGTAGATTTATTCGACCGCTGGGCATAATAAAAATATATCAGAGGGGGTGTTTGTCTATGGTACAAAAGCTTAGGGTAAAAAAGGGATATGCCCTGAACCAGCGGGAGAAAGTAGCAGCACAGAGTTTTCTGATGGAAGTAGCAGAAAACCCAGAAGGAATTTCAGCTGAGCGGGCAAAGTTTATTCACGGTATGAAAACTGATAGTCATAAAGTGCTTCCACCTAATAAAAGCGAATAGATCGACCTTATTGCGTAACGGGCCGCTGGGCACCTTTTTGTAAGTCAATTCTACGTTGCGGCCTTTTTCTATCTAATTATTAGAAAATTTTGACTGAACACTCTGAATAAAGTAATTTACTTTGGGAAAGTAGTAAAGCCATGTCCATTGTGATATAATTACCATGATTTGCTTTTAGCAGGAGGATCCCATTGAAATATTTAGTAAAAACTTTTGGCTGCCAGATGAACGAACATGATTCTGAAATTCTGGCTGGAATGATGGAACAAATTGGTTATGAACCGGTTAACAGCCCTGATGATGCTGATGCGATTATCATTAACACCTGTTGCGTCCGGGAAAGTGCGGAAAATCGGATTATAGGATATATCGGTAACCTAAAAAAATTAAAGGAACAAAACCCAGGCCTCATTATTACAGTTTCCGGGTGCATGCTTCAGCAACCCGGTGCTGCTGAGAAACTTATCAAAAGAGCACCATTTGTCGATTTGGTTTTAGGCACACATAATATCCACCGGCTGCCTCAATTAATAAGCGAGAGACAAGCTGGAAGTGAGTCGCTAATAGAAGTGGTGGAAACTGAAGGGGACATCCAGGAGGAATTACCGGTAAAAAGACAGGATAAGATTAAGGCGCAGGTTACTATTATGTATGGGTGTAATAATTTTTGCTCATACTGTATCGTACCTTTTGTTCGGGGACGGGAAAGAAGCAGAAAACCGGAAGCAATTGAAAAGGAAATACAAAGTCTGGGGGCCGAGGGCTTTAAGGAAGTGCTTCTCCTTGGGCAAAATGTAAATTCTTATGGCCTTGATTTTTCCGAGGCTTTTGATTTTGCCGATTTATTAGAACGTGTGGATAGGATTCCCGGTATTGAGAGGATTCGTTATATGACATCCCATCCCCGTGATTTTACTCAAAAACTAGTTGATACCATAAGCAAATCTCAAAAAGTATGTGAGCATTTTCACCTACCGATCCAAGCAGGAAGTAACCGGATTTTAAAACAAATGAACCGAGGGTATTCACGGGAAATGTATTTTGAGCTAGTCGAAAGCATTAGGGAAAAGGTTCCCAAGGCCAGCATCACAACAGATATTATTGTGGGTTTTCCTGGGGAAACTGATGAAGATTTTGCCGATACTTTGGATGTGGTAAAAAAAGTACGCTTTGATGCGGCCTATACCTTTCTTTATTCACGTCGCTCCGGTACTCCGGCAGCAAAAATATCGGAACAGGTGCCTGCTGAGGAGAAAAAAAGGCGTCTGCAAATTTTAATGGATTTGGAGAATTCTATCAGCAGGGAAATCAACGAAAAACTTGTCGGTACCACGGAAGAAGTATTAGTTGAAGGAATCAGTAAAACGAAAGATATTATGTTCTCCGGTCGGACGAGGACTAATAAGATCGTTATTTTTCCCGGGGAAAAAAGCATGATCGGGAAACTGGTTAATGTCAATATTATGAATGCCAAAACATGGCATCTCGAGGGTGAAATTATTAAATAACGGAGGTCAAAACATGAGTGTTTTAGAAAAGGCGAAGGAATTGTCTGATGCATTATCAGGATCACCTGAATTAAATGACATGCGGGAGAAGGAAAAGCTGGTAAAAGCTGATAGTGAGGCCAGTCAATTGATGGACAAGATCAGCGCTCGGCAGGTAGAGTTATACCAATTGCAGATGGAGGGGAAGGAGCCTTCCCCTGAGTTAATGGAAATACTGCGCGGACTTCAGGAAGAAATGGAAAGAAATGATAAAGTAATGAATTACTTAGAAGCCCAAGAAAAAATGGGGAAAATACTTCAGGAAATAAACAAAATGATCTCCCAAGCTCTTTCCGGCGAGTCATGCGAAGGTAATGATTGCTCCCACTGTGCCGGTTGTTAAAAAATAATTAAATAAAACTTATAGCTAAAAGTGCTCCTGAGAAGTCAGGGGCATTTTGCTTCTGAACATAAAAAGAAGATAACTTGGAAGGGAGCGGCTCCTTTAATTCCCAGTGTTTTCATGATATAATTTTTTATATGATAGGGGGAAAAGACATGGCAAATATGACACCAATGATGAAACAATATCAAAGAATTAAGGCTAACCATAAGGATGCCATTCTTTTTTTCCGCTTAGGCGATTTTTACGAAATGTTTTTAGAGGACGCTGTCCTTGCTTCTCGGGAACTAGAAATCACCCTTACGGCCCGGGATGGAGGAAACGGAAAGAAGATTCCCATGTGCGGTATCCCATATCATGCGGCAGATGGGTACCTGGCAAAATTGATTTCAAAGGGACACAAAGTTGCCATCTGTGAGCAGATGGAAAACCCGAAATCTGCTAAAGGAATCGTGAAGCGAGATGTCATCCGCATTGTCACTCCGGGCACGGTACTGGAAAGCAATTTGCTCCATGAAAAAAAACAAAATTACTTGCTTGCCGTCTGCCGGGGAGAAAAAGTATTTGGCTTAGCTTACACGGATATTTCTACCGGAGAATTTTACGCTACGGAAATATCAGGAACGGACCAAAATGCGAAACTTTTTGATGAGGTCGCTCGGATTAATCCGGCAGAATGCATTTTGCCTGCATCCCTTTACCATGAGGAGACGCTCAGAAACAAACTGGAAAACACGGCAGGAGGGTCAATTAGTAAAGTACCGGACGAGTATTTTCAGCTAAAAGAAGCAACAACTTTTATAGAGAAGCATTTTCAGGTTACTTCCCTTGAAGCACTCGGCTTAGGGGAAATGCCCTTTGCCACCTGTACCGTGGGGTCAATCTTACAGTTTTTGATGGAAACACAAAAAAGGGATCTTTCTTATCTTAACCAATTAAAAATATACAGCACGTCTTCGTTTATGATGATTGACAGCACGACCCGACGTAATCTGGAATTAACTGCGACCATCAGAGGGGGCCAAAGAAAAGGTTCTCTGCTTTGGGTTTGTGATCAGACGTTGACTGCATTGGGAGGACGTCTCTTACGAGAATGGCTGGAAAAACCTCTCTTGGATATTTCGATGATTTCGGGCAGACTGGATGCGGTGGAGGAACTTACTAATAACGTTTTTATCCGGGAAGACTTACGAAGTTTATTGAAAAAAGTTTATGACATGGAAAGGTTAATTGGAAGGATTGCCTATGGCAGTGCTAACCCCCGAGATCTAATAGCTTTAAAAACTTCTGTTTCTGTAGTACCGGAAGTATACCAACTGGGGAGTAACCTTAAAAGCACCCTCTTTCAGAAGATGTTTTCTAACTTCGATATTTTGGAAGATATCTACCAGCAGATTGACCAGGCAATTAACGATGACCCGCCTGTTTCTCCCAAAGAGGGAGGCATTATTAAAGAAGGCTATGATGAAGAGGTAGACGAGCTTCGCTCAATTACCACCGGCGGCAAGAAATGGATTGCCGACCTTGAGGCGAAAGAAAAGGCCGCTACCGGCATTAAATCCCTAAAAGTAGGCTTTAATAAAGTATTTGGTTATTATATCGAAGTAACAAATGCTAATTTAAACGCCGTTCCCGGCAATTACATTCGAAAACAAACTCTGGCTAACGCGGAACGCTATATTACGGAAGAATTAAAAGAATGGGAAAATAAGATTCTCGGGGCTAGTGAAAATCTCACGTCTCGGGAGTATGAACTTTTTTGTGATGTGCGCAATCAAATTACTCTCTCATCAACACGCATTCGCCAGGTAGCATCAATTATTGCCAAATTAGATGTATTGCTTTCTTTTGCTCAAGTAGCACTTGAGAACGGTTACTGTAAGCCTGAGGTGAATGCCGGGGATGTGATTCATATTGTGGACGGACGGCATCCAGTTGTGGAGCAGATTACGGGAAGCGGCGACTATGTTCCCAATGACACATATCTCGACAACAAAGAGCATCAGGTTTGCTTGTTAACAGGCCCTAATATGGCAGGAAAGTCGACATACATGCGTCAGGTTGCACTCACTGTGTTGATGGCGCAAATTGGCTGTTTTGTTCCGGCGGCTAGTGCGGTAATTGGTATTGTCGATAGAATTTTCACCAGAGTAGGTGCGGCAGATGATTTAGCCGGAGGGCAAAGCACATTCATGGTGGAAATGTGTGAAACCGCTAATATTTTACGTAATGCCACCAGGAAAAGCCTGGTGATTCTAGATGAGATCGGTCGGGGTACCAGCACCTATGACGGGATGAGCATTGCCTGGGCTGTTGCAGAATACCTCTTAAAACCGGAGGTAGGTGCCAAAACTCTCTTTGCTACCCATTATCATGAACTTACTGCCCTGTCAGATAAATTTTCTCAGGTAAAGAATTATACAGTTGCCGTGCGGGAAAAAGAAGGGGGAATAATTTTCTTAAGGAAAATAATCCCCGGAGGGACTGACAAAAGCTATGGTATTCAGGTAGCCAGACTGGCTGGTCTGCCGGAGGAAGTACTGAAAAGGGCAAAAGAAATCTTGACAGGATTGGAAGGAGAAGAAAAAGTGCCCAAAAGAATTGAGCCACCGAAGGATCGAGAAACACCAGTTCAGTTGGCGGTCTTTTCTCCTAATCCCCCTAAGCACCCCCTGGTAGCAGAACTGGAGATGCTTGATTTAAACAACCTTACTCCCCTGGATGCCTTGATTAAACTAAACCAATGGCAGCGCAAATTAAAGAAACTGGCGGGTGAAGGACAGTGATTTTTGGAATTGACGTAGGCGGAACCTATACCGACGCAGTTGCCATGAACGGAGCAAAAGTAATACATTGGTTCAAAACCCCGACCACTAAAAATATGCTCCGATGTTTGGGCGAGGCAATGGAACGGCTTGAAAGAATAGAACCGGTTTCTCGCTGGGAAAGGCTGGTTATCAGTACCACGATGCTGACAAATATTGTTGCTCAGCAAAGGTATGAAAATGTCGGATTGATGGTGATTCCCGGTCCGGGCATTAATCCGGACATTTTAGATTATCCTACAGAAACTGCTGTTTTATCTGGGGCAATCAACTATCGCGGTATTGAAATTGCTTCGCTTAACGAAAAAGAAGTGAAAGATAAGGCACAATTTTTTTACCAAAAAGGTTACCGCCATTTGGCATTGGTAGGTAAATTCTCCGGGCGAAACGGAAAGCACGAAGAACAAGCGGCTGATTGGGTCAAAGAAATCTATCCTGATATGGAAATTACATTAGGACACAGAATATCCGGCTATTTAAACTATCCTCGCCGCATAATTACTACCTGGCTCACTGCTGCCACCAAAAAAGCTTACAGAGAATTTATTATCGGGGTGGAGAATGTTTTAACTAAATACGGTATATCCTGTCCGGTATATATCATGAAGGCAGACGGAGGTGTAATTCCCATCAACGAGGTCGAAAGCTCTCCTGCAGCCACAGTTTATTCAGGCCCGGCAGCCAGTACGGTAGGCGCTGCTGCTTTATTGGCAGGGAATGAATCTGCTGTGGTGATGGACGTAGGCGGGTCCACTACCGACCTTTCTTTGATTCTATCAGGGGTGCCATTGGCGGCAACAAATGGCTTAAAAATAGCCAACTATCTGACTCAAATCAAGGGGTTGGCGCTGAAATCAGTGGCAGCCGGAGGTGATGCCCCGGTGGAAATGAGGGGAACTCAGCCATTCCTTTTAGAAAAAAGAAGAGGGGAAGCAGTGTGCTTTGGTGGAGCCTACCCTACTTTGACAGATGCCTTAAATATACTAGATGGAGTGCCGGGCAAAAATCAAGGAGCATCTTTGGAAGCATTCATTAATACTTTTTCCTTAACGGAGAGCCAGGTACCACCCTTTGCCGAAGAAACAATTGCTCAGGCCGTCAATAAAATTGCCGAAGAAATTAAAAAAATGATTATAGAATGGCAGGATGAACCGGCTTACCGGGTGTGGGAAGTGCTGCAAAAGGAACCTTTATTCCCCAACACCTTGGTGGGTATCGGCGGTGCTGCCCCCGGCCTGACGGAACGAGTCGCCAAAGAATTAGGGATGAAACCTTATTTGCCTCCTTTTGCCGGCGTTGCTAACGCTATTGGCTGTGCTGTGGCAAAACCGTCAATGAGCTTAAAGTTACATATTGATACCGGGCAAAAATTGCTTTCATTGGATAACGGTTTACAGAAAGAATACCGAGGTTCCGGAAAAGAAGAAGATGCAATAAAACTTGCGAAAACTTTTTTAGTACAACGTGCCCATAATCTCGGAATTCAAATTGACCAATCTGATGTGGAAATTGTTAATAGTGAAATATTTAGTATGATCCGCGGTTATTACCGTGCCGGCTATATTATTGATACGGAAGTGCAGATAAAACCGGGCCTTTTAACCCGGGTCAATTAAAAATAATTTTTAATTGACAAAAACCTGTATGATTGAGAGGAAACCGATATGCAAAAACCTACTGGAGTAGTTTTTTTTCCAGCATTTGACTGGAGCATTTCACCAACTCACCCGGAACGCCAGGAGAGACTTTTATACACTAGGGACCAGCTCTTTGAGGAAGGTATTATGGACCTTCCTCAGATTAAAGAATATCCCGCCCAAACTACCGGGTTGGAGCACATTTACCGGACGCATATTTGTGTTCCTGATGTGCCTGCCCAAATTACCGATGCCCACTTGATTGCAGTCGGCAGTATGCTCCGGGTAGCGGATGCCTTCTTTCAGGGAGAAGTAAAAAACGGCTTTATTATGGTTCGGCCTCCGGGTCATCATGCCATGTGGGTGAGCCATGGAAATAGGGGTTTTTGCAATATTAACAATGAAGCAATCCTTGTTGATTACCTCCGGTGTAAATACAAAGTCAAAAAAATTGCCATTATTGATACCGATGTGCATCATGGGGACGGAACACAAGATATTTTTTGGCATGACCCGGATATCCTGTGCATCTCGTTTCATCAAGACGGGCGTACTCTTTACCCGGGTACCGGTTTTCTCCATGATTTAGGCGGGCCTAACGCATATGCTAAGACGATTAATATTCCTTTACTACCGGGGACAACGGACCGGGAAGTACTGATGGTTTTAGATAATTTGATCTTGCCGATACTGGAAGATTTTCAACCGGATCTTGTGATAAATTCAGCCGGTCAAGATAATCATTATACAGACCCTTTAGCAAGCCTAAATATGACAGCGGGCGGTTATGCCCTGCTTAATGAAAAATTAGTCCCCGATCTTGCTGTGCTTGAGGGAGGATATGCTGTGGAAACTGCTCTTCCTTATGTTAACACTGCCATTATATTGGCTATGGCGGGACTTGACTATTCTTTTGTCCGGGAGCCGAATTTACCCGTATTTAAAAAAGATCCGGAGCTTCTTAATTATACCAAAGATTTAATCTCCCAACTTCTCCAAATTTGGAAAGGACGCAAAAAAGCCGACTTAACCCATATATTTGGCCGGGAAAAAATTTACAAGCGTCAGAAAAATATTTATTATGATACCGATGGAATTCGGGAACAGCAAGAAGAGCAGGTGTACCGCTGCACTGACTGCTCCGGTTATGTCAAAGTAGTTTCCCATGCCCTGCAGGGCAATTTCCTTCATCATGTATTTGCCGTTCGCACTCCCTTTCATGCTTGTCCCCGTTGCCGGGAATTGGCGGCTGAAGATTTTAACCGGACAGTGGAGGAGGGTAGATTTACCCAATACTGCTGGCAAGATCAGGCGGGGAGTAAATTTCACCTGGTAGATGGAAACAGTGTTCAGGTAATTGACATAGGAGTAAAAAATGAGACAGATTAAAGTTTTGGATCCTCAAACAGCAAATCAAATAGCTGCTGGGGAAGTGGTGGAACGGCCCGTTTCTGTTGTTAAAGAATTAGTAGAGAATTCCATTGATGCCGGTGCAACCAGAATAAAAGTTTCTCTTCGGGAAGGCGGTCTCAAGATGATCCAGGTTGGAGACAATGGATACGGCATGACACCTTCCGACATGCTAATGGCACCTAAGCGCCATGCAACCAGTAAAATTGAAAGCGCAGAAGACTTAAACAGACTGCATACTTTAGGATTTCGTGGGGAAGCTCTACCATCTATTGCTGCTGTCTCTAAGCTGACGATAACTTCCCGATTGGAGGGAAGTTACGTCGGTTGGCAAACAGCAATAGAAGACGGGACGATAAATGAACCGGTAGAAACCGGCTGTCCTTCCGGAACAATTGTGAGGGTAGAGGACCTCTTTTACAACACGCCGGCCCGGAAGAAATTTTTAAAGTCAGCTAATACGGAATTAGGCCATGTCTCAGATATGATTGGCCGGATGATTTTATCCCATCCGAATATTGCTTTTGAGCTTGAACATGAGGAGAAAAATATATTAAAGTCACCGGGAACCGGTGATTTAGCCCAGGCAGTTTTTGCTGTCTACGGGGGAGATGTCGCCCGAAAAATGAATGAGATTAATTACCACGGTGAAGAGAAAATATTCGGCTTTGTATCCCGTCCGGAACTTACCAGATCTACCCGGCACTATTATAACTTTTTTGTCAACGGCAGGTATGTGCGTAGTTCGGAACTTGCTGCCATTTTAGAAGAGGCTTTTTATACACGAATTCCTGCCAAAAGATATCCTGTCGCAGTGGTCCATTTTACTCTTGATCCGCAAGCTTTTGACGTCAATGTCCACCCTACCAAACTGGAAATAAAGTTTCGAAATCCTTCCGTCTTAAAAAGTTCTTTTTTACGAGCATTGGAGGAAATTTTCCGATGGCCGACTGATATGATTCCGAGAGTAAGCCTGCCATATACTGCGCCAAAGTTCCAACCGGTACAGAGGGAAAAAGATTACGTTGTTCAAGAAATTTATCAAGAAAAACTTTCATTAGTCAGCGAGGGGTCAGCTTATCCACATAAATTGGAAATATTACCTACAAGAAAACCTGAACAGGAGAAAGAACCAGAAGCGGAAAACAGACAGGTCTTTACCAACATGAAAGTTCTTGGCCAGTTAGACGGCACTTATATTTTGGCTTCCGGGCCGGAAGGGCTATATATTATTGACCAGCATGCCGCCCATGAGCGGATTCGCTTTGAAAAAATTAAAAAAGCTTTTTGCACTCACCCAGCCGAGTCAGAATATTTAGCTGTCCCCGGAATAATTGAACTAACTCCTCAGCAGGCGTTATGGTTAGTCAAAAATATTGTGGCAATTAAGGATCTTGGATTTATTATGGAACATTTCGGGGAGAATACTTTTCTATTGCGTGGTGTTCCCCGATGGAATAGTGGCGGAAATTCTGAGGAATTATTATTAGCAATTGTGGAAAAACTAGGAAATGAGTCTGAGCAATTGCAAATAGATCGGCTAGTGGAAGAGGAGCTTTTCACCATGGCTTGCAAGAGTGCCGTAAAAGCGAATCAACATCTCACTGAAGCTGATATCAGTTATCTTTTGAACCAGCTGGAACAGAGCAATAACCCATATAGCTGTCCCCATGGGCGGCCAGTTTTAATAAAAATAAACCGTGAGGAAATTCAAAAAAGATTTATGCGAAACTAAATAACAAGTTTAAACAATTGGAGGAAGGTGGGATGATCGAAAAAGAAAAAGTAGCTGTAATCGTCGGGCCTACTGCGGTGGGAAAAACTGAATTGTCAATCAGAATAGCAGATCTTTTAGGCGCGGAGATTATTTCAGGTGATTCCATGCAGGTCTATCGTGATATGGACATTGGCACGGCAAAAATCCGAGAAGAAGAGATGTACGCCCCTTCTGGTAGGAAAATACCACATCGCATGATTGATATAGTTAATCCGGATGAAGTTTTTAGTGTAGCTGACTATCAAAAAATGGTGCGCAAAACCATCAGTGAGTTAAATAAAGAAAGGAAGCTTCCTCTTATTGTAGGAGGCACAGGCCTTTATATTAACTCTGTCATTGATCCATATAACTTTACAGAAATGAATTTTGATGGGGAATATCGCCAATCTAAGTGGGAAGAAGCAGAAAAATACGGCTCACACCTTTTACACAAGGAACTGTCCGGCATTAACAAAGCAGCGGCTGAAAAGATTCACCCCAATGATACCAAGCGAATCATCAGGGCGCTGGAAATCTTTCGCCAGACCAAAAGAACATTGTCAGAATTGCAAGAGGGCTCAGGAGAGAGTAACCCGGGATATCAGCTTGTTTTAGTTGGACTTTTTCGGGAA
The DNA here is from genome assembly GCA_050945755.1 of Bacillota bacterium. GTDB lineage: Bacteria > Bacillota > Dehalobacteriia > Dehalobacteriales > Dehalobacteriaceae > JAQVXR01. Next base: position 998 of record JBMNTN010000053.1, on the reverse strand, counting down.
CGTGAAATACTCTATGGGCGCATTAATCAACGGGTTGATCAAATGATAGAATCAGGCTTGATTAATGAGGTAAAAACTCTCTTAAAACAGGGGTATAATCCCTGCCTTAATTCTATGCAGGGTTTAGGCTACCGGCAGGTAGCTGCTTATTTAAACGGGATACTGACAAAAAATGAGGCGATCAATCTTATCAAGAGAGATACCAGGCGTTTTGCTAAAAGACAATATACGTGGTTTAAAAGAGACCGGAGAATTAAATGGTTTGATTTGGGACAATATGAAAATAATGACCAATGCGCCCAAGAAATTGCTAAGTATATTGGCAGGAGTCTGGGAATTGCTGTAGAAGAATACATAAACCAAAATTTGGAGGGAAACCAATGACAAAACCTTCTTTTAATTTACAGGACTTTTTTCTCAATCAGGTACGAAAAGATAATACCCCGGTCACTATCTATCTGGTCAACGGGTTTCAGATTAGGGGACTGGTTAAGGGATTTGATAATTTTACGGTGGTAATGGATGTAGAAGGTAAGCAGCAAATGGTTTACAAACATGCTATATCTACGATCATGCCCGGAAAACCGGTTAATCTAATGATGGAAAAAACAGAATAACCCCTAATTTTATGTTAGAAAACAAAATATATAATGTGTAAAAGGCATAACAAAACAGTTGTGCCTTTTTCTATATAAAAACATGCCCTGCTCGACAATTTGTGCACAAGAAGAAAAAAGCAAAATATAATGATAATAGTATCCCTTCTTTTTAGGAGGTGCCAGGAAATGATTCGATTTCCTTTTAGGTCTGGCGGGCTGAAAACAGAAGCGATATTTTACCGGGAAAACACAGAAGAAGCCGGCAGTATCCGGCGGGAAGAGCAGGACAGCAAAGCACGCATTAAAGAAATCCATAAAGAGCTTAATGAACTGATTGGTTTACAAAATGTTAAAAAAATGATTTTTGAAGTGCAGGCATTTGTGGAAATTCAAAAACGC
>JBMNTN010000052.1:0-14352 GCA_050945755.1 Bacillota bacterium | reverse complement strand
ATCGCAAATCACCTGGCTAAGATAGCTTAGGAGAAATGCGATTTTTTATTTTTGTCATCTTTATTTTTAACGGGTTGTCTTAACTACTAAATTATTGATGCTAAAAAAGGGGTATCTCGACAATCTGGAGTGCCTATAAGGCACTTTTTTATTATACAAAAATTACTTTTTTTCGTAGCACTTTAGTTTGTAGCGCTTAAGTTAATGGTAAGCAAATCCACCATAATGAAGAGCTTTCGGGGGCATAAAAGAAAATTGAAAAGGTTAACTTAATTTTAGTCTTGTTTCTAAATTGAAGGAGGGATACAAATGCCCCCAAAATGTAGGTTTATTCAAAATATACTGTTTCTGTTAATTATTTTAAGTACTGCTTTTGTTACCGCATTCTATTCCTACATTTTGTTACCAAATGAACAGCATTTAATTGTTGGTGATACCATTGATTTTCCTAAAATTGTACCGCAAGAGTTGCTGAAAAGTGTGAGTGTTTATGTCACAACTGATAAAACTGGGGTATTAAGAATTAATGGTAACCCGGTTGATGAAAAGGGTTGTCGCTATATGGGAGGGTCGGCAGTAGCAGCTGAGCCGGGAAAATTAAGTCTGGAATTAAAAGCATTTGGATTTATTCCTTTAAAGAGCATGATGGTAAATGTGCTTCCTCAGATTAAAGTTATACCTGGCGGACATTCTGTCGGTGTGATCTTGCAGACAGAAGGAGTGATGGTTGTTGGACATTCTGCAGTTTATGGAAAAGGTGGAGAAACTTTTTTCCCGGCAAAGGATGCCGGCATTGAATTGGGAGACTTGCTTGTAAAAATCAATGATGATAAAATTAAAAATGATAAGCATGCGGCAGATTTAATTAATAAATATGGGCCTATGGGAATTTTAAGGATAGAAGTAAAGCAGTCAGGGAAAACTCGAGAAGTGAAAGTGATTCCTAATTTTTGTGAAGATACAAAAACATATCGAATTGGTCTTTATATCCGAGATAATGCTGCAGGTGTTGGCACCCTCACTTTTTATGAACCCACCGAAGGTAAGTATGGGGCTTTAGGTCATATGATTGCAGATCTTGATGTTCGCCCTGGAGAAAGAGGAAAGATTGTCAAAGCCCAAATTCAAGGAATTAAACCCGGTAAAAAGGGGGAACCTGGAGAGAAGATTGCCATGTTTGTCGGGGATACGATTAATGGGGATATTGAATATAACACCAGTTTTGGTATTTTTGGCAAGTTAAATAATCCAATTACTAACTCTTTCTATAAAACAGAAATTCCCGTTGCTTTTGCCAATCAAATTCAAGAAGGTTCTGCAGAAATAATCACAGTAATTCAAGGTGATAAAATGGAAAGGTTCAAAATTAATATTTTAAAAATCTTACCTCAGCATCATCCTACTGGTAAGGGGCTGGTAATTCAAGTGACAGATCCAAGGCTTTTAAAAGAAACCGGAGGAATCATCCAAGGAATGAGTGGAAGCCCTATTATTCAAAACAATAAATTAGTGGGGGCAGTTACCCACGTTTTTGTTAATGATCCGACTAAAGGTTATGGGTGCTTAGCCGAATGGATGCTGTTAGAAGCAAAGCTAATCAAGAAACATGCTTTTTTAAAAACGGAAAATCCATCGAATTCTCCCATTTCACTTAAAATTGTGTCATAATAAAATTACCACTTTTTAACTGGGTAAAGAAGGAATAAAGCAGTGTGTTGTCGAAGACAATGTTCAGAAAAGTATAAACAAAAATTTTTCGGAGGCGGGGAATGTATGGGAGACAATATCAAAATACTGATTGCAGATGACAACCGGGAGTTTTGTGAAATTCTTAAAGATTACTTAACGGAACAAGATGATTTCTTTTTGTGTGGTACAGCATATAATGGGGTAGAAGCTGTTGATATGGTAGAAAAGCTATCTCCAGATATTTTAGTTTTGGATATTATTATGCCACATTTAGATGGAATTGGCGTCCTGGAAAAATTGAATATGTCAGATAATAGGCCGAAGGTGATTATTTTAACGGCATTGGGACAAGAATCTATGACTCAAAGAGCAGTAGAACTTGGGGCTGATTATTATGTACTAAAGCCATTTGATTTAGAAGTACTTGGAAACAGGATTCGCCAGTTAGCCAAAGGAATCCCAACAGCATCTCACACACCGGTAAAGACAAAGAATCTTGATGTGGAAGTAACCAATATAATTCATCAAATGGGTGTTCCTGCCCACATTAAAGGGTATCAGTATCTAAGAGATGCAATTTTATTTGTTATTGAAGAAGTAAATCTGCTTGGCGCTATTACTAAAGAACTTTATCCAATGATCGCCCAGAAGTATAACACTACCCCCAGCAGGGTGGAAAGAGCAATCCGCCATGCCATTGAGCTTGCCTGGGATAGGGGCAATGTGGAAATGATGAACAAATTTTTTGGTTATACAATTAATGTAGAAAGAGGCAAACCTACTAATTCAGAATTCATTGCCATGGTAGCGGATAAGCTCCGTATTGCTCAGAAATTGGCATAGCCAAATTTTTTGGATTTATAATTTGTTCCTACAAAAGATTTTCCCAGGTAACTCCGCCAATAGACTGTCCGTTTAGGACAGTTTTTTTATATAAAAATATTTTAAAAGTCAGAGGGATCAATTAATATAATTTTAGGGCTAAAATGAGGTATTCTATGGTTTTTAGATAAGGTTTTGGGTAAAATAAACTGGTCCCATAGTTAAAGGTTTGTTCTTTTAAATTGTTATTTAAATTTTATTTTGATAATATATCTGTATTAAAAAGTGACACGGAGGTGTATTAATGTTTAAGGATATTGCTTTTTCCGAGCTGGCGAAAGAAACACTGGAACAGATAAAGAGCGGGGCTTTCTTGGTTGTCCAGGATGGGGATAAAGCTAATATTATGACAATCGGTTGGGGAAGCATTGGGTTTATCTGGAAGAGACCAGTTTTTACTGTTTTGGTGCGTTATTCGAGATATACATATGAATTGTTAGAAAAGGTAAATGAGTTTACAGTTAACTTCCCATTGCAAAATAATATGAATCAAGAACTTAGCTTTTGTGGGACTAAATCAGGACGGGATGTAGATAAATTTATGGAATGCCGCTTGACACCGGTTCCGGCAAAAAAAGTAGCGGCTCCGGTAATTAAAGAATGCGATTATTTTTATGAATGCCGAATTGTCTGCCGACAGGCGATGCAGCCCGCTTTAGTTGATGAAGAAATAATCAGTACCTCTTATCCCAACGGTGATTTTCATATGTTGTATTACGGAGAAATTTTAGCCAGTTATAAAAAGATTCGTTAGAGGGAAAGAATGTTCGTCTATTTTAAAAAGCAATGTTAAGTGATTTATGAATAGTTTTTTCTTTTAAGAAGAAAATAAATAAAAGTCGATTCTTATTTGGTGAAAGTAATGATTGTAAAGGGAACTGTCCGGAAAGGACTCCGCACCAAAGAATTGGTCCAGCAACTTCAAGCTAATGAAATTGCCGTCATTGCTCATCAGGATTTAGATGAGCTTGCGGCAAAGTCGTTAACGGCATCTAAGGTTAGGGCAGTGATCAATGCTTTTTCTAGTATTTCCGGACAGTACCCTCATCATGGCCCTCTGCATTTAATTAAATCGGCTATTCCCCTAATTGATGATGTGGGAATTGAAATTTTTGATCGGTTAAAAGATGGTACTGAGGTTGAAATAAATAATGAACAAATTATTATCAATGGGTTGGTGATAGGCAGGGGGACTCTATTAACCTATGAATTGTTCATGGAACGAAAAAAGCAGGCGGAAAAAAATTACGGACAGCAATTAGAAAAGTTTATCCAAAACACGATGGAATACGCCACTCGTGAAATTGATATTGTGGGAAAAGATCTTGTACTACCAAAATTAAAAGTCAATTTCCGAGGGCGGCATACCTTAATTGTGGTCCGAGGAAAGGATTACCGGGAAGATTTAAAAGTTATTCAGCCATACATTCATGAAGTAAAGCCTGTTTTAATTGGAGTTGATGGTGGGGCGGATGCATTGAGGGATTTTGGTTACTGCCCTGATATAATTTTTGGCGATATGGATTCTATTACAGATGCTACCTTAAAGTGCGGAGCTCAGTTAATTGTTCATGCCTATCCGGACGGAAGAGCTCCAGGTATGGAGCGGATACGATCCTTGGGGCTTGAAGCGGCAATTATTCCGGCTACCGGTACAAGTGAGGACGTAGCTATGCTCATGGCTTACCAGATGGAAACGGAATTGATTGTTGCAGTGGGAACTCATTCCAATGTAATTGATTTTCTGGAAAAAGGACGCAGAGGAATGGCCAGCACATTTCTGGTCCGGCTAAAGGTAGGGTCGATCTTGGTAGATGCTAAGGGCGTAAGTAAGCTTTATCGGCAGAAATTAAAATTTCGCTATATTGCCCAAATTGTTGCTGCAGCACTAATCCCTTTAATGGTTATCAGTGTGGTATCTCCGGCAGGTAACCAACTGCTTCGCTTGATTTATATAAAACTGCGTTTAATATTTCGATTATAAGGTGAAAAATTGCAAATATCAGTGATTATTCCGGCTTATAATGAGGCAAATTTTATTAATGATACGATTCAGGCCGTAAGGAATTTCCCTTGGGTAGAGCAAATAATTGTTGTGGATGACGGGTCAACTGATGGAACCGGGGAATTAGCCAAGGCATGTGGCTCACAAGTAATTAAACACCCCCGAAACAAGGGGAAAGGGGCAGCGATTAATTCGGCTGCACCTTTCCTTACTGGGAAAATTATTATAATTCTCGATGGAGACCTTGGAAAAAGTGCCAAAGAATTTTATCACCTTCTTCCCCCAATTTGGGAAGGTCGAGCGGATGCTACTGTGGCAAAATTTCCTCCGGCCACTATACCGGGAGGATTTGGCTTAGTCAAGGGGTTAGCAGCACAAGGGGTCTACCGTTTGACCGGACAGCGAGTATTGTCGGTATTATCGGGTCAGCGAGCAATGAAAATCCAAGTATTTAAAAGTTTGCTACCGTTTGCTTCCGGCTTCGGAGTTGAGGTCGGGGCAACAGTGGATATGCTGCGCCAAGGTTGGCGTCTGCAAGAAATTGAAATAAACATGGTACACAATTTCTCCCGTCGCGATTTGGCAGGTTTCCTGCACCGGGGCAAGCAGTTTTATGATATCTGCCGAGTTTTGGCCAATAAACGATAGAGGATGATTATTAAAATGAAAATGGCCATGATGGTGGTGGCCTTTTTAGTTTCATATTTTCTTACCCCCAAAACTCTTTTCATGTTGGAATCAGGAGGATTGTCCCGGGAAAATTTTCGGGGAAGTAGGATTCCTTCTGCCGGGGGTATTATCTTTCCAGCGGTTCTTGCCATCACTTATGGATTATTTACCCTGTGGGGAGAAATTGGACCGGAAGCATATATCTATTTAGGGTTTATTTCATTAGTTGGGTTAGCCGGGTTGGTGGATGATATTGCAGGCAATAAAGAACGGTCCGGTTTTCATGGTCATTTTAAAGACTTTTTTTTACACGGCCAGTTGACTACCGGTTTTTGGAAGGCTGGCGTAGGTGGTGTAATTGCAGCACTAGCTGCAAGTATCGAAAGTATCTCTTTTGGCGATTTTATCGTTAATGTCCTCTTAGTGGCATTAGTGACAAACCTGTTTAATCTTCTTGATGTTCGACCGGGTCGGAGCATAAAAGTATTTATCTTTTCATCAATAATGATCATGCTTTTTCTCCCATCTTATACAGGAAGCATTCTCTTAATACCTTTATTAGGTATTGTTTTAGCATATGGGGTTTATGATATAAGAAGTCAAGCGATGATGGGAGATGCCGGGTCCAATGTTATCGGAATGGCAGTTGGCCTAGCTCTTGTTTCATCTGGTGGAATAGGAGTTAAATTAATATTATTGGCTGGATTAGTATCGCTTAATGCTCTATCAGAATACCGGTCTTTTTCTGAATATATTGAAAAGAATAAGGTATTGTATTTTCTTGATCTGTGGGGAAGAAGGGAATAAATTGAAAGCCATGTTGGAAACAGCGGTAGGAAAGGTAAGTGCGATTCTATCTCAAAGAAGCAGAGTGACAGAACTAGAAGTTGTTGTAGATGGCAGAGCGGAAAAAGCAATAAATTATGATACAATAACCGGACCGATTAGGGAAGGGGACCAGGTGGTATTAAATACTACAGCGGTGCGTTTAGGTTTAGGGACGGGCGGTTATCATTTTGTCCAGTGCAATATATCCAGACCCGTAGTTAATATGGAGGCTGGCGGGCACATTATGAAGCTACGATATACAGCTCAGCAGGTTAAGGTGTTGAGTGTAGAGGAAGAAGCTGCAGGTTGGTCCGAGGTTTTTAACAGCTTCCATTCTTTGGAGGGGTTTCCTGTCGTCCTTTTTCCCTTACACAGCTGCCTCAGCCCTATTGCAATATCATTAAAGGTTATTCGGCCAGATATAAAAATTGCTTATATTATGATTGATGGGGCGGCTCTTCCCGTCTGGTTCAGTGAAACAGTACATGAGCTAAAAGGAAAAGGGTTTATTGAAAGTGTGATTACTGCTGGTCATGCTTTCGGAGGAGATCTGGAAGCTGTTAATATTTACAGTGCTCTTATTACAGCCAAGGAAATTGTAAAAGCTGATGTGGCCGTTGTCGGTATGGGGCCGGGAAATGTAGGCACCGGCACAAAATGGGGGTTTTCCGGAACTCAACTGGGGGAGGCAATAAACGCTGTAAATATTTTAATGGGACAGCCAATATTTTGTCCGCGTATCAGTTTTGCTGATTCCAGACCACGCCACTGGGGAATTAGCCATCATTCTTTAACGGTTTTAACGGAAATTGCCTTATCACCTGCTGTAGTAGTTTTACCATTTATCGGAGATGAGAAAAAGGATCTGTTTTTACGAAAACAGGTTGAGGAAAATGGTATTAATGAAAAGCATACTATTGTTTGGGAGTACGGACAGGCCGGATTGGAACAAATAAAAGAAAAAGGTTTGAAAGTTTGCTCCATGGGTCGCGGGCTTAAGGAAGATGAAGATTTCTTTCTGACTGCTTGTGCTGCCGGCATCTATGCTGGAAAATTGTCAGTGCAGGTTGGCCTCAATTAATTCCTTAAGAGTGTAATATTTCTTGTTTAGTTCCTTCAGAAGACCTGGTAAATCTTTTACTTTACCAATAAATAGAACGCTTTTTTTTAATAAAATTGTCTGCACAACCATACACTCCATTCTGCAAGTAGTTGCGAGCTTGTTTCTAACAAGCCAAATTTATTTTCTTCAAGTATATGATTGGCTTTAAAAAATATGCTGGAGGGGAAACTTTTGAAAAAGTACGAAAAAACTTTGGAAACTAATTATCTTTTTCAGGGGAAAGTGGTAAACCTGCGTATAGATAGAGTAAAATTACCAAATGGCAAGGAGTCAGTGCGGGAGGTTGTTGAGCATGCCGGTGCGGTAGGAATCGTCCCTGTATCGGATGATAACAAAATTATTCTTGTCAAACAGTTTCGGAAAGCGTTGGATCAGGAAATAATCGAGATACCGGCCGGCAAGCTTGATCCTGGAGAACGTCCGGCAGATTGTGCTCAAAGAGAGCTTCAGGAAGAAATCGGTTTTAAATCTGGGAGACTTGAGTTTAAGTTTTCTTGCTATACCTCACCTGGTTTTAGCAATGAAATTATTCATATCTTCATTGCCAGGGATTTGCAGGAATCAAGAATTAAATGTGATGATGATGAATTTATCACAACTCTGGAAGTATCCCTTCAGGAAGCACTGCATATGATTAAAAATGGAATGATCAAAGATGCGAAAAGTATTAGCGGAATTTTAGCTTTGCTTCTGGAGGATCAAGATGAGGGATTTCTCTGTAGAGATGTCATGTGATGCCAGCGGGGCCGTACAGGCTGCCAGGAAAGGTTATATTGTCGTGGTGGTTGATGTTATCAGCATGTCCACAACCATAGAAGCTGCATTAGAAGAAGGTGCTCTTGCTGTTTTCGGGGCTAGTCCTGATCAAGCTAGAGCACCTGTATTTTTAAATCCGGAGAAAATTGGGTATGATGCCGGTATTCTTGCCCGGAAGAAGGGTACCGAATTAATTATGGTTGCGGAACCTAGAGTGGGAAGTAAAAAGGATAGAATAACTGCATCGTCTCTTGCCTTCCGGGGTGTTCAACAGTCTGGAGCAGCTGACCCTCTTGTGCTCCCAAACCTTGGGGCGGACACTGTAAAAATGGCAAATTTCAAAGGAAGGGTTGTTCTCGCGGTAACCGGCAGTGGCGGAGTGGCTTTTGATGCCGTATATAATGCCGGAGGAACGGTATTAACGGCAACCATTGCCAGAACAATGAAAATGAAAGGGCATGTCCCGGCTTTAGTGGGAGCCAAAAGAGTTCTTTGTGAAGCGCGTAAGAAAAAAACGGGTATCAGCGTGGTGGCAGCAAGTTCACAATCTCTGGAAGATGTTCTAGCTGCTTGCTATATAAGGGATTTTATTAAGGAGTTGATGTCCCAGGATTTAATCATAAATTATCCTGTCAGACATAAATATGAATAAGAATAAAGGCCGGGGAGCGGTTTAGTGTGGCGGGAAAATTAAAGGCTTTTTTGATAGGATACCTGCATGAAAATGCGGCCTTGTGTATTGTGGTTCCCGCTATTTTTTTATGCGGCTTTATTTTTGGCATTATTTCAATTAACAAACTAAATGAAACCCAGATAAAAGAGTTAACCGGTTATATTGACGGTTATATCGCTTATTTACCGGCTGCAACTTTTGATTCCGGTTTGGAATTAAAGCATGCTTTAGGAATTAACTTAAAGACTTTATTTTTCATTTGGTTTTTGGGTTTGACTGTAATTGGAGCCCCATTGACATTGGTGGTGACGTTTACGAAAGGATTTTTGCTTGGGTTTACAGCCGGGTTTCTCATTCTGGAAAAAGCATTTCAGGGATTGTTAGTGGTTTTTTTAACAGTGGTACCCCAAAATTTACTCTCTGTTCCGATGACTATTCTTGCAGCAATTACTTCAATTTCTTTTTCCCTGTACGTAGTTCGCGGAAAATTTATTGGTAAAAAGATGGATCTACCCAAAAGGTTTCTCCGTTACACCTTGGTTTTTTCTGTTTTCGGTTTGTTGGCTGCCATGGCAGCTTTGATACAAGGTTATTTCACTCCGTCATTAGTAAAAGCGCTATTTTATTTTTCCTAAAGAAAGGAGAGTCTGATAATGGTATCATATGAACTTCCGCTTAACTGTCAGAGCGGTATATTTTGGATAGTAGAACCTGGTGATACCATATTTGCTATTGCCCAGGAAACAGGGTTTTCCATTGAGGAAATATTGCAGGCTAATCCTAATCTTGATCCGGATAATTTACTTATCGGGTCCAAAATATGTTTACCTGAAAGTAACGTAGATTGAAAAGTTGAGTTAAAACTTTTTGTATAATACCGAAATTAACGGCATATAGATTAGCGTATTATTTAACAAGGAAGGAGGGAACCCTGTGATTTTAATTACTGTTACGCAGATAAAAGAAAAAGTTTCCCTTGTTTTAAAGGTCTTTTTATTGTTGCTGCTATTAGGTTTATTGGTTCCTAAATTATATATCGTGTTGTCCGATGCAGGGTCTCTGGAGCGCTGGGCTGAGAAGGAACCGGTTCTTGAGGAACCGATGCGGGTGGAACAGATGCCGGTAAATGAGAAAAGCCCTTTTGGGACATATGTGGTAGATACTCTTAGGTAAACGATAATTTCTTTAAGATATTTTCAGTATAGGTTAGTCAGTACAGGTCTGGATTAAAACGAAAAAGGATTTTTACCTTTTGATGTGGAATTTTCCAAGTGCTTATGAGATAAGCGCTTTTTCTTTTTGCCTATCGGTTGGGCATTATGCTATATTTAAGATTTTATAAAGGATTGAGTGCAGTGATAACTTTTTTAGAAAATTTTCTTAATTATTTATCGGTAGAAAAAGGGCTGGCAGTAAATACCTGTTCCAGCTACGAACTTGATATAAAGTCATTTTTTTCATTTTTAAAAACTAAATCAATTTCCAATATTAATAGTGTTACCAGACATCATATAATTGGCTATCTTTTAAAATTAAAGAAAGAAGGCAAGTCCACGGCTACATCTGCGCGGCATATGGCTGCGATCAAGTCTTTTTTTCATTTTCTTTTAGCCGAAAAGGTAATCACTGAGGACCCAACAGTAAATTTAGAAACACCAAAGTTGGCGAAAGTAATTCCCCGGGTACTTTCACAAAAAGAAACGGAACTTCTTCTCAAGCAGCCTAATGTGCTGAGTGATGTCGGGCGAAGGGATAAAGCAATGCTCGAGTTACTCTATGGCACGGGAATGCGCGTTTCCGAATTGATAAATTTAAATTTACAGGATATTAATTTAGATTTAGGCTACCTGCGTTGTTTTGGAAAAGGGTCCAAGGAAAGGATTGTACCGATTGGGTCTTTTGCAGAACAGGCTATTAATGAATATCTGGTTTTATCCCGGGCTAAATTAGTTAAGAAAAATAAAGAAAGTGCTTTGTTTGTTAACTGGCGCGGGAAGAGGTTGACCCGACAGGGGTTTTGGAAGATTCTAAAAGAATATGCTTGTCGAGCAGGGATTGAAACAATTCTCACTCCTCACACCTTGCGTCATTCCGTAGCTACCCACATGTTAGAAAATGGCGCAGACTTGCGTACCGTTCAGGAACTGCTGGGACATGCCGACATTACAACTACCCAAATATATACTCACCTGACAAAGGGTCGATTAAAAAATGTGTATGATAACTGCCACCCGAGAGCGAAATAAAGAGTCTGGGCTGACGGAAGGAGAGAAGAATACGTGAATAAGAGGGTTATTTTAATTGTGTTGGATAGCGTTGGCTGTGGTGCTTTGCCCGATGCCTGTTGCTATGGTGATGAAGGATGCAATACCCTGGCAAACATTGCCCAGGCAGTGGGTGGCCTTAATTTGCCCAACTTGCAGCGGTTAGGCTTAGGCAACATTAGAGAAATATTGGGAGTTCCTCCTGCGGACAGACCTCAAGGGGCTTATGGAAAGATGGTAGAACAGTCCTGCGGGAAAGATACTACTACAGGCCACTGGGAGATAGCCGGAATTATCTTATCCCAACCATTTCCTACTTATCCAAAAGGCTTTCCACCAGCTTTGATTAAAAAGTTTGAAAGTAGAATTGGAACAAAAGTATTGGGGAATATTCCTGCCTCTGGAACGGAAATTATTAAAATTCTCGGAGAAGAGCATATGAAGACGGGTTACCCCATTGTATATACATCTGCCGACAGCGTTTTTCAAATTGCTGCCCATGAAAAGGTGATTCCTTTGGAGAAATTATACGATATGTGTCGGATTGCCCGGGAACTGCTCAACGGAAAAGATGCAGTTGCCCGAGTAATTGCCCGCCCCTTTGACGGGGAACCGGGAAAATTTTTCCGTACAGCAGGACGACATGACTATTCATTGGCACCTCCCGGTGAAACGATGCTTGACATCATAAAAAACTCGGGAAAAGAGGTGGTGGCTGTAGGCAAAATAAATGATATTTTTACCGGTAAAGGTATCACCCGAGTAATCAAATCGAAAGGAAATAAGGAAGGAATTGAAGCGACATATCAGGCAATGGACTCTGTAAAAGAAGGTCTTATTTTTACCAACCTGGTAGATTTCGATATGCTTTATGGACATCGCAATGATCCGACAGGTTATGCCCAGGCTTTAGAGGAATTTGACAAAAGTCTGCCTGGGTATTCAGAAAGGCTCAGGGAAAATGATTTGTTGGTAATTACAGCAGATCACGGGGCCGACCCAACAACGGAGAGTACCGACCACTCGCGGGAATATGTGCCCATACTTATCACCGGACCGGTAGTTAAAAACAAAATTTCTCTGGGAACAAGAAAAACTTTTGCGGATGTTGGTGCAACCGTTGTAGATTATCTGGAGGCAGGATCATTGCAGACAGGAACAAGTATGCTGGATGCACTAATCAGGGAAGCTGAGGTGAATTAGAATGCGCTGTTCGGAAATTATTGAGAAAAAAAGAAATGGAGAGGTATTGAACCGTAATGAGATGAATTTTTTGATTGACGGTTACGTTAAAGGACTAATTCCAGATTACCAGATAGCTGCTTTCTTGATGGCAATATATTTTCAGGGTTTAACAGAAGAGGAAACGATTTATCTGACAGAAGCGATGATTAATTCCGGAGAGAAAATTGATTTATCTTTTCTGACGGGGGTAAAAGCAGATAAGCACAGTACTGGCGGGGTGGGTGATAAAACCACGCTGGTCCTGGCACCTTTAATCGCAGCAGGTGGGATAAAGATTGCAAAAATTTCTGGACGGGGTTTGGGACATACCGGAGGTACTTTGGATAAGTTGGAATCGATTCCTGGGTTTCGGACAGAACTCACTCCCGATGAATTCCGAAAAAATGTTAATAAAATTGGGATTGCAGTTGCCGGGCAGACTGCCGATCTGGTACCGGCGGATAAAAAGCTTTATGCTCTGCGTGATGTGACAGCGACTGTCGAATCTGTCCCGTTAATTGCCTCTAGTATTATGTCGAAGAAAATTGCGTCCGGTGCTGATATAATTGTGTTGGATGTGAAATATGGTTCAGGCGCATTTATGAAAACAGCGGAGCAGGCGAAGGATTTAGCTGATGCTATGGTTAAAATCGGCCTGGGACTGGGTAAAAAGATGGCCGCAATAATTACTAATATGGGACAACCACTAGGCCATGCGATCGGAAATGCTCTGGAAGTAAAAGAAGCGATTGATACTTTAAAAGGAAAAGGGCCTGATGATTTGGTTGATTTATGTCAAAGTTTGGCCGGAGTGGTTTTTTACCTGTCCGGGAAGGCATCGGACTTTTCCTATGGCCGGGAATTAGCCGAGAATCTATTAGCAAGCGGTGCCGCTTTAGATAAATTCAGAGAATTTATCGCTGCCCAGGGTGGCAGCAAAGGTGTTGTAGAATCAGAAAACCTGCTTCCCCAGGCAGATTTTCGTTTTACTGTGCAAGCACCGGCAAAGGGTTGGATAAATAATATGAAAACTCGCGATTTGGGACTGGCCGCAATGAAACTGGGGGCAGGGAGAAATACCAAGGAGGAGACAATTGACCCAGGGGTAGGCCTTGTTTGTTATAAAAAGAGAGGCGATTATGTAGATGAAGGTGATACTCTGGCCATGATTCATGCCAATGATGAGGATCGGGTGGATGAAGTTAAAAAAATTGTTTTGGAAAGTTACATAATCAAAGAAACACCTCCTCCAGAGGTGCCGTTAATTTATGGTATTGTGAAAGAAAGTGGTTTTGAAAAATGGCCTTGTTAAAAAAACCGGAGCAAAAAAGCTCCATAATGATGCGGAATGTCAAAATAGCGCATTTAATTTTTTACGCTCCACTTCAAATACTAAATTCCCTCACTAGAGAATGGCAGTTTTCAGGTAAACTTCAACCTGGAGCAAAGATACCCCAGGTTGAAGTTACTCTTTAGATTTATCGTTCATATCCTTGTCTTTGGAAAGCCGTCCGGACTTGAAGGCAGCTGTCCGGAGAATATATTCGATCTGAGCATTTACACTGCGGAACTCATCAGCAGCCCAGCGTTCCAGCACTTCGTAAAGTTCAGGGTTTAATCTTAAAGGAAAGTTTTTTTTGGCAGTCATGGCAATCAATATTTAGTACAGGCTACCGGTATTGATCACCGGTGTTGCTGCCCTGTCTGAAACGATGGCTACCATCAAATTATTAATCATTGCTACTTTTCTTTCCTCATCCAGTTCAACTACGCCTTCTTTATCCAGTTTTGCAATGGCCATTTGTGCCATACCTACCGCACCTTCCACAATGATCTGCCGCGCGGCGAGGATAGCTGTTGCCTGTTGTCTCTGGAGCATCGCACTGGCAATTTCGGTGGCGTAAGCCAGGTGGGTAAGGCGTGCTTCCAGCACTTCAACACCGGCTACGGAAAGACGTTCCTGTAATTCCCGGGCAAGCTCAGCGGCAACTTCATCGGCATTTCCTCTTAAAGAATAGCCTCCTTCTTCAAAACTATCATAAGGATATCGGGTGGCAACATGACGGAGAGCTGTCTCACTTTGAATTTCAACAAACTTTTCGTAATCATCCACATCAAAAACGGCTTTAGCGGAATCAACCACTTTGAACACAACCACTGCGGCAATTTCCACAGGGTTTCCTTCTACATCGTTTACCTTCAACGTTTTACTATTAAAGTTGCGTACCCTGAGGGATAC
>JBMNTN010000051.1:0-14378 GCA_050945755.1 Bacillota bacterium | reverse complement strand
GGCTAGGTAGGTCCCCTTTTTTATTGGCATGCTATTTGAAACACGGCGGGGGCTTAAGGGTTCCTGCTTTTTTGTTCTAATATAAAAGCCCGTCTAATATGTATATTAGCAGCAAGGGAGGGACAAAGGTGATAAACCTAAAGCGGCAAACGGTGCTGGAAAAAACGTCAATGGGGGAGCGGATTAACCGGGAAATTTTCCCCTTCCTGGCACCGGAATTAAGGGATCTAATGGTAAGATTACCTCTTGAAAAATATAACAACCTGGAAGAAATTAGATTGCGAATTGGTGCCCCTGCTCTCTTTCGATGTACGGAAAACGATTATTATTTGGGACAGCAGGGATCAATTATAAATTCCCGACACCAAGCTTTTATATGTACACCGGAAATAATCCGCAAGACCGTAATTATGATGTGTAATTGTTCGGTATATGCCTTGGAGGAAGAGTTGCAAAAGGGATATTTGACATTATCAGGGGGACACCGAGTAGGTTTTACCGGTCATACTGTGATTGAAGCAGGACAAATTAAAACTTTAAAACAGATATCAAGTATTAACGTACGGGTGGCTCGTTTTATACCTGGAGCCTCTGCCCGGATACTGAGGTATCTTTTACAAGGGCGTCAGTTACAGCATACTATCATTATTTCTCCACCCCGTTGTGGTAAAACCACAATATTAAGAGATATTGTTGCTTCTATTTCTGATGGTTTTACAGGTTTATCTCCAGTACAAGTGGCGGTGGTTGATGAAAGGTCTGAGATCGCCGGCTGCCGGTATGGTGTACCACAAATGCCTATAGGACATTGTACTGATGTTTTGGATGCCTGCCCTAAAGCGGAAGGGATGATGATGCTGGTAAGGTCGATGGGACCGGAGGTAATTGCCACTGATGAGATAGGTTCGCTGGCAGATGTTATGGCTGTTCAGGAAGTAATTAATGCCGGCATAAAACTTATTGCTACTGCCCACGGAAGGAGTCTAGAGGAAGTAACAGCCCGGCCGGGGATTGGGGAAATTATTCGGCAAAGGGTTTTTAATCGTTATATCGTTCTTAGCCGTCGGAAAGGTCCGGGAACAGTTGAATCTATCTATAACACTGACCATCAAGCAATTTGGAAAGGTGATGGAGAATGCTGAAGCTGCTAGGTGCACTTTTAGTTATTTTTCCTTGCGGACTAATAGGGTTAGTACTAGGACGGAACCTAGCCCGACGAGCCGATGAACTGCGCCAGTTGCAGTTTGCTTTGCAGTCATTGGAAACGGAAATTGCTTTTGCTGCCACCCCTCTTCCGGATGCCATGAAATCTGTTGCTGGCCAGATAAGTGGGCAGGTTTCTGAAGTTTTTAAACAAACCGCAACAGAATTGGTAAACGGACAGGGACAAACGGCAGCAGAAGCTTGGTGTAAGTCTTTAAAACAAAAGGAAAACAGTCTTGTTTTGAACAAATCAGATATGGACATTTTAGAACAGTTTGGACTGGGTTTAGGGATTTCAGATAGAGAAGACCAAAAGAAGAGGCTTACGATGATAAGGACGCAGCTGGCTGGCCGGGAAAAACAGGCGGAAACAGAACGCCAGCAGTTTCAAAAGCTGTGGCAAAGTCTTGGCTGGATGATAGGTTTTTTGATTACACTATTGTTTATTTAGAAGAGAGGGAGTGGTGAAAGATGGTTGATGTCGGCGTCATCTTTTTTCTAACCGGATTGGCCATTGCCGTGACAATCTTGCATTCTTTCCTTAAACAGGCGGGAAGAGACGAATATGCCTATTTAACGCTAGTCGTTGGTCTGGCTATTGGTTTACTAAAGATAATGCCTGTGATCAACACATTGTTTACCCAGGTAAAAGCAGTATTTAGCCTTTACTAACAATCAGGGGGCGGATTGTGTGGAAGGTTTATTTGTTATTTTAGGATTGGCTCTCGTGGCAACTCTAATGATTGTATTTATTCAAGATAGTCGGATCCCTGGGTTGAGTATTATAGTGAGCGTACTTGCCGGGTCTTTAATTTTTCTATACATCTTACCAAAAATCACACATGTGGTCACAGTATTTGATGAACTTGCAACACGGGCAAGCCTTAATAAATTTTATTTAGCTACCATATTCAAAATTATTGGTATTGCTTATATTGCCGAGTTTGGGGCTCAGATATGTCGTGATGCCGGCCAAGGCGCTATTGCCACCAAAGTAGAATTTGCCGCTAAAGTTTTAGTGATGGTGTTGGCTGTTCCTATTATTGCGGCAATTTTGGAATCGGTGATTAAGCTGCTTCCCTAATTTTATCGATTGATTTATGAGCGATGCGCCCAAGAGGTGTAAATATGTCAAGGATGATTAGTGTTTTATTAATGATTTTTATATTATTAACTGTTTGCCTACCTGCGCTGGCACAGGGGGAAGATACTAAATCAGTTGCAGAGACATTGGATTTTTCTGAAATAGAAAAGTATGTAAATAAAGTTGATGAGGAAGTAAAAGAGCATCTGCCGGATTTAAGTATAGAAAAGCTTTATCAAGATGCCAAAGAAGGCCGAATTTCCTGGAATCCTAAAGATGTTTTTTTGGGATTAGTCAGGTTTTTCTTCCGGGAAATCCTAGCCAATAGTGCACTGCTTACCAGACTGATTATATTGGCAGTTGCCGGAGCGGTTTTAACTAACCTGCAGGGTACTTTTGACAAAGGAAACATTTCTTTGCTGGCACATGGGGTGGTTTACCTTGTATTGATTACAATTGCTCTCAGTTCTTTTTCCGTGGCAATTAACACTGGGAAGGAAGCTATTGAAAATATGTCAGGCTTTCTTTATGCGGTGATGCCGGTTCTCTTGACATTGCTTGCTGCTATGGGAGGAGTGACTTCGGCTGCTTTGATTCAGCCGGTAATGGTGGTGATCTTAACTTTAGCTATTACGATTATTAAAACTGTAATTTTCCCTATGATTTATTTTATGGTAATTTTAAATGTTGTCAGTCACATATCCCCCGAATTTAAAGTCAACAGATTGGCAGGACTTTTTAAGGATTTAGCAATCGGTTTATTGGGAATTGTAATGACGATATTTGTGGGCTTTTTAAGTTTGCAGGGGATTACCGGGGCTGTGGCAGATGGGTTGACATTTAAGGCGGCAAAATTTGCTGCGGGAGTATTTATTCCGGTTGTCGGAAAATCTTTGGCAGATGCCATGGACACAGTTATCGGGACCTCTTTGATTTTGAAAAATGGCATTGGAATTCTAGGCGTTATTGTGATTTTTATTATGTGTGCTTTACCGGCAGTCAAAATTATTGCCATGTCTTTAATGTATAGAATCGTTGCGGCGATAATTCAACCTTTTGGAAATAGTCAACTGGCCGATGCACTGCACGGATTGGCCAATTCATTAATATTAGTTTTTGCGGTAGTAGCGGCGGCGGGTTTAATGTTTTTCTTCGTATTATCTATTACCGTTTGTTCCGCTAATATTTCCATGATGTTTAGGTAGGTGATGCTGTTTGCAAACCATTAGTGAGCTGGTACGAAACGTAACAATTATTGTTCTTATTGCGGGATTTTTAGAAATGATGTTACCTTCCAGCGAACTAAAACGGTTCATAAAAATGGTAATGGGATTGTTTGTTCTCGTTTCCATCTTAAATCCGTTAATTAGCTTGCTGCGTCAGGAAACCGCATATGAAGTATTTGCCTGGCAAGATCCAGTCCAAGGTATGGAACTTAATTCTATCTTACAAGAGGGTGAAAAGTTGTCTCGGGACATAAATGAAAAAGCAGCCGAGATGTATGCAGATAGTATGGCGAAACAAATGGAGACGATCGTAAAACTTGTGAAGGGGGTGGCTTGGGTCGAAGCTGATGTAGAAGTTAAGGAGACAGGAAAACATCCTGATTACGGCAAGATAGATAGGGCAGTTCTGGTAATAGGAATTGGGGAACAACAAGAGCAAAACACAATTGAACCAATTAAAATCAGCATTTCTGATGAAGAGACAAATAAGACTGCGCAATCAGAAAACAATGAGATTAAATACCGGGTGGTAGAAGCTTTAAAGAACTTTTATGGATTGCAGGAAGAACAAATTCATGTTGTTATTGTGTCTCAGTAAGTCGGGAGGTAAGAAATGGTTGAGGAAAGGAAAAATAATTTTCTCGGGATACTCAAATTAACTAAAGATCAAATCCCTTTTATTGTGAAAATGGTAGTGGCTGCTTTTATTGGAATTTTGGTATTAAATCTGGCCAGCATGTTTCAAAAGCCCACACCTCAACCCGAGCCGTTTTCCCCCATAGTTGAGGACAACAGTGTTCAAAAGGAAGTAGTATCGGTTCATGATGAGGGGCTTGAAGACAGTTTGGAAAGAATTCTCGGGGAAATAGCCGGGGTAGGAAAGGTGTCGGTATCTGTTGTGTATGCCGAAGGGCCAACCCGGGAATATGCCGTTAATGTCAGTAGTACAGAAAGAGAAACTGAGGAAAAGGATCAGGCCGGTGGGGTGCGCATTACGAAGGAAATTACTCAAAATGGAGAAGTTGTCATGCTTGAGGGAAATCAACAGCCGGTGATGGTAAAAGAAAGCATGCCGAAGATTCAGGGAGTGTTAGTGGTCGCTGACGGAGTTAAAGATCCATTGGTAAAAGAAAAATTGTTTAAAGCTGTTCAGGGGCTTCTACAGGTTCCTGCCCACAGAATTACGGTATATACGAGAGGAGGGATGTGATGCTATGCGAGTACTGACCATGCGTAAGGGTCATATTCTTATAATTATTTTAATAATTTGTTGTTTTTGGCTGGTATTTTCAATTTTTTGTTCATTTTATTCTTCGCCTGGTTCAAAAGCTCATTCCGCTGAGAAAAATCAGGAGGTTGAACCGGTTTCCCGGCTTGGAGAGAGGGCTTTTGAAATAATACCCAGTGGTCTTGATATGGAAGATTTTTTTGTCAATTATAGAATCGACCGGGAAAAAATCCGTAGTCAGCAGGTGGAAATCTTAAAAGAAATCATTGATAATCCCAATACAGGTAATACAGCGCGGAAAAATGCCCAGAAAAATCTTTTGGAACTGACAAAAGCTATGGAAAATGAATTAAAGCTGGAAAACCTTATTAAGGCGAAGCAGTACCAGGATGCTGCGGTGTTTATTTCTCCGGAAACAGTGATGGTAGTGGTGAAAGGGCAGAGTATTAATGAAATTGATTCGCTAGGTATTACGGAACTAATATCTAATACCACCGGACATTCTGATGAAGAAGTTATGATAACCACTAAGAATTAGAGAAAAAACCAATCCGTTGTTATTTCCTGCTTGTTCTGGTATAATATTATTGCTTGTGTTTGGAAATAACTGCTATGGGGGTGTAAAAAACAGTGGATAAAACGGTGTCGGACAATAATACAGGTTCGGTGCGCATTGCAGATGATGTGGTAGCGATAATCGCCGGGCTAGCAGCTACAGAAATAGAAGGGGTTGCCGGAATGAGCGGCGGCGTCGTTGGTGGAATTGCCGAAATGCTTGGGAGAAAGAATCTTTCTAAAGGGGTAAAAGTAGAAGTAGGAGAAACTGAGGCGGCTGTTGATATTTTTGTGATTGTAGACTTTGGTGTGCGCATACCTGATGTGGCATTTAAAATTCAGGAAAATGTAAAAAAAGCTGTAGAGACGATGACAGGTCTAAAAGCAATAGAGATTAATGTACACGTTCAGGGTGTGGCATTTCCCAACACCGAGATTAGAGAAGAAGAAACAAGGGTAAAATAATAATAAGATAATACCCCGGAACCCGATTACCGGGTTCCGGGTTTTAGTTGCACTATTACATTCAGTGACTATTGATAAACAAATCTTAGATTGAATTGCTTGGAGTGATGGGGATGAAATTATTTGACCGGACTATCCAGATTATTTTTGCTTTTTTGTTGATAGCTTTAAGTATGCTAACATTATTTGTGGCATTCGGTTGGACAATCCCCCTAGATTACCTCAATTCTGCTTTTACTGCTCTTAATATGCGCTGGATTATCGGAATCTGTTCAGTTGCTGTTTTAGTTGCCGGGTTTAGTCTGCTCTTAATTGGCTTCTCCCGCAGACCGGCGACTTGGACTAAAATAGTGTTAACTGACTACGGTCAAATCAACATTACTATTCCTGCTGTAGAAACATTGGTAAAAAAAGCTGCTTTTCAGATAAAAGGTGTTCGGGAAGTTAAACCATTAATTAAAATTACTCCTGCCGGAACTGCTGTTTTAATTAGAACAGCAATGCTGCCTGGTACCATTATTCCCGAATCGGCGCAAGAGTTACAAAAGGCAATAAAATGTTTTCTTGAGGATACTGCGGGTTTGGATGTGGTTGAAGTAAAAGTGTTGATCACAGAAGTGTCTCAGGAAACAAAGGGCCGTGTAAACTAAGGGGGATAGGCATGGATTGGATAAAAGTGTTTTCTGATTTGTGGACATACCATAAAGGAAAAACAGTTGGGATAATTATTGGATTGGCATTCGGATTAATGGTGGTGATATTTGGTTTTTTTCAAGCTGCGTTTATTATGCTCTGCATGATAATTGGTTATTTTATCGGAAGACGGGTTGATGATAATGTTAATTTTCGGGATGTAATGGACAGGGTTTTTAGGGATCACTGAAAAAACAAGGAGGCACTTTCGTGAGTAGACGTTTGGCTCGGGAAAAGGCTTTTCAAATGCTCTTTCAAATAGACGTAGGTCGAAACTCTTTAGAAATTGCTAAACAAACACTTCAGGAAGCAGGTTTGTCGCCGGCGAACGAAAGTTTTGCCTTGAAGTTAGTGGAAGGCACATGTGATAATATCAAAGAATTTGACAGCCTGATAAAAAAGTATTCTGCCCAATGGGATATTGAACGTTTGGCAAGCGTCGATAAGAATGTTATTAGGATGGCACTTTTTGAGATAAAATATCTTCCTGACGTTCCTTCAAATGTAGCCATTAATGAGGCGATTGAATTAGTAAAGGTCTATGGAAGTGAAGATTCCGGTAAATTTGTTAACGGGATATTAGATAGCATACAACGGGATCCTCAATTTATGGAAGGCAGAAAAAATGATTCTAGGAATTGACACCAGTTGTTATACGACATCTTTGGCGGTTGTAGACCGGGATGGGCGAGTAATTGAAGAGGCTAGGCTTTTACTTAAAGTTAAACCGGGCGAAAGAGGACTACAGCAATCTGCTGCAGTTTTTCAGCATGTTCAGAATATACCGCTTTTAATTGAAGGATTAAGTCGGCATGTAGACTTTAACCTAATTAAAGGAGTGTGTGCCAGTACAAGACCCCGTCCGGTAAAAGGATCATATATGCCGGTGTTTACTGTTTCCCAGGGAGTGGGGAAAATTGTAGCACACAGTAAAGGAATGCCTTTTTTTGCAACCAGCCACCAGGAAGGCCATATCATGGCAGGAATATGGTCAGCAAAAGGACCGGATAGAAAAACTTTTTTAGCTGTTCATCTTTCCGGTGGAACGTCAGAGGTCTTAAGAGTTGAGAAGAAAGAAACAGGATTTAAAATTGAGATTTTGGGTGCTACCGGTGACTTGCATGCCGGGCAGTTTATTGATCGGATTGGTGTGGAAATGGGTATGCCCTTTCCTGCCGGGCCTCATCTGGAAAGGATCGCTCAAGAGCGCAATGAGGATATTCCTTACATTCCCACCGGGGTTAAAGGCTATCAGTTTTCTTTTTCCGGACCTGAAACTGCCGCTCGCAGGTTGTTAAGTCAGGGCATTTCTCGGGGGCTAGTAGCTCGAGCGGTGGAACACTGTATTGCGACTACCTTGGAAAAGGTTTTAAGAAAAGCTGTTCAGGACCATGGGCTGCAGGATATTTTAATTGTTGGAGGGGTAGCATCAAACAAGTATATTAGGCAGAGATTGCGAAAACGTTTGGAACATCGCGCGGTAGGGGCAAATTTATATTTTGCCGAGCCAAGGTATTCGACAGATAATGCTATAGGACCAGCTTTGATTGGACTGGCAATCCACCAAAAGATTTGAGACAAAATCATATGACTGGTTAACAGCTTAATTTTGACTAAAATTCAACCTAAGATAAAAGAAAATTGATTAAAAATGAAACACTGCATGAGAACAGTGTTTTTTAATATTTATGGCAGGAATTAATAAACTTATTTAGAATTAGTAGGTGTCAATCTTTACCATAGGGAGGGTAGGTAAAAAGTAAAAAAAAATTTATTATGTAGATGTAAAAATTTGACATTGTTTATTTGTGCATTTTTTAGTAAACTTAAAAATTAGGAATACTACAAAACCAGTAATTAGAAAAAGTGGGGGGAGGAGTGGATTAAATGCAATGTTGTTGCGGAGAAGAGAACAAGCTTGAAAACAGATTTCCGGATACCGAAGTTGATCTCAAACCGTTAGATGAAGTGTTGAAAGAGTATAAAGGTATTGAAGGCAGCTTAATAACCATCCTGCAAAAAACCCAGGAGATATACGGCTACCTGCCTCGGAGAGCATTGCAGCATATTGCTGATGTAATAGGGGTTAAACCTGCTAAGATTCTTGGCGCTGCAACTTTTTATACTCAATTCAGGTTCCAACCGATAGGTAAATATTTAATTATGCTGTGCCAGGGTACCGCTTGCCATGTTAATGGGTCAGAAAAGATTGAAGACGCTATCAGTGATGAATTAAAGATTAAAGACGGTGAGACCACTGAGGACCGTTTGTTTACCTTAGAAAATGTGGCTTGCCTTGGGTGCTGCAGCTTAGCCCCGGTAATGATGATTAACGGGGAGGCATACGGAAAACTAACGCCGGAATCTGCTCGAAAAGTTATTAGAGAAATATACAAAAAAGAAACTAATAGTTAGGAGGTGTGTCAGGTGAGAGTACGTATTGGCTTGGGAAGCTGTGGTATTGCTGCGGGTGCTAATAAAGTAGTTGCGGAATTGGAAAAACAACTGGCTGAAAAAGGACTTGGTATAAAAATCGAACAAACCGGCTGTATCGGGATGTGTTTTAATGAACCGCTACTTGAGGTGTTTAATGAAGAAGGTCAGGTTTTTCTTTATGGTAAAGTAACTCCGGAAGCTGTTGACAGGATTGTGGATGAGCATATTATCGGAGGCAACCCTGTTACTGAATTTCTTGTTTCTGATGATGATATGACTTTCCTTACCAGGCAGAAAAGGGTTGCCCTTAGGAACTGCGGAAACATTGATCCGGAAAACATAGAAGATTACATTGCTAATAACGGATATGAAGCTTTTAAAAAATGTCTTAAGGAAATGACCCAAGAGGAAGTTATCGAACAAATAAAAGTTTCCGGGTTAAGAGGCCGTGGTGGGGCAGGTTTCCCGACATGGTTTAAATGGAATGCTACCCTTAATGCAAAGGGAGCACCTAAATATATTATTTGTAATGCTGATGAAGGTGATCCAGGTGCTTTTATGGACAGGAGCCTCTTGGAAGGTGACCCTAACAGTGTAATGGAAGGTATGATGATTGCCGGATATGCTGTTGGGGCTTCTGAGGGTGTTTTCTATGTCCGGGCGGAATATCCCCTCGCTATTAAGCGTTTGGAGATGGCTATTGACCAAGCCCGGGAAAGGGGCTTACTTGGTAAAAACATTTTAGGAACTAAGTTCAGTTTTGATTTAAGAATAAAGGCTGGGGCAGGTGCTTTCGTCTGTGGTGAGGAAACAGCGCTGATTGCTTCTCTTGAAGGAGAGCGCGGTATGCCCAGGTTAAAACCTCCGTTCCCGGCGCAGAAAGGATACTGGCAGCAGCCCACCAATATTAACAATGTGGAAACATACGCTAACGTACCCTGGATTTTATTTAACGGAGGAGCTGCTTTTGCTGCGATGGGTACGGAAACCAGTAAGGGAACCAAAGTATTTGCCTTAGCCGGAAAGATTAAAAGAGGCGGTCTGGTGGAAGTTCCCATGGGTATTACTTTGCGTGAGGTTATTTTTGATATTGGTGGCGGCATCACTGATGATCGGGAAATTAAAGGTGTGCAGATGGGTGGTCCTTCCGGCGGTTGTATTCCGAAGGAACTGCTTGATACCCCTGTTGATTATGAATCCATTGTTAAAACTGGTGCGATTATGGGCTCCGGCGGGATGATTGTTATGGACGAAACCACCTGCATGGTGGATATGGCGAAATTCTTTCTTGATTTTACCCAAAAGGAATCATGCGGCAAGTGCTATCATTGTCGTTTAGGCACGAAACGCATGCTGGAAATTCTCACCAGAATTTCCGAAGGTAAAGGGAAAGATGGCGACATCGAAATTTTGGAAGAACTGTCGGTAAAGATTAAAGAAGGATCTCTTTGCGGTCTTGGCCAGTCTGCTCCTAATCCGGCACAAAGTACCGTCAGGTATTTCCGTGAAGAATACGAAAAACACATTTATGACCACAAGTGTCCGTCTAAGAAGTGTAAAGCTCTCTTGACATTCACTATTGATGAAGATAAATGTACAGGTTGTACACTATGTGCGAGAAAATGTGCGGTGGAAGCGATCAAAGGTGAAAAGAAAAAGGCCCATACCATTGACCAGGCGCTCTGCATTAAATGTGGGAACTGTGCTGACGTGTGCCGCTTTGGTGCGGTAATGATTGATTAATAGAGATGGGAGGGGAGAAAGGTTATGGCAGTATATAGGCTGAATATTAATGGAAAAGAGGTTACCGGCCTACCGGGACAGACAATTTTAGAAGTGGCAAAAGCAAATGGGATTGAAATACCAACCCTTTGTTATGACGAAAGAATTAAAATTTACGGAGCTTGTGGGCTTTGTGTGGTAGAAGTTGAAGGAAACCCGAAATTACTAAGATCTTGTGCAACGGAAATTGCCGACGGTATGGTAGTGCATACCGATACGGAAAGGGTAAAAGGCTCCAGAAAAGTTGCTCTGGAACTGCTTCTTTCTGATCACCTGGGGGATTGTCGCCCTCCATGTCATTTAGCATGTCCGGCTAATCTGGATATTCAGGGATACGTTGGATTAATAGCAAACGATCAGCCTCGGGAGGCTTTAGAAGTAATTAAAGACAGGCTGCCTCTTCCAGCTAGTATTGGACGGGTATGTCCCCATCCCTGTGAGGACGCCTGCCGCAGACAGCTGGTTGAAGAGCCGATTTCCATCTGCTGGTTGAAGCAATTTGCGGCGGATACGGATTTGGATTCCGGTAATGTTTATCTTCCGAGAGTCAAAGAACCTACCGGTAAAAAAGTAGCTGTGATCGGTGGTGGTCCGGCCGGTTTAACAGTAAGTTATTACCTGGCAAAAGAAGGTCACGAAGTTGTTATATTTGAAGCGATGCCGAAAGCAGGCGGGATGTTGAGATACGGGATTCCCCAGTACAGGTTGCCTAAGGAAGTGCTGGATCAGGAAATAGATATTATCGAAAGCATGGGTGTCGAGATTAAAACCAATACCAAGATTGGTCGAGATGTAACATTTGACTTTTTAAGAAAAAATTATGATGTTGTCTATATTGCTATTGGTGCCTGGACAAGTTCCGGGATGAGATGCCCTGGTGAAGATATGGAAGGTGTCTTGGGTGGTATTGAGTTTTTAGAAGATATTGCATTGAACAAAACAGTTAAATTAGGCAAAAAGGTTGCTGTTGTTGGTGGCGGTAATACAGCAATGGATGCCTGCCGTACTGCTGTGCGCCTTGGCGCAGAGGAAGTTCACTTGCTTTACCGCCGGACAAGGGCAGAGATGCCGGCAGCGGATATCGAAGTTATAGAAGCAGAAGAAGAAGGAGTCATTTTCCACTTCCTTGTAGCGCCCATTGAGATTATCGGTGAGGATGGAAAAGCTGTTAAGATTAAACTGCAGCAAATGGAATTGGGTGAACCGGATGCCAGTGGTCGACGAAGACCGGTTCCGATTCCCGGGGCGGAAGAAATTATTGATGTAGACAATATTATTGCCGCTATTGGTCAGCAGGTTGTTCCTGATGGGTTAGATGGTGTAAAATTGACCAAATGGAACACTATTGTAGCGGATGAGCATACCTTTATGACTAATATTCCCGGTGTATTTGCCGGTGGTGACGCCATTAATGAAGGCCCTGGTATTGCCATTGAAGCAATTGGAGATGCAAGGCGGGCAGCAGATGTTATTAACAGTTATTTAAACGGAGAAGTTATTCCGTATAAAGAACCTTACTATGCCAAAAGGGAAGATCTTACGGAAGAAGACTTTGCTGACCGGGAGAAAATATCCCGCCCCCATATGGCACATCTAACTCCTGAAGAAAGAAAGACAAATTTCCAAGAAATTGTTTTTGGCTACACTGATGAGCAGGCAAAGAATGAAGCTATGCGCTGCCTGGAGTGCGGTTGCGGTGACGTTTATGAATGTAAATTGATTAAATATGCTAATGAGTATGATGTAAAACCCGCACGAGTTGCCGGTGAAGTGCATAATAGAAATCTGCATGATGACCATCCCTTTATCGATCGTAACCCAGATAAGTGTATCTTGTGTGGCTTATGCGTCCGGGTATGTGAGGAAGTAATGGGAGTTACGGCATTGGGCTTAGTGGACCGTGGATTCGATACCATAGTTCAGCCGGAATTTGGCCTGCCTCTTAGGGAGACCGATTGTCTGTCCTGCGGTCAATGCGTAGCTGCTTGTCCGACAGGCGCACTTCAAGAGCGTCTAACGATAGACAAGTCTGTACCCCTTAATACTGATGAGACGAAAACCATTTGCTCTTATTGCAGTGTTGGGTGTAACTTAAACTTAAAGTCGAAGGGCGAACTATTGGTTAAATCTGTTCCAGATAAGGAAAGCCAGGTAGATAACGGGCTTCTTTGTGTGAAAGGTCGATTTGGCTTTAATATGGGACAGAAAGGAACACGTATCACCGAGCCGCTTATTAAGAAAGACGGCGAATTTATGCCAGGATCTTGGGACGAGGTTCTCCTCTTTATTGCCAAGAAAACTCAGAGTATTGCTTCCCGCTATGGTAGCAATGCTTTAGCAGTCAGCGTATCCGATCGGTACACTAACGAAGAAATCTTCCTTGCCAATAAGTTTGGCAAAGATATCTTAAAGACAGAAAACGTATTTTCCTTTAACGGTTTTGATGCAGGCTTACAAGATGTCCTTGGGTATGATGCTTCCACCAATACTTTTGATGAGTTGCTTTCTGCCCAAGCCATTCTTCTCATTGGCTCAGATATTATGAAGGAATATCCTGTTGCCGGTCTCAAAATCAAGGAAGCAGTGAAGAACGGGGCTAAATTGGTTACTATTAATCCCAGTGACACGCTGGCTGATGAATGGGCAGTTAAGAAAGTTAACCCTGAAAATGATATTAAGTTTATCAAAGAAATTCTCAAAGCAGCTATTAACGAGCAACCTCAGAACGCAGTCGGCTTTGACGAACTGAAACAAAGTCTGGAAAGCATTGAGCCTGGTGAAGATGCAAGAGAAATTGCAGAAGTCTACGGTAAAGCTAAAAATGCTATAATAGTCTTTGCCCAGAACAACATCACCCCGGATGCTGCCAAGCTAATTGCAAACTTAGCTGTAGTTTCCGGTCATATTGGAAAGGCGCGCAATGGTATTATACAGCTGAAACCAAAAGCAAACAGCCAAGGCCTTGTTGACATGGGTGTAACCAAGGGAGCGGCTGAAATTGTTAAGGGAATAGCGGAAAATGCCATTAAGGGATTATATATCTTCGGCGAAGATGTTGCCGGCATTGATCTAAGCAGTCTGGATCTTTTGGTGGTTCAGGATACCCACTTGACAGAAACCGCCAAAGCTGCCGATGTCGTGCTTCCTGCAGTAAGCTTTGCTGAGTCTGAAGGTACCTTTACCAGTGCGGAAAGAAGAATCCAAAGAATTAACCAAGCAATTACACCGATTCCTGATGTAGAAAACTGGGAAGTGCTCATGGAAATAGCCAATGCATTTGGCGCAAACCTTGATTACTGCTGCCCGGATTGTATCCTTGATGAAATTGGGGTAACTATACCTGAATATAAAGGAATTCAAAGTTTGGAAGGAAGAGATATTTTCTGGCCGATGGATGGAAGCCCAGTACTCTACGGAAAAGGATTCAATTTTGAAGACGGAAAAGCAAGACTACAGGTTGTACCGGAAGGTCCCCTCTTTAAAGAACGCACAACCACTGATTATCTGGAGAATACCTTTGTTGATTATTTGAAAGAAAAGAAAATAGGATAACGAAAAACCCGGCCTTGGGCCGGGTTTTTCAGATTGTTGAAAAAGTCCAATACAAAAAGCATAAAAAATGGTCTTATCCCTTGAAAACAATGGGTTTAAGGCCATTTTTTATGGTACAATTAGAGCAGAGAATATTATACAAGTTGGTGATAAA
>JBMNTN010000050.1:0-14464 GCA_050945755.1 Bacillota bacterium | reverse complement strand
TGAGGAATATTCTCCAAAACGGTTTCTCCCTCAGCAAGAAGGGAAGCAGCAATAACCGCAAGAGCGGCGTTCTTTGCACCGCTGATTTTCACACTGCCCTCCAGCGGAATACCTCCGTTTATCACCAGCTTGGCCATGGTTATCGCCTCCTATTACTGCCCATATTTTATACTTCTCTTTCCTCAACTTTATTCCTTCCGGGCAACAGTATTTGAGGAAAAAAAGGAAGCCCTCAGGCTCCTTGCATTTTTTTCTCTTTAAATTTTCTTTCAAATTCCTCCACCGAAATGCCTATTACTCTTTCAAATGCTCCTTTTAAGGTTGCTCCTTTCCCCAGTTCCGTAAGAATACCGGAAATGGCTTTCTCGCCAAAACTCTCAGTGAGATAATCAACCATAAAAAGAGACTGCCGATAAGCAGCACTTTGGTTAGGCAGGAGGTCGAAGCGGCTATCCATCTCAGATAGAGGATAGATTTCCTCTTTTCCGTTTAAAGCCATTTCGTAGCCGGTAACGCTCCGCTCCACCTGCTGGGCAATTCCCTCCGTCAGCCAGCGGGGATAGTTTCCTTGGGCGATATAGTCCACCACAAAATGGGCATACTCATGGGCTAAAGGACCGTCCGACTTAAAAGTGGCCGCTTTATCGTCATCATAAATCCAAAAGTTAGGGGACAATATCCTGATTATGCCCGTCCAGTATACACCCATGGCACTGGCATCCGCCGCCCAGCCAAAACTACGGTTCAGCGAAGCAGTATCCGGATAGATCAAAATTGGAATTCTCCCATGAAAGTCATATTGCAGTATCTTCTCTACCGGACGATATACCTCTTCGGCAGTTTCAAGAACCAGTCTTGCGGCATCGGCATCAGACATGTGATATTTGATGATGAACTTTTCGTTCTCGATTTCCTGCCAGGAATATGTCTTCCAGTTCATTGAGATGCGCATATATTCACGAAAAACTTTGTACACAACCACCTTCGGCAAGTTTGGGTACCGGACGAAAATAATAGTTAAAAGCAAAAAAACCCCGGCCAAGAAAGCAAAAAAATATTTCTTTGCCGTCCGGCGAGTACGACCCAATACCACTGCCTGCATGTCTACCCCTCCCCCTGGGTGACACGGGCTTCATCCCGATGTCAAATTTCCTAATGTCATTACCTTAGATTATGGTTTAATGATAATTATACTATAGTTATGCTGGCGGTTCATTGGTAATTACAGCAAGAAAAAACCTATTAACAGAAAATAGGTTTCTTTCAAAATAAAACTGCAATGAATTTTTCATTGACATGGTTGGTTTTATTTGGCAAGATATTTATAAATATGTCGAAAAGGCAAACCTGACTGAAAAGAGCAACTTACTTTGGAGGTAATTCTTTTAATGAAAAAACCTTTCAAGAATTGTTCCGAATGCGTAGCATTTCACACATGCTTCAGTCAGGAAGAAATATCCAATTGGAATAATGAGAATAACTATGCTCTTTCCTGTGACAAGCCTCATAAAGGTCGAGGCAATGATATGGTGAAAATTAAAAACACCTCTAAGCGGCTTAGCCTTAAAAAAGCATTTCGTATGGGAAAGGAAGGACGAATAATTTGGGAAGGATTTCATGAAGTGCGTTTTTTAGATGATGATAAAAATAAGTAAGTACAAAAAAGAACCTAATGCTAGGTTCTTTTAGCTTACTTCCTGCGGTGCCCCAACCGGACAAACCTCCGCACAGTTCCCACACTCGATGCAGCCATCTTCATCAATTACATATTTGTCTTCACCCTCACTGATCACTTCTGTAGGGCATTCAGGAGCACAAGCCCCGCAGCTGATACATTCATCACTAATTCGATACGGCAAAATCTCACCTCCACCCGTTACTCAAAAGAGCGGCAAATACTTTGACTAATTTAGGTTTGACCAAGCTGCTCTTATTTATTCTTAATACTCTTAAAAATTATTGAATCCATTATCATCAGCTACCTGCTTCAGAAAATTGACTTCTCTTAATAATTTTTTCTCCCGATTTCCTAATACTAAAGTATAGGCAAAGATCAGCGACCATGTAAGAGTATATGCCCAAAAAAGATATTTCATCTTATTCCCCCTAAGATAAAATTTTTTAATCAGTTATTCCCCGCAACCGGTCTTTTATCTTATTTACTTCATCCTGCATCCGGAAAGCAGAAATCCCTTTTCCTAAAAGATAAAAATAAAGTAAAGTAAAGGCTGCCACTGTAACCTGAAGTGTTAAAAGCATATCCGGGGCTAAGTTCATTTTTCCTTGTTCAAACAACATGGGATGAGAAACGCTCCACCAATTAACAGAATAAAATACAACAGGTACATCCAGAAAACCGATTATGCCAAAAACAGCGGCCAGCTTGGCTTTTCTCTCAATATCACCGGCAAAGATGCGAATCAAAATATAAGCCAGATATATGAACCAGAGAATTAGACTGGTGGTCAGTCTTGGTTCCCAGGTCCACCAAGTATTCCAAGATGATTTTGCCCAAATGGGGCCGGTCACCAGCACTATAGTGGTAAAGACAGTGCCGATTTCGGCTGAAGCTGCAGATACTCTGTCCCAACGGCGCTCCTGTGTAGCAAGATATAAAATGCTAAAGACAAATACGATAAGAAAGGCAAAAAAGGCTACCCAGGCTGCTCCAACGTGAAAATAAAAAATCTTTTGCACCACTCCCAATGTCTTTTCTTCCGGAACCCAAAGAAAAATTAAGTATTGAGCCGTTGCCATCAACAAAAAAATCAACCCGGCAAAAATTCGGAAGAATAATTTGTTTTTTTTCTCATTCAGCATCGGTTACACCTCCAGGATATAATCAAATAACACAAAGGAAACGGCAAAAAAGATAACATCGTATACCGCCAGCAGTCGCACCCAAGACCAAAAAGACTGAACCCACAAAGGGTCGGAAAGCCTTCCAGACAGAACCAATCCGGACGCTTTGACCGCTCCCAAAATCAAGGGTATCCAAATAGGAAAGACAACTACCGGGAGCAGTATTTCACTGGTCCTGGTATTGGCGGAAAGAGTCGCCAAAAAAACTCCTGTCCCGGAAAAACCAACCGTCCCTAATAGCAGGACCAAAATAAAATATAATAACGGTCCCTGAATACGAAAATCTAAAAACACTGCCATCAAGGGAAAAGATAATAACTCTACCCCGGTCAAAAAAATAAAATTAGCAGCAACTTTTCCAAAGTAAATCGTATTTTTTTCTACCGGTGCCAACACTAATCCTAAAATACAGTCGTTATTTTTTTCCGGCAGGAAGGATTTGTTCAGACCGAGCATTCCCGTAAAAGCAATTGTCACCCAGATGATTCCCGGAATGATCTCTGAAGACACTCTATTTCCCGGTTGCAGGAAGGAGAAGGCAAAGATCACCAACACCAAAAAGGTAAAGAGCAGCATGGTGCCGACAGTTTCCTTAGCACGGATTTCCAACATGATATCTTTCCAGATTATCCAGTAAACTTTTTTTAAATTCATTGCCCTCTTCCCACCTGGTTCAAATACAAATCCCGTAGATTATGGGATTCTCCGCAAAAAGGAGCGTCATAAATTATCCTCCCCCGCACCAGAATGACCACCCGTTCCGCCAAATCCAAGCCTTGTCCAAAAGCATGGGTGACCATAAAAACCGTCCGACCTTGCTTATGCCATTCATACAGAAGCCCCGTGAAAATTGCCCCGGCCTGCTGATCCAATCCTGTATAGGGTTCATCCAAAAATAATATTTCCGGATCATGAATCATAGCGCGAATAACAGCAAGCTTTTGCACCATGCCTCGGGAAAAAGTATAGACCGGTTCGTCAAGAAAATACTGAAGGCCGACCTGTTCGGCAAGTACTTTGATTCTCTCATCCAATCTTGGCACGTCATACAGGTGTCCATAAAATTTTAAGTTTTCCCGAGCAGACAACCGGTCATATAACAATGAGCGATGAGAAAGAAAACCAATTTTTTTTCGCAGTGCTAGGTTGTTTCTCTCTCCGCTTGATCCACCAATAAGTATGCGCCCTTCACTAGGTTTATCCAATAGAGATAATACCTTTAACAAAGTCGATTTTCCCGCCCCGTTTGGGCCTAACAAAACAACGAATTGGCCTGGTGGTACAGACAAGTTCACCTGCTTTAAAATTACTTTTGAGCCAATTTTTTTAGAAATCTCTATCCCGCGAATCATTGTAACCCTCTTCCCGGCAAGATTGCCAAAACCGTACCCAGGACAAGAACATAGCCACCGATCCATAGCCAGTTCATCAGGGGATTGACATGGATTTCAAACGTGCCCTGTTTACCCCCGTCATCCCAACCGGCAAGAATAATATACAAGTCCTCCACCAGCCCTCCGGCAATTGCTACCTCACTCCTGGGATTCTCCCAGTTGGGATAGTATATCACTTCCGGTCTAAGCGTCTGGGAGGGTCTATCATTTTTCTCCACCTTTAAGTCAGCATAAATTATTCCCTTATTACCTTCCTCCCGGCCTCTAACCCCCTGAAAAGTAATGCAATAGTCGTTAATTTTTTTAATACTGATCCGGTCACCTGCACTTACCGTCTTTATCATTTCAGTGCTGTAAAAACTGTCACCCAAAACCCCCATGGCAAAAAGAGCCAGCCCCAAATGGACAAGATAACCGCCATAACGGCGCCGACTGTGAAGTACCAGACTTCTGAAAGCGGTGATAAAACCCTCCCCGGTGTTTCTCCGTTGTCCAATGGTGCCTTTCACAAACTCCCAAAGGGTATTAATAATTACAAAAAATACAATGGCAAATCCAATTAAACCTCGGTAATCGCGGATACCTAAAAGATAAAGGCCTGCTGCAAAAACCAGTGCTGCAGCCAAGGTAAAAAGAATCTGTTTTCCCTTCCGGGGAAAGCCCGGCTTCCGCCATTCCAACTGAAGACATATCCCCATTAAAAACACCGCAGCTAACAGCACCGGCCCGGCAGTTGAGTTAAACCAATCTTTACCAACACCGCGTTTTATTCCGGTAAAAATACCGGTAAATAACGGCAGATTAGTGCCAAAAAAAATAATAAAAACGCTTCCCAGTAAAAGAATATTATTTAGGAGAAAGCTTGTCTCCTTTGAAATTAGCAATAATTGAGAATGGTTACTCTTTAAGATGTTTCTCCTTGTGAAGAGAAGGTAAAAGGCAAAACCCAGCATTGCCAAAATAAATAAACCAAACCAGTAGCCAAGATTAGACTTTGGAAAGGCATGCACCGAGGATAGTATGCCGCTTCTCACAAGAAAAGTTCCATAAAGGGTCAATCCGTATGTAATAATAATTAAAACTATATTCCAAGCTTTAAATTGTCCTCTTCGCTCCTGGACCATGACAGAATGAAGAAATGCTGAACCGGTTAACCAAGGTAAAAATGACGCATTCTCTACCGGATCCCATGCCCAGTACCCGCCCCAGCCCAGTTCCACATAAGCCCATTGGGCGCCAAAAAGGTTACCAAGACTTAAAAATAACCAAGCTATCACTGTCCAACGACGAGTAAGCTTGATCCAAGCGCCATTAGACCGTTTTGCTATTAACCAAGCCATGGCAAAAGCAAAAGGCACGGCAAATCCAATATACCCCAAATAAAGCAGTACCGGGTGGATAATCATCCAGGGATTTCTCAGCATTGGGTTCAAGCCCCGGCCTTCAGGCGGAATCACCAAATTCCTTTCAAAGGGATTGGCAAAAAACACCATAGAGCTGAGGAAAAAAATCAGATTGATTAGGAGCAGCACGGTAACACAGGCAGATACCCCTTGATCATGATTTTTACCGGAAAAGGTAACAAGGGCAGTGTACAAAGCAAGCACTGCTGCCCACAATAACAGAGAACCGGCATTCCCCGCCCAAAAAGCGGATAATTTATAAATAAAGGGCAGACCTGTATCCGTATAATCAGTAACATATTTAAGGGAAAAGTCACTGGTTACCAGGGCAAAAGCAAGAGTTAGGGCTGCAAGCATTACCAAAAAAGTAAGGATTGCTACTCCCCCCTGCGCCCGGAACAAAGTTTTTTCATCTTTTTTTGTCAGATAGATAATTTCAAAAACTAGTGCATAAACGCCTGATGCCAAAGCCAACATTAAAAAAAAATAACCAGGATGAGCCAAATTTAAGATTCCTCCTGCTCCGCTGTCTCTTTCTCTTCATATTTGGATGGACATTTGGTAACCAGTTCTTCGGCCTGAAAACTTTCACCAGGTGTATAATACCCGCCAATCATTACTTCAGTAGCATCATTAAAATTATCAGGCATCACATTATTATAAATTACCGGTAAAATTACATCGGGATTATCCTTTCCGGCCACGGAAAACGACAGCTTTACATTGGGGGCGTCCCATTTCACAGTACTCCCAATAATGGTGCCTTCAGTCCGGATATACTGCCCCCGGTACGTACTGCCGGAAGTTTTCAACTGCTCCAAGCCGATATGGACACTGGAGTTTTGAAACCCGGACATAATCAGATAATAAACAGCTGCTATAATAACTACAACACTGATTAAAACCTTTTTATTGTTCATTGCTTCACCTATTTATTAAAATAGTATTTAAAAATAAGCATACCATTCTTTTATACCATTTCCCATTCCAAAGGATTATATCCCCATAGACAAACCAAATAAGCCCGGAAGGTTCCCCCTCCGGGCTTACGAATGTCAAATTAAAGCTTAGATGATAATATTCTAACCTACCTGATATCCGGTATCAACAATTGCTTTTTTAATAGCATCCAATCCGACAACATGAGAATCAAAATTAATAGTGATCGTCCCTTCTTTGAGATCTGCCGAAGAGGAACTAACCCCGGGCAGGGAATTTACTGCTTTCTCTACCGCATTTGTGCAGTGGCCGCAGGTCATTCCTTCTACCTTTAGCACTACCGCGTCACTATGATTGTGGCAACCGCATTCTTGACACATATTTTTCACCTCCACATTAATATCATAATTCATCTAATCGTTATTAGTCAACCAAGCTTGAAACCGTCCAAAAATATTTATTTTCTCAAGAACTAGTTAATCCAGTCCCGCAATGTATCTTTCCGCTGCCATCGCAGCCTCCGCCCCATCACCTACAGCGGTACTCACTTGGCGCAAAAATTTCTCCCGGACATCGCCGGCGGCAAAAACACCGGAAACCGATGTGCTTAAAAAATCATGGGTTAAAATATATCCTTGATTATTCATCTCAACTGCGCCTTGTAAAAACCCGGTATTAGGCAGAGTACCAACAAAAACAAAAACCCCATTGGTTGATTCCTGACGTGTTTCCCCGGACTTGACATTTTTCAACTGGACTTTATCGACAAAATTTTTCCCATCAATTTTTTCTACAACTGTATCCAAAATAAAATGAATTTTAGAGTTAGCTTTAGCCCTATCCTGAAGAACCTTTGTTGCCCTTAATTGATCCCGTCGATGCACCAAAACAACCTCGTTAGCATATCTGGTTAAAAAAAGCGCTTCCTCAACGGCAGCATCCCCGCCGCCAACAACAACCACTTTTTTCTCCTTAAAAAATGCGCCGTCACAGGTGGCACAATAAGAGACTCCCCGGCCATGAAACTCCCTTTCCCCAGGGACATCCAAGAATCTTGGCCTAGACCCGGTTGCAATAACTACCGCCTTTCCGAGGTAATTATTTTCATTGGTGTTGATAACTTTTTCTTTTCCGGTAAAATCTATCCCGCTGACTTCTTCAGTTTTAAATTCGAGACCAAAACGCATTGCTTGGTCCATAAAGCTCATCATTAATTCCGGGCCGCTTATCCCCTGGGGATATCCGGGATAATTTTCGATTTTCTCCGTTAACACCGCCTGGCCTCCCGGCATCGCTTTCTCCAAAAGCAAAGTCTTAAGCCCTGCTCTCGCCCCATAAAGGCCTGCGGTCAGCCCAGCCGGGCCCCCTCCGATAATAATTAAATCCCAAACCATTTTTCCACCTCCCTTGCTTATTATCAGGAAAATTCCCTATCAACTTTCCGGTCCCATTAAGTTTTAGGATAGATCAGCCAATCCTTTTCTTACTCCTTTGATGACTTATCCAAATCTACCCTACAGGGGTATATTGTACTTATTATTATATTGTCCCGCTGTTTATTATTCAAATAAATTTAAATTAGTTTGCTTTTTTCCGTATGGAAAAGCTGAATGCCTCGGCATTCAGCTTTATCTAAAAATTAATTTATTTGCTAATTTAGATAACGCAGGGGATTAACGGCACTGCCATTGATTCGTACCTCAAAGTGCAAGTGCGAGCCGGTACTTCTTCCTGTACTGCCCACAGCCCCAATAACCTCTCCCCGTGTTACTTTATTTCCTGTGCTCACCTTAGAGCTTGACAGGTGTGCATACCATGTCTGCAGGCCGCTGCCATGGTCGATTTTTATCATCCGCCCATAACCGCCTGACCAACCGGAAAAAATCACTTTGCCGTCTTCCGCTGCACGTACCGGGTCTCCCGTGGACCCATCAATATCAAGACCGGTATGATACTCCCGGCCGCGGTTTCCAAACCGGGATGTTATCTGGCCACTGACAGGCCAGCGCAATTCCCCGCTGCCGCCGCTTCCCCGGGATGCCACAAGTACTTTGGACCCACGTTGGACAATTTTCGGTACCGGCTTGGTAATAACCGTGCCGGATAAAAATTGCTTGTCCACTTCGAAACCGTTAACAGCAACAGCACGATATTTAAACTCTTTGGTACCCTTTTTCCCTTCCTGTTTGACCTTTTCCTGGCCCCGAAGCATATTAGTATCGCGGACAACTTGGGTTTCAAATGGGGTCTCCTTGATCTCCGAATATTCGTAAACACAGGTGACGTGCATCATAGGTTCGGCTTTAACTAGGTTAATTTTGTCCCCGATACTCAGTTTGTCGGGATTAATACTTGGATTGGCAGCTATCAAGTCCTGCATCTTCATGTTATTTTTTTTGGCAATAGACCATAAAGACTCTCCTGAGGCTACCTCATGGGACACAATTTTTTCTGTCCCAACGGTAAGCAGATGATATGCCTTTTCCTCGTCAACAATGCTTTCAGGCAAAACTTTTTTTTCCTGAACTTCTACTTTTTCTTTTACTTCTGTTTTAATTATTGATACGTCTTTTTTATTATTGCTAAATTGATCTTTTACTTTCTTAACTATTTTTTCCCCGGCATCTTTACTGGATACAACTATTTTTTCTTCACCGTCAATGACAATCACAGCTCCGGAAATCAAAACTGTTATTTTTTCAGCCAGTGCCTTCGTAACATCTGCACCAAACATTTTGTCTTTGCCATTAACCTGTACCTGTTTAACTTCAATGCTGTCCGGTGTAATTACCTCTTGACCATATTCCTTGGACTTTTGATCAAGAAACTCTTTTACTGCGTTATCTCCTTCAACACGGCTTTCTACAAGAGCTGCTTCTTGACCGTTAACCATAATGGCATATGCCGTATTTGCTTTATGTAACCATACCCCGATAATCAAAATAATTAATAGCAACCCGACAACACTAATAATTCTTTTTGTCGATTTACCTTTACTTTTCCCACTTCTGGATATTCTCCGTTTGCGGGGGCGTTTTTGAAGCAATTGTTCTTTGGTAAAGGTATACATCCCTTCCCCCTTTCCGCAGCTGAAAACCCGGGAAAACAGCATTACAGAGGATTTATTAGGGCTCCCGGTACCCATTAAGTTCAACAAAATACAACATAATAATTATAACATATGATTGTTGAACCAGTAAACCCAAAATTATGCAACTGTTTTATAATTGTTTTATAATTAAGAAAAAACATAAACAATTTTAAAATATAAACCAGAAGGGGTTTGAACTTTGACTGAACCTAAAATTTCAGCTTTTGGGAAAGGACGAGGCTTTAATCCATGAATCGTTAAACCAATTGGCAAGGGAAACCAGGCAATGGTACAAATGTTGAAAACTACCTATTAGATAATTTAATATGCAGATATGTTCTTATGATGACTAAAAATTAAATTATCTAATATAATTATTCTTAAGCAGAGGCCATATTTCAACGATCTCCTTTAAAACCGACTGTTAAAAAGAAATTTCTTTGCAAAGAAAACTTATGGTTTATGGTAATTGGCACCTTTTTTTTGCTTGTATTGTTAATTGACATGGTCATTGTGTTAAGCTAACATGTTACCTATCCTAGGATAAAAAACAATATATTTAATTTTAGGTCGCTGCTCTCTCATATTAAGTAATTGGTCTAAAGGAGATCAAAAAGCCGTAAACACAAAGTACAGCATTTTTTGATATGAATTGCTTGAAAAAATAACATTTAAAAGGAGATATCAGAAATGCGCCTAAAAAAATTTATCATGGTAATATCCGCTCTTTTGTTAATTTTCTCACTTGCCGGTTGTGGGGCTAATCAAGAACAACCAAACCAAGAAGACCCACAAGCGGAAGCGCCTCAGCAGAATGCCAATTTAACAGATGGTACTTATGTAGCTTATTCTGATGCAGATACTGAATCCCATGGTGAAGCAAAAATCCAGCTCACATTAAAAGACGGGAAAATTGCAGATGTTACAATTGAAGAGATTCAGGATGGGAGTACCGGTCATGCAATTAAAGACCTGGCTACTTATCCGCATAAACCGGCAGTTGATGGGGAAGCTTATTTCAAGGAAAATTTGACCGGTCTATCTACTGTTGAAGAAATTGCTGCCGTAGATGATTTTGCCGGTATTACTCACAGTTCGAAGAAGTTTAAACAAGCCGCCCAACGAGCGATTGTAAAAGCCGGCGCGGAAAAAAGCGGAACATATTTTGACGGTACTTTCATGGGCTACTCCGATACCACTGCTGAAAATGGATTTGCAACTGCATATGTAACTATCAAAAATGATGCGATTGAATCGGTAACTCTGCAAGAATGGCAACCGGATAAAGAAAAAGAAGGTACCTTTGTCTTAAAGGATTATGAAAGTTATCCCCTAAAAGAAGCAAAAACCGCTAATAAGTATTTCACAAAAGAATTTGTCGGTGCCACCAGTGCTGAGGATATTGATGCCGTAGACGATTTTGCCGGCGTTACTCATAGCTCTGCCAACTATAAACTCGCAGTAAAAATGGCTTTAGAAAAAGCACAACAATAATATTAACCGCAGAATTTTATAATTCAATAGATACGAAAACGGAGGCACTGCCTTCGTTTTTCGTATGTTTCTTTTAGCTTTGTTAAATTAACCATTTTTAACACACCCTGCCATTGAAAGAGCAAATTGGGGGCATAATAAATGAATTTTAAAATTCGCAAACTTAGAAATACTTATTTAGTATGTTTTTTTATTATCTTGGTTTTTATACTAACGGCATGTTTTTCCCCAAAAGATAACAGAGCAGCTAACGAAATAAAACCCATTACCAAAACTAATTTTTTAATGGGCACTTTAGTTAAAATTACTGTTTACGGCGATGTTGACGATACTGTTTTTTCCAAGTCATTTGAACGAATCCGGGAAATAGAGGATAAGATGACCATCAATAAGGATACAAACAAAAGCGAAATTATAAAATTAAATAATTCTTCCGGAAAAGATTTTATAGAATTAAGTACTGATACCGATTTTGTTTTAACGAAAGGAAAATACTACTCAGAAATCTCTCATGGCAAATTTGATATTACAATCGGTCCGATCGTAAAGTTATGGAATATTGATACAGAAAACGCCATGATCCCAGATAAGGAAATTATAAAGGAAAAACTGTCTTTAGTTGATTTTACAAATCTGGAGCTGGACAAAAGCGGAAAGAAAGCTAAACTAAAAGATGAAGGAATGATGGTTGATTTAGGTGCCATTGCGAAAGGATATGCTGCTGATGAAGTAGCGAAAATACTGAA
Organism: Bacillota bacterium; assembly: GCA_050945755.1. Classification (GTDB taxonomy): domain Bacteria; phylum Bacillota; class Dehalobacteriia; order Dehalobacteriales; family Dehalobacteriaceae; genus JAQVXR01. The sequence goes on along the minus strand of JBMNTN010000050.1, from coordinate 2,535 downwards.
AAATGCCGGTGTAAAACATGCCATTATTAATCTTGGCGGCAATATTCTCACTATCGGCAAAAGACCCGATAATTCTGACTGGCGTTTAGGCCTACAGGATCCATACCAACCCAGGAATGAATATATGGCAATCGTTAAATTAAATAACCAATCCCTAGTATCTTCGGGCACATATGAAAAATATTTTGAAGTCAATGGGAAAAAATATCACCACATTATAGACCCCCAGACAGGTTATCCTGCAGAAAATGGTTTAATCAGTGTCTCAATTATTACCAGTAACTCAATTGATGCCGACGCTTTATCTACCTGCATATTTTTACTGGGTTTAGAACAGGGAATGAATTTGGTGGAAACATTAACAGATGTGGAAGCAATTTTTGTTACCGATGATAAAAAGGTATATGTTTCATCAGGTATCAATCAGGATAATTTTGAATTAATCAATATGAATTACCAATTACAAAATCAGTGGTGATTGCGATGAAAAAGGGCGATTTACTAATTATATTCATTTTAATTTGTGCCGGTCTAACTTGGTACCTGCAAGATTATTACCGGCCTGATAGCGGAAATAATCTTGCAGTAATCGAAGTAAACGGGAAACATTATCAGAGTGTGCCTATGAATGAAAACGCAAAGTATCTAATAAATTTCCCCGACAATAAATACATCGAAGTAACGATTGAAAATCAAGAAGCCTGGATTTCAAAGCTGACGGTTGACTGCCCCGAAAAAATCTGTATAAAAACCGGTAAAATTTCAAAACCCGGGGAAAGCATTGTCTGTTTGCCCAACAAAACTGTAATCTATATTGAAGGATCTGCAAATAAAAATATTGATGATATTTCTTTCTAACACTAACAAATGGCCGATTAAGCCCTTATAATTGTGTAAAAAGAAAATGAGCCACAAACTCATATCCTCGGTTAAAATATAAGTGACAAGCAAATACCAAACCGAGGAGGATGAAATCCATGGCTCAGTTTAATATTACCCTAACCGAAGAAGAATTGCACGGACTTTTTATGAGCAACGGACGAGATGCAGCCGTAGCAAAATTGATGGAAAAGATCTTTAATGAGGTCCTTCGGGGCCAGTCCACTGAACAGCTGTGTGCTGAACCATATGAGAGAACCGATCAACGAAAGGCCTATCGCAATGGCAGTTATGAGCGTGAACTGGTCACACGGGTTGGAACACTGAATTTACGCATTCCACGCCATCGAAACGGCGAATTCAGCACCGAACTCTTTGGACGCTACCAACGGAGCGAACAGGCACTGGTGCTGGCCATGATGGAAATGGTGGTTAATGGCGTCTCTACCCGGAAAGTGGAAACCATCACCGAAGAACTCTGTGGCAAGAAGTTTTCTAAATCAACCGTTTCAGCTCTTTGTCAGAGACTGGATCCCTTGGTTCATGACTTTCAAACAAGACCGCTGGAAAGCCACTATCCGTTTCTGATAGTCGATGCCCTTTATCTCAAAGCACGCATTAATAACAGGGTACAATCCAGAGGCTTACTCGTTGCTATCGGCATTAACGAAGAAGGAAACCGTGAAGTTATCGGTTTTCAGGTGGCCAATAGCGAATCGGAAAGCAGCTGGAGCGATTTTTTTAAATCATTAAAAGAGCGGGGACTGAAGGATGTACACCTAGTGACTTCCGATAATCATAAAGGCCTGGTAAATGCCATTCAGAAACAATTCCAAGGAGCTACTTGGCAAAGATGTCAAACCCACTTTTCAAGGAACATGCTAGATCAAACACCAAAGGCACTACAAGTCGAAATGAAGGAAGACCTGCGCCGGCTTTGCGAAGCTATTGACTTGAAAAGTGCCAAAAGTGTCCGGGATCACATCATAGCCACATACGAATCCAAAGCGCCTAGAGCAACATCCTTACTGGATGAAGCCTTTGACGATATTACCGCCGTTTTAATCATGCCCCTTAAATACCGTAAAAGATTACGTACAACCAACGGGGCAGAACGGCTTAACCAGGAGATCAGGCGAAGGGAACGGGTCATACGCATTTTCCCCAACGAGAAGTCAGTAATTCGGCTCATGGGTGCCCTGCTGATGGAACAAAGCGAAAAATGGCAGACAGGGCGTAAATACTTCGAGATGGATCTGTATTACCAAGATAAGAAAAAAGATTCTAAAGTTACGGTTGCTGCTTAGATTCGCATTTATTCCACGGTCCGGGTTGACAGTGAGCCTCTGGCCGCATGTCTTCCTGCACCACAGGCAGCCCCCTCTGTTACGGTTGCCTACCTGATTCTAATGATGATTTAAAACTGCCGGGTGTGCCATAAAGCTTGCCCTGTGTTTGTGTGCTGCCAGGCCATCAGCCTACCATGCGGCCCTCTCACTGATAAACCCGGCTTTCGCGGCATAAACGCATACTGATTGTGATACTAAGAAAGTTAGCAGCCTTAACTACGAACCGATTAAAGTGTTACCGAGGAAATTACACACTAATTGGGACTTGACTTTCGCTGTAAACAATGTATTTAGAGTTTTATAATTT
>JBMNTN010000049.1:0-14828 GCA_050945755.1 Bacillota bacterium | reverse complement strand
TTATGTTCATCCATTGAAAATTGGTTTAAAATTGTGCCCGGCACTGTGCCTCGAGCGGCCAATTTTGTTTTTCCCTGCTCTAGAGCAAAGCGATAAATTGTTGTTTCCAATTGGAGAGGTACCGGGAGGATTGAATCGGCAGTTTCCTCCTTAAAAGGTTTGGGTTGGACTAACTGGGTAGTTGTGACCGCTACATAAAGGTTTTTTTCCGTGGCATAAATGTCTTCCCCGGAACCAAGGTAAGTAAAAACGTGCATGGGTTCATTAGGCTTTTCCAGGTTTAAACCTGCTAATGTCAGGTAACTTGGCACGATGTATTCCGGGAAATAGTAAATTTTGCTGAAGTCCACAAGCTGAACGCCTTTATCAGCTGCCGAATCCCGGTAAAAGGGCAGGTTGGGGAATTCATCCTGCTCCATTATATGATAGTATTCAATTCTTTGGTTAGCGACCAAATAAAGGTTGGAGCCGATTTTGCGGGAAGAAATATAATTGCCGTCCAGTTCTACTTCTCGCATTTGCTTAATGTCATTTTTGTTGCTGACATCAAAGATGATAGCTTTTACCGTCCTATGTACTCTGCTTGGCGGATAAATTTTTATATCTTTTGAAAGTGAAGAGAGATGATCCAGGAAAATATTCTCGTAAGAAGAACCAATCACAACCAGATACTTCTCATCGACAAACATTTCCTGGGGGGAGAATTGTTCTGTGTCAAAAGATAATTGCTTAATAACTTTCATCTTGTTGGAAGGAACAGCATCAATCACCAGGATCTGCTCATTAGTAACCTGGTAGATGTACTTTCCGTCAGTTTTTACAGTATCGGCCTCGTCCACACCTTGCACTTGAATATTGGTGGTGGAATAATCGGATAAACTTTTTGCTGCTGCTCGTTCAGGTACTGTTGTTTGGGTTATTTCGTTTGCGATGGCAATCTCCCTCATACCCCGGTGGAATTGTCTTGAGGATGGGGCAGGAAGCAGTTTTTTTAGGTTTTCTACAGAACCGACAACAGGCAACTTAAAAGTGTCGGTATCAAACACATTAATTTCCTCAGAATATCTAGCTTCTGTTGAATTTGACGGGAGGATCAGAAAACCGGCAGTCAATAGGATCATGATAGAGAGTAATAATAATTTTTTCACAAAAGACTCATTCCTTTCGCTGTACCTGGGGCACAAAAATTTTTCCGGATGCAGTTAAAAACTGCTTTATAACTTTTGACGAAAGGAAAAATATTTTTGTTTCAGAAAAAACAAATTTTCATAATATAAATACCAATAGTAAATGATAAAATCCAACATTGAATGTTTAGCGGCAGGAAATAATTAGGATGTTGTCGAAAATTATTTGGCATAGGCTATATAGAGATAAGCTCAAGAAACAATTTTTATACTATTTTATTTCTGAAGGGAAGCGCCCAATATATGGACTTTCAAATGCAAGGTGAGTTGGCATTAAGATTGGTTTTTGCTGTGATTATTGGCGGCCTGATTGGGTCCGAACGCCATTTGTATAATAAACCGGCCGGTGCCCGCACCCACTCTTTAGTGTCTTTGGCCAGTGCCCTATTTATGATTATTTCTGTTTACGGGTTTAGTGGGGGAAATTGGGATCCGGCTAGGTTAGCGGCTCAAGTTATTTCCGGGATGGGTTTTATCGGGGCAGGTGTGATTTGGAAAGAGGGGTTTAATGTTAAAGGATTAACTACCGCCGCTACTCTTTGGTTAGCAAGCGGACTGGGATTGGCCAGCGGAGCAGGGATGTATATTCCGGCAATAGTTAGTGCCGTTCTTTCTTATATTTCGCTGCATACTTTTTATATTTGGGAAAATGCGCTAAATAAAAAACGGTCAATCAAAAAAATCATGTGTCAATTAGAAAATGTTAACCTCCAGGAATTAGAAAACGAAATAGCAAAAATAATTCACCATCCTGTTCAATATGAAGTCACCGGGCAGCTAGAAAATATTGTTGTAACCTACCAGTTTATCAAAAACCATCCGGACCCATTTTATTTTACGATTGGGTTAAAAGAAGAAATTATCCAGATCATCATATTTCGCTTGCCTGTCGGTATGCGAAATCAAGGATTAGGCAGTGCTCTTTGTCAAGCATTGATTCAGTGGGGAAAGATTCATGAGTTTGAAAAAATCAGTGTGATATCCCGCTCTGATGCCTTGAATTTTTGGTACAGAAATGGTTTTACCAAGGTTGATGAAAAGACCTTTGTTTTTGACATTGAAAATTCCAATTAAATATAATAAGTCCTTTCCTCTTCGATTTCCTCCAGGTAGCCCTCCAATTCTAGAAGCTGGTTCTTTAGCTCTTCCACAGACAAGTTTTCCAAATTATCCATGTACGTTTCTCCCTTTTAGCAATATTAAGCAACCTGATAAAAGAAACCTGGCAGTGGTTAGTTTCATTGATATTATTTCAACATAAAATTCGGGAAAATGTCAAACAAGGGGTATGTGCTTAATGTAGAGTGTCTTTGTATTTTGATAAAACAAAGGCATATGGCAAAACAACATGTAAATAATTTAAGCAATTAAAATTTATAAAAATTGCAAGGAATTGTCAGCTTTTTGTTGAAATATGTAAAATAGGCATAAATAAAAACACAAAAGATTCAAACAAAAAGGGAGGTGAAATGAGGGATTATTTTCAAGGTTGGGGTTTATATGTTTTGAAGGGGGGAAGACCAATTGGCAAAGAAGTTAGTAATCAACGAAGAGAAGTGTACTGCATGCCGCAGGTGTGAACTGGCGTGCTCTATGAAAAATGCAGGAGAATTTAACCCGCTGGCATCAAGAATTACAGCAGCTGTCTTTCTTGATGAAAATTTTTATCTGCCTGTGGTCTGCCAGCAGTGTGATACCCCATACTGCTTGGAAATTTGTCCGGCAGGAGCTTTACAACGCAATGAAACCACCGGGGCAGTGGTTTTAGATGAAAAACGGTGTATTGGCTGCCGTATGTGCATTATGGTTTGCCCATTTGGAGGGGTAGACTACTCTGTTGCTGAACAGAAAGTGGTGAAATGTGATTTATGCGGTGGCGAACCGGAATGTGTTAAAGCATGTGTTTGGGACGCAATTGAGTATAAGGAAGTATCCGAACTGGGCTTAGAGAAAAGAAAGAAAGTTGCCCGGAAACTGCAGCAGATGATGCGGGAGGTGGGCTAAATGTTTGGTTGGACTGGTAAAATTTTACGGATTAACTTAAGTGAGAAAAGTGTTGGGGTAGAAGACTTAAATCCTAAGCTGGCCCAAGATTATATTGGAGCCCGTGGTTTAGGAGCCAAAATTTTTGCTGATGAAGTTGATCCCAAGGTTGATTCTTTCAGCCCGGATAATAAATTAATTTTTGCCACCGGACCGCTGACCGGAACCAATGCGGTTTCCGCCGGCAGGTATAATGTGATAACAAAGGCACCATTAACGGGGACGATTGCTGCTTCTAATTCCGGAGGATATTTCGGTGCGGAATTAAAATATGCCGGATATGACTTGATAGTATTTGAAGGGAAAGCTGATCAGCCGGTTTATTTGTTTATTAAGGACGAGTTGGTAGAACTGCGTTCTGCAGCACATGTTTGGGGGAAGACTACCTTTGAGACGGATGATATCCTCAGGGAGGAAACCTGCCCAGAGGCAAAAATAGCTTGTATTGGACCGGCCGGAGAAAAACTTGTCCGTTACGCTTGTATTATTAATGATAAAAATAGGGCAGCCGGGCGTTCGGGAGTTGGAGCTGTCATGGGCTCAAAAAATTTAAAGGCTGTTGTCGTCCGAGGTACTAAGGGAGTTAAAGTGGCTGATCCTCAAGGGTTTAAAAATGCGGTTGATGATGCCATGGCTAAGGTTAAAGCTAATGCGGTTACTTCAGGAGGGCTTCCAACATACGGTACCGCCGTCTTAGTTAATATTTTAAATTCTCATGGAGCGTTGCCTACAAGGAATTTCCAAACAGGAATTTTCCCTGAGGTAGAAAAAATCAGCGGCGAAACCATGGCTGAGAAGAATACAATTAGGAAGAAGGCCTGTATGGGTTGCCCCATTGCCTGCGGCAGAGTAACAGAGGTAAAGACCGGTAAATTTGCTGGGCAAGGAGAAGGGCCTGAGTATGAAGCCATTTGGTCCATGGGAGCGGATTGTGGGATTTCCCAACTGGATGCTATTATTAAAGCTAACTATATTTCCAATGAGTTGGGATTTGACCCGATCAGCTATGGTGCCACTTTAGCATGTGCCATGGAACTTTGGGAAAAGGGCTATCTTCCGGAAAGCGATACCCAAGTACCTTTATTATTTGGTGATGCAGATGTGATGGTAGACTTTGCCACAAAGACCGGTTACCGGGAAGGGTTTGGAGATCTACTTGCGGAAGGGTCTTATCGTCTTGCCGAAAAATATGGGCATCCCGAATTTTCCATGACTGCCAAGAAACAAGAGTATCCTGCTTATGACCCTCGGGCGATTCAAGGTATTGGCCTTGAGTATGCCACGTCTAACCGGGGTGGGTGCCACGTCCGGGGATACACCATCTCCGCGGAAGTTTTGGGTATTCCCGCCGCCTTTGATCCTCTGGAAACAAAAGATAAAGCATCTTTGACCAAGGCATTTCAGGATGTTACCGCTCTGGTGGATTCTTCAGGCATCTGTTTGTTTTCTACCTTTGCCATTGGAGGGGAAGAAGTGGCAGCTTTTCTTTCAGCGGCCACAGGCATTGACTATTCTTTAGAAAAGGCTCTTTTGGCAGGTGAACGAATTTGGAATTTGGAGCGCCAATTTAATATGGATGCCGGTTTGTCTAAGTCAGATGATACATTGGCACCGCGGATTCTCAATGAAGCATTATCGGAAGGACCGGGTGCAGGAAAGGTAAGCGGCCTAGAAGAGATGCTAAAAGAATATTATCAGTTGCGTGGGTGGAGCGAGGAAGGGAAAATTCTCCCCCAAACCAAAGAAAGGTTAGGCCTTTAATCAGAGGGTCCGGGTTGCCCGGACCCTTACTTAAAGAACCGGGTGAGTTATGTGAAAGTAAAATTTTTTAGTTTTTTGCGATTAATCACAGGGGTGTCCACATTGGAAATGAATGCCCCCAATGTGAATTCTTTACTTAATATTTTAATAGAACGTTACGGAATACCTTTCGAGAAAGAGGTTTTTACTGACTCCCGGGGTCTGAGGGAGGGGATGGTTATCCTGGTCAACGGGCGAAATATTCTTTTTCTGGAGGGGTTAGGAACTAAGCTTAAAGAGGATGACACAGTTTGTTTAATTCCTCCCGCCGGGGGAGGTTAGACAGGAGGGATGGAATTTGCACCATTTAATTGTGGGCGGGGGACCTGCCGGCTATACAGCTGCCTTTACATTAGCGAAATTAAGTCCGGAGGATCACGTAACTTTAGTTTCCGGGGAACCTCATCCATATTATTCGCGGGTACTGACCTCTTATTACATCGGTGATTTAATTTCCAGGGATTATTTGTTTCTTCAGGAGAACTTAGAAATTGGCTGCCCAAATGTTAGACTGGAAATGGGATGCCGGATGCAATCCATTGATGTAGTCAGCAGGCAAGGGAAATTAGATAACGGGCGGTTAGTCACTTATGATAAGCTATTAATTGCGACAGGTGCTTTACCAAAACAACCGGTATTGGACGGGGGTACTCTTCCCGGAGTCTTTGTACTGCGCAGTCTGGAAGATGCGGAAAGGATCAGGGATTGGGCCGGTCCCGGTGAAACGGCTGTCATTGTCGGCGGAGGATTGGTTGGATTAAAGACGGCTGAGGGCCTGAAAAGTAAAGGGTTGAAAGTTAAAGTGGTGGTTAGCTCCCGCCGTATTTTATCCCAGATTCTCGACCAGGAAGGAGCCGATATGTTCCAACACCACTTGGAAGATAACGGTTATCAATTTCTCCTGGGGAGGGATGTCCAGTCCATAGAAGGAAATGACCGGGTGGAAAGGATAATCTTAAACTCCGGGGAAAAATTGGCGTGCAGCTTGGTTATTTATGCCAAAGGAGTTGCCCCTGAAACCGGGTTTCTTAAAGGTACCGGCATAAAAACCAATCGGGGTATCCTTGTGGATGATCGGTTGCAAACGAATGTTTCCGGGGTTTTTGCCGCCGGTGACGTGGCTGAAACCTATGACCGGTTGTGGAAGGCTTATCGGGTGAATGCTCTCTGGGGAAATGCGATGGAACAGGGAAAAGCAGCTGCTTTTAATATGGCAGGAAAGGAGCTCTTTTACCCGGGCAGCATTAGCATTAACTCTATTAAAATGGCAGACTTAGGTGTGATCAGCGGAGGTATTGTCAATCCTCCTGATTCCAGTTTTTCCGTAGAAAAAGTACGTAATGAAAAGGAGAAAACTTTTCGTAAACTTGTTCTGGATAAAGATGGTACACTTGTTGGGATGGTGGCGATCGGGTTTACCAAAGGGACCGGTGTCTTACTCAGCTTATTGGGGAGACATTTAAAACCTGCACGGAGAAAAGCTTTTCTCCAAGGGAGCTTCGACTATGGGTTTTTTTATAAAAGTATCTGTCGGGGTGAAATCTAAAAATATAAATACTCGATTTTGGCCGAAGATTATATAGCCTTTTTTAAAACCGACACATTATACTCTCTCGATAAACCGGGATGTTGCAGAAAATCTCTATCATAGCTTGCTCAATTAGGAAACACCAAATAGATAAGCTGTTGCATATGATAAGGTACAGGCTTTTATATTATGAAAGGGGCAAGCTAAAGTGAGTCGAGTTTCAAAACCAAGATCTTTTGGAGAACTGAAAACGTTAATTAAGAATTTTAGAGGAGTACTGTCGGAGGAAAATCGCATGGTTGTTGATGAAATTATTAGGGAAATGGAAAGGTCAGGAGGCGTAAATAAATCTAACAGAAGTCAGTTGAAAGCATTAATGAATCGTTTAGCCAGCCAAAATGGATTACGCATTCCTAATAGGTAAACAAGTTGAGGAAGGTAGGGAGATTAACCCCAGCCTTCCTCTCTGTTTTAGTCATCTGATCTGCCACTGGTTTCTACATTCAATGGTCTAACTCTCTTTTCTCCGTCAGAATCATTGAGAAGAGGCATGAGTGCTTGCAGCAAATGGTTTATAGAGTTGCCATTCGTCAAAAGCTTCATAATATTGAAATTGCTTTTTGAGCGACTGCCTTTTGGTTTAACTAAGATATCGACCTCCTCCATTAAGGATGTCAATTGGTTGATTTTTTCCAGACCATCAGCGGCACTGCGCAACTGATCCGATAATTTTCCAAAATCCGCTTTTCTTAAAAAATCGCCAATATTAAAATTAGATTTTTTTGATCGGGTCAAGGCGGTCTCTATTGCTTCCTCCCGAGACTTTCTTTTTCGTCTTCTTCTTCGATGTCGACTCATATCATCACATCCTTCCCTCTAAAATAATATGCTGCTGGGAATTTTCCGGTGCCCGTCTAAATCTATTCTTGATTTTCCTGTAAAAAAAGACGGTTCTCCCAGTAGTGGAGATACCGTCTTTGAGGGTCTATCCGGGGTGTCTGAAATGATAATTTTTTTATCCGAACTGAAAGAACCTTTTTTACATATGAGAAGATACATTAACAGTCGTCGGTACCTAAAACACAGGAGCAAAGAAACTGTAAGACAATTAATATGATAATTAGGTCAATTATGTTTTCAAAAACGCCCTTTTCCCGGGCTGGGAGAACACGAACACGCTCACGGTGGTCACAATCATCCTTATGTCGACGGCTCATTAATACAACCCTCCTTTCCTCAATAATTAGAGTAAAATAGCACTAAAATAAGGGACGGTTGTCAGTTTTGTCTTGATACTTCTAGTACATGTTATGAGCTTTCGACTTAATTTGCTACAAAACGCAGTAAAGAAAAATAATTACCCGGTTGCAACCAACTGGGAAATCATGGTAGTATCTTATTGAGGCATGTTAATGACCAGCGAAAAGCAAATTATTGCAAATTATAGAGATGCTCTTTTTTATTTAACATTATTTTATATATAATGATGATTGAAATGTGTAACGGTAAATATTGATTTTATAGAGGGATACTGCTGTGTATTTGGGTATGATGTTAATTATTTTTTCTCCTTTTTTAGTTTTAGTGCCAGTAGTGCTACTCTCTTTCAATTATTTTCGACACCATCATGAAGGGGACTTTGGTTATCGAGGCACATGGTCTTTCGGCCTTTTATTGTTGTTTGTCTGGTCTTTTTTTGTAGGTATAATCAATGAGCATATAATGTCGGTGGCAGCGTCATTTGTGATTTTTGCCTTTTACATTATTAGCCTTTATGTGCAAAACCGGTTTCAAACCGAGAAAGACGTTGAAGAACTGTTTTTCTCTGCTTTTTTGCTGTCCATTGGTTCTGCCTTCATTGGCGTTTTTGAAAATTTTCACCTTATTAATCGGGATCCTGTTTGGTGGAAATATTTGTTCGGATTGTGTACAGTGATCGAAAATGAGGAGAACCTTCTGCGTATTACAGGCACTTTCGGCAATCCTAATTTAGCGGCATCTTGGTATGCTGTAATGGTTTTAGTAGGTTGTTATTTTGCTGAAAGAAAATCCGGGCGACATAAGTTGCTGGTAATTATTGGAACAGTTTTTTGCGCTGCCGTTTTAATTATGACAGAGTCCAGAGGGGCGCTGGTCGGTTTATTTTTTGGGTTATTTATTTACGCCTTTGCTTTCAGAAATGGCAGGTCCCGGATAATGCGTGTCCTCCTTGTGCTCTGCGGGCTTGTTTTGGCATTTACATATCCTACCTGGTTTCCCAGGGGAGATTTTCTTCCATCCAGCATTGATCTTCGCCAGGCTATATGGGGAAATTGCTTTAATATGTTTTTAAAAAAACCTGTAACCGGATGGGGGTTAATGGGGATTTATTTTGCGGACAGCAATGTTTACCAATACCTGCGTGTTCTTCATGCGCATAATGTTATTTTGTCTTTAATGACGATGCTGGGAAGTATTGGGCTGGCCATTTTTGCCTGGATGGAGTGGAATCTTTTGCAAGATATTAATTTCTTGAAGGAGAAAAAGTGCCGCCTGGTGCCTCTTCTTGCCGGAATTCATGCCATATTCATTGGCCACGGCTTATTTGATTTTACGATTATGGGCCAGCAGATTGGCATTCTTTTCATTGCCTGCTCTGCTATTATTGGGGGGCTGACCCATTCCTTTTGCATGGCCGATCCCAAATACCGGAAAAGGGATCACAACAAGGAGATATCGTCCTAATTATACGAATATTAAACATTTTTATTATAAAAATGTTCGTGTAATTTATTGACATCCCTATTGGCTGTTGATATACTGAGGGTGAAATTTATATGTTCTGTATAACCGTAAGAATTGGCTTGCGGGTTTCTACCGGGCAGCCGTAACTGCCCTGGCTACAGAATTTACCAAAAACGGCAGGTAGGTGGTATGGCCCTAACCATCATGGTGAGCTGTACCTGTTTTGTTATTGCCGGGGGTATTGAGAGAGATACAAAATTGTATTGGTTATTGTCTCATTGGCCTAGACTGGTAGATTCCGCAGGAATGGAATGCCATTGGGCCTTTATTTTTTAAAAGGTTTTCCTTATCCTTTGTTAATAATCTCCTGAAATATGGAAATAGATAATATTTACAAGACAATTAGGAAAGGTGGGGACCGGATTGAATTCAGCGAAGGTTGCAATCATCATGGGCAGTGATTCTGATTTGCCGGTTATGAAAGAAGCGGCAAAAATCCTTGAAAAATTTGGAGTTGGCTATAAGGTGTTTATTTCTTCGGCTCATCGGTTGCCGGAAAAAACAGCACTGATTGCCCGGACAGCAGAGGAAAACGGATTTGAAGTAATTATTGCCGGGGCGGGAGGAGCTGCACATCTTGCCGGTGTGATCGCTGCTCTTACTCCATTACCGGTAATTGGGGTACCGATTAAGTCCGGAGCTTTAAATGGGGTGGATGCTCTCTATTCTATTGTGCAGATGCCATCAGGAATTCCGGTAGCCACTGTGGCGGTTAACGGGGCGAAAAACGCCGGTATTTTAGCTGCTCAGATTTTAGGTGTCAAGTATCCGGAAATCAGGGAGCGTATTAATCATTTTAAAGAAGAAATGGCAAAACAGGTCGAGGATAAAGATACAAGGTTGCAGGAAATCGGTCTGGATGCTTATTTAAGAGAAATGTAACAGCTTAATAGGGGGGAGACCAAGTTGATTGAGCGTTATACCTTGCCTGAAATGGGAAGCGTTTGGGAACCGAGAAACCGGTTTCAAAAAATGTTGGATGTAGAAATTTACGCTTGCGAGTGTATGGCGGAAATGGGAATAATACCTCGGGAAGCTTTTGAGGAGATAAAAACAAAGGCTAGTTTTGATATTAAGCGGATCGAAGAAATTGAGGCGGTGACCCGCCACGATGTTATTGCCTTTTTAACTGCTGTTGGAGAAGAAGTTGGTGATGCTTCGAAGTACATTCACATGGGCATGACTTCATCAGATGTTTTAGACACCGGCCTGTCCAGTCAAATGAAAGAAGCGGCGGAACTTTTACTTGCCAGGCTGCGCAAGTTGAGAGATGTTCTTGCCGATAAAGCTGTCAAGTATAAAAAAACATTAATGGTGGGGCGTACCCACGGTATACATGCTGAGCCCATTACCTTCGGGCTGAAAATGGCTCTTTGGACAATGGAAGTTGACCGATCTATCGAGCGGTTAATAAAAGCCAAGGAAATAATTTCCGTGGGTAAAATCTCAGGTGCGGTGGGTACCTTTGCTAATATTGATCCCCGGGTAGAGGAACATGTCTGCCGCCGTATGGGTTTAAAACCGGCTCTGGTTTCTACCCAAATTGTGCAGCGGGATAGACATGCAGAATTCCTGACTACCTTAGCGGTAATTGGAAGTTCTTTGGATAAGTTTGCCACGGAAATTCGCAGTCTCCAGCGCACAGATATTTTGGAGGTAGAGGAACCGTTTGCCAAAGGTCAAAAAGGATCTTCCGCTATGCCCCATAAGAAAAATCCCATCACCGTAGAAAGGGTGGCGGGCCTTTCTCGTGTTCTTAGAGGCAATGCCCTGGCGGCTATGGAAAATGTCGCCCTATGGCATGAACGGGATATTACCCATTCTTCCGTTGAGCGTGTTATTATTCCCGATAGCTGTATTGTTCTGGATTACATGTTGCACCTTTTTATCAATGTAATGGAAAACCTTAATGTTTATGTGGATAATATGAGGGCTAATATGGATCGAACTTTGGGGCTGGTTTTCTCTCAAAGAGTAATGCTTGCTTTGGTTGATAAGGGAATCCTCAGAGAAACTGCTTATGAGTGGGTGCAGAGAAACGCTCTTAATGCCTGGCATACTAAAACAGATTTTGAATATCTCATCTTACAGGACAAAGAAATTATGTCCTATCTCAGTAATGAAGAGGTTGACCGGCTTTTTGATTATGATTACCATACCCGGTATATTGACTATATTTTTGCACGAGCAGGCTTGGATTAGTGCATCTTTTGGGGCCGGGGTACTAAGGAAAAATTGGACAAGGACCGTTTCCCAAGGGGTCTTGGGAATGTTGAGGATGCCTACCGGGGGATTTTGGAACGCCTTCAAGGTAATTAATTAACTTGGAAAATGATAATTAGGAAGAGGGGGTGGCTGATCTGTACGCTTTAACGGATGATAAGCCAAAAGAGGAGTGTGGATTATTCGGAATCTACGGCCATGCTCTTGATGTGGCGAATATTACCTATTACGGGCTGTATGCTCTGCAGCATCGAGGCCAGGAAAGCGCCGGGATTGCTGTTTCCAATGGGCACCGTTTTAGTTTGCATAAAAATATGGGGTTGGTGGCAGAGGTTTTTAACGAAGAAATTCTGAGTTCCATGAAAGGACATATTGCCATGGGACACGTGCGCTATTCCACTACCGGGTCAAGTTTGGCGGTGAATGCCCAGCCTTTGAATTTTCGCTATCTGAAAGGGTTAATATCTTTAGCCCATAACGGGAACCTGACAAATGCCAATGAAATTCGCCACCGGTTGGGGGTGAACGGCTCTGTCTTTCAAACAACAACAGATAGCGAAGTAATTGTGAACTTAATTGCCCGTTATGGTCAGGGTTCCATTGAAGAAGCCCTCATGAAAACGGTCATTGACATTAAAGGGGCGTATTCCCTCTTGGTCATGACGGAAAACCAGTTAATCGGGGTGCGTGATCCTCATGGGGTACGTCCCTTGTGCATTGGGAAATTAGGGGATGCTTATATTCTTACCTCTGAAAGCTGTGCCTTGGATACGGTGGGTGCCGACTTTATTCGTGATGTGGAGCCGGGAGAAATTGTGATCATTAATGAAAAAGGATTAACCAGCATTCCTACTCGAAAAAACCCAAGGCAGGCTTTTTGTGTTTTTGAATTTGTTTATTTAGCCCGGCCTGACTCCAATTTTGCCGGGAAAAATGTGACTCAAGTGCGCCGGGAGATGGGTAGGCAGTTAGCCCGGGAATATCCGATAGAGGCAGATATTGTGATTCCCGTTCCGGATTCAGGTATTGCGGCAGCTTTAGGATATGCGGAGGAATCGGGAATTCCTTATATGGAGGGCTTAATGAAAAACCGTTATATCGGACGGACATTTATCCAGCCCCACCAAAAAATGCGGGAGATTGCGGTGAGATTGAAACTGAATCCCATTCGGGAGATTCTGGAAGGGAAAAGAGTGGTGATGGTTGATGATTCCATTGTCCGGGGCACAACCAGCAGGCAGCTTGTGCAGATGCTCAAGAATGCCGGGGCAAAGGAAATTTACTTGCTAATAAGTTCACCACCCATACATTATCCCTGCTATTATGGAATTGATACGTCGGAACGCAATCAACTGATTGCCGCGAAACATTCCTTGGAGGAAATTAAGGAATTTATCGGGGCGGACGGATTGCATTATCTTAGTCTGGAAGGAATGCTTAAGTCAACAGGATTGCCTGGGGATAGTTTCTGTGCAGCTTGTTTTTCCGGAGATTATGCGATTCCAATACCTGAAGACACAGGCAAGTATTCCATGGAGGATGGGGGAGAGAATTATGGGTATCACTTATAAGGATGCCGGGGTAGATATTACCGCGGGAAATCAAGTGGTCCAACAGATCAAAAGTCATGTCAAAAAGACTTTTCGGCCAGAAGTTTTAACTGATTTGGGCAGTTTTGCTGGTCTTTTTGCCCTCGATTTAAAAAAATATCCCCATCCGGTACTGGTTTCCGGAACGGACGGGGTAGGTACCAAACTAAAAATTGCCATCCTAACGGGCATACATGATACAGTAGGCGTTGATGCGGTGGCCATGTGTGTCAATGATATTCTGGTTCAGGGAGCCGAGCCTTTGTTTTTTTTAGACTATCTGGCGGTAGGAAAGCTCTCTCCAGATAAGGTAACGGATATTGTCAAGGGAGTTGCCGAAGGGTGCGTCCAGGCAGGCTGTGCTTTAATCGGCGGCGAGACGGCCGAAATGCCCGGTTTTTATGATGAAGATGAATATGATATTGCCGGTTTCAGCGTGGGAGTAGTGGAACGGGAGAGAATTATTAACGGTGCTCAAATCGTACCGGGTGATATTATTATCGGTCTTCCTTCCACAGGGCTCCATTCCAATGGTTTTTCTTTAGCCCGGAAAGTGCTTTTAGAAATGGCCGGGTACAAATTAAATAATTATCTGGGTGAATTGGGGCAGACATTGGGAGAAGCAATGCTTGTTCCCACCCGAATTTATGTTAAGGATATACTGCCCCTTCTTGATAAATACGAAATCAAAGGGATGGCTCATATTACCGGCGGGGGGCTTGTGGAGAATTTGCCCCGAGTTTTCCCGGCAGGTGTTGAGGCGAAAATTGATTTAGGCGCCTGGAATACTCCCCGGATTTTTAAAATGATTGAGAAACTGGGTGCTGTCACCCGGGAAGAAATGTACCGGGTATTTAATATGGGCGTGGGTTATTGCCTGGTAGCAGGGGAAAAAGATGTTGACGGGATTCTGAAAGACTGCCCGGAAGCATTTATCATGGGACAGATTGCTTCCGGTGACGGCAAAGTTCGTCTTTTTGGGGAGGCGAAATAAAGGCCATGTTAAATCTTGCGGTTTTGGTTTCTGGCCGGGGGTCAAACCTTCAGGCCATAATTGATCGGATTGAAAGCGGCAATTTGGATGCCCAAATCAGTGTAGTGGTAAGTAATGCTGCCGATGCTTATGGCTTGATCAGGGCGAAAAACTACGGTATTCCTACGAGAACTTTAAGCCCGCGAGACTATTCCGACCGCCGAGACTATGATGGGGCATTAGCTCGGATGATAGAAAAATTTCATCCTGATTTGATTGTACTTGCCGGTTATATGCTGGTGCTTACCCCGGCATTTCTGGATGTCTTTCCTCAAAGAGTGATCAATATTCACCCTGCCCTTTTGCCCGCCTTTCCCGGTACACATGCTCAAAAGCAAGCATTGGATTACGGGGTAAAGGTAGCCGGTTGTACTGTTCATTTTGTTGATGCCGGGACTGATACAGGGCCGATTATTGCCCAACGGGTTGTCCCTGTCCTTGATGACGATACCGAAGATACTTTGGCGGCACGAATTTTGGAACAGGAACACATGATACTTCCGACAGTCATTCAATGGATTGCCCAGGGAAAAGTGGAACTAAAGGGACGGAAGGTTTTCGTAAAAGATTAGAAAACACAATAGTTTTTTCTGAAAATACCGGGGACATCACGAGTTTTGGACAACACGGAAACCGGAGGA
>JBMNTN010000048.1:0-15179 GCA_050945755.1 Bacillota bacterium | reverse complement strand
TCCCAGTATGAGGCAGGTTTTATGTCTTTGGCGATCAGTGATGAAGACATTGAGAAAACCATCGAAGCGGCCTATGAGGCTTTTAAGGAAAGTGGAAAGTAGAAGGTTGGAAAGTTGGAAGGTTGGAAGGTTGGAAAGTGGAAGGTGGAAGGTGGAAGGTTGGAAAGTTGGAAAGTGGAAGGTTGGAAGGTGGAAGGTGAGATAAATATTTAGGGTCAGGCTTGAAAAGTTGAAAAGTTTTGTGGGTTTTGAAGTTTTCAAAAGAACTAGTATATAAATTTAGATAACAGGTGATAATACAAGTACACACTCACTTCTCCATTAAACCTCCTTGAACCCAAGCCCAGAGGTCTTTGACCATTGGGCTTGTGGTCTTTTTTCCTTTCTTGACTTTTTTCATTTTTCGCGGTATGCTGTGCCTGGTAGAAAAAACATTTGAGGGATATTTAAATTTTTTATTAATATATATAACAAGAAGGTAAGTCTTTAGATTGATTTAACAATTGCATATTTACTGCTTAGGGTGCTTCTTTGAAGGTAATAGGGAACCGGGTGCAAGTCCCGGACGGTCGCGCCACTGTAAGCGGGGAGTACATTTCCACAACCTACAGCCACTGGAGAAATCCAGGAAGGCGGCGGAAATGACGATGAGCCGCAAGTCAGGAAACCTGCCTTAAGCATGTTATCATCTGCTTTCCGCAGGAGAAAGGGGTGGGTCAATAATGTGGGTTCTAAATGATGGATGACCTCATTTTCCAAAAGGGAAATGGGGTTTTTTGTTACCTGGAAAAGTAAATTGAAAAGGAGAGAAAACAGTGCCTAGAAAATTTTATTTTAGCGGATTGTTAATTTTTATTTGTCTTCTGATGTTTGCCGGTGCCGCCTGGGCAGCGGATTTTGATAGCGTCATTCAGGAAAAAATCGATGGGGGAGTAGATTTTCTCCATGACGAGTTTACAAAGAACAGAAAAAGCATAGATCTTCTTGGGGCAGAAGCGTTGGTAAAAAGCGGGGAGAATTTGGACAGTAGCAAATGGAGCGTCACCTGGGAAATGCTTATCCGGGAAGAGGCAAAAAACTTGGATGAAAACAGTCCGGCCGCTGTAATTGCCAAAAACATCATAGCTCTTGATGCTTTGGGAGATTCTCAAGAAGAAATCACCAGGCTGGCGGGACTTTTCAAAGATATACAGGGGGAGGATGGAAACTTCGGCACCTCCGTCTACGAGCATGTTTGGCCGATTATGGCACTGAACCAAGTCGGATTGCTGAATGATGAATATTTGGATGTAGAAAAAGCCAAAGAGTGGTTGCTTAGAGAGCGTCTGGAGAGCGGCGTTTGGGGTTATTCCTGGGATGGTATGGATATAAATGATGTGGATGCCACCAACTGGGCGATGAGAGCGCTGGACGGATTTCCCGCTGCAGGCGAAGAGGAAAGCCCTTGTAGATTAGCGATTGAAGATGGATTAGAATTTTTAAAAACTCAGCAGGGGGAAAAAGGTGAAATAGCCAACTGGGATGCGGGCGTTTCCACGGGCGAGACAGTGCTGACATTGTTACAACTGGGGATCGATCCTACCGGAGCGGATTGGACGATAACAGATGCCGTTTACGGTTACAATCCCATCACGTATCTTTTGAGTGACGAAGCACAAAATGGAGACGGTAGTTTTGGTCCTTTAGCCAATGTGGGCGGGACAATTGTTCCATTAAATGCTTTGATTGCATTTCAAGATTCTTCATTTAACAGTGGAGAAGGGGATGAAATGATAGACGAAAAAATTCTTGCCGCATTGGATTTCTTATATGATGAATTTTCTCAGAACAGAAAAAGTATAGATCTTCTTGAGGCAGAAGCGCTGGTCAAAAGCGGGGAGGATCTGGACAGTAGCAAATGGAGCGTCACCTGGGAAATGCTTATCCGGGAAGAGGCAAAAAACTTGGATGAAAACAGTCCGTCTACTGTAATTGCCAAAAACATCATAGTTCTTGATGCTTTGGGAGGCTCTCAAGAAGAAATCACCCGGCTGGCAGGACTTTTCAAAGATATGCAGGGGGAGGATGGAAACTTCGGCACCTCCGTCTACGAGCATGTTTGGCCGATTATGGCACTGAACCAAGTCGGATTGCTGAATGATGAATATCTGGATGTAGAAAAAGCCAAAGAGTGGTTGCTTAGAGAGCGTTTGGACAGCGGCGTTTGGGGTTATTCCTGGGATGGTATGGATACAAATGATGTGGATGCCACCAACTGGGCGATGAGAGCGCTGACAGGATTTGCCGATGGGGACGAAGGGGAGAGCCCTTGCCGATTGGCGATTGAAGAGGGATTAGAATTTTTAAAAACTCAGCAGGGGGAAAAAGGTGAAATAGCCAACTGGGATGCGGGAGTTTCCACGGGAGAAACGGTGCTGACATTGTTACAACTGGACATCGATCCCACCGGAGAGAATTGGACGGTAACTGATGCCGTTTATAGTTACAATCCCATCACTTATCTTTTGAGTGACGAAGCGCAAAATGGAGACGGTAGCTTTGGTCCTTTAGCTAATGTGGGTGGGACAGTTGTTCCGATCAAAGCTCTAGCAGCTTTTAAAGATTCATCTTTTAATGACGGTAGTGGTGGGGGTAATCAGGGAGACAACAATAATGATGATAATGAAAACGACAATAACAATTCCTCCGGGGGAGGGTCTGCCAAAAAGATATCTGTGAAAATTGCCGTTGTTGGTGAGGACGGGGATATCCTCTATGGCCCCAGGTCGGTTACCCTCTATGAAGATGATCCCTATGGCATGAGCGTTTTGGGGGCTTTGGATGCTACCGGACTCAGTTGGAGTTTTCATGATGATTTTATCGGGTTTATCAATGAAATCGACGGGGAGGAAAACAAAGGGAGCAGTGGCTGGCAGTATAAGGTAAACGGTAAAGTGCCCAATTCCATTGCCGAAGACAAAAAATTATATGATGGCGATAAGGTTATTTGGTGGTATAGCTCGGCTTCTTCTAAGGGACCGGATTGGGATGATCTGGAGAATGGGAAGGTGAATTCCTCTAAAAATGAAACAAACGAAGAAACGGAAAATGATGATCAGACCACAGAAGAAACGGTGAGAAAAAGCTTTGCCGATGTAGGAGAGAACTGGGCTTGGGCTAAGGATGCCATCGAAATTTTAGCCGGCCGGGGCATTATTGAAGGGACCGGTACTGGATTTGAGCCAAAGCGGTCTATCACTAGGGCGGAGTTTATCAAAATGCTGGTGACGGCGTTGGAGTTGGAGTTGGAAATTAAGGAGTATCAAGATCGCCTTTTCCAGGATGTTGAGGCGAAAGATTGGTTTTCTCAAACAGTGGCTGCTGCCTGGGAAAAGGGTATTATCGAAGGAGATCCGGATGGTAGATTCCGGCCTCATGCAGAGATCAGCAGAAATGAAATTGCTGCTATTCTTTACCGGCTGGCGGAAAACAGAGAATCAGACTTAGAAACGAATGCCTTAACCTTTTCCGATACCGGGAAAATTCCTGCCTGGGCTTTGGACGGTGTCAAATACGCTTTCGGGTCAGGCTTGATGAAAGGTTATGAAGATAACACTTTCCAGGGCGGCAAATTTTTGAACCGGGCGGAGGCGGCAGTAGTAATATACAGGTATCTACAGGGAGTGGCAGATTAAATAGCAATAGAAAGAAGGGCCGATGATGAAAAATATCCTGATAAAAGGCTTGGTGCTCCTGGGGATACTGGTACTCTTTCTGGGGGCCTGCGCTTGTGGGAGCAGTCCCAATGGAGAAGATGTCGGGCAGGTGTTGGATTTGACAGGGGCGCCTGATGAAGAAAATACAAAAGCCCCTGTTGAGGGAGATGTTGCCGAGGGTGATAAACAAGTGGAGTTAAAGCAGGAGATAGATGCAGAGAAAGTTTCCCAAGAAAAAGCACAAGCCCCGCCTGCCGCTTTACCGAAAGAAGCAGACACTAAAGGAGAAGACAAAAATTTAGCTTTGGCTCAGCCGGAAAAACCTGTCCTGGCGGAACAGGTGACTCTTCGGGTAACCAAAAATTTTGGTCGGGAGATTATTTTTCATGAGACGGTACCCATTAAGAAGGACTGGACGGTGATGGACCTCCTGCAGGCTCACTTAGAGGTAGAGACCAAGTGGGACGGAGGTTTTGTCAACGGGATCAATGGACTGGAGTCGGAAAAGGGAGGTATTAGGAAAGAGCGACAGGACTGGTTCTTTTATGTAAATGGTGTCTGTGCCGACGGAGGAGCTGCCGCTTACCGGCTTCAGTCAAATGATCAAGTCTGGTGGGATTATCACCTCTGGAATAATATGGGCTCTGCTATTTCCGCCTTGGTGGGCTCGTATCCGGAACCTTTTATCCACAGTTACCGGGGCAAGGGAGGTCCGGTGACGGTGATGTCTTCTCCTCAAGATCAGCATCTGGCGGAAAAAACAGTGAAGGCTTTAAAGGCTCAGGGAGCCGCTAAAGTTGCGATAGGATCATTGGACGTCGCTGCCATGGAAAACAGGAAAGGACCGGTGCTGGTGCTGGGCGTCTGGGATGATTTAAAAGAGATTACTTGGCTTGCTAAATTTAATGAAGCCTATCGAAAAACAGGTATGGGAGTGCACTTTACAGATGGCGGGGTGGAGCTTTTCACTTCCCATGGAGAACTGGGAGAAACAGTGAAGGAAAGTGCCGGGATCATTGCCGCTACCGGTGCAGGCTTGGGGGATGAAAATCCTTTGTGGCTCCTGGTAGGCACAGATGCCCAAGGATTAAACGAGGCGGTAAAAATTTTGACGGAGAGCCCGAAAAAAATATCCGGTATGTATCAGGCCGCAGTGGTTTCCGGTAAGGTGCTGCGCCTGCCCTTAGAGCCGAAATAAGGAAGGAATATTTATGATGCCGGCATACAGAGAAAAAAACAACTTAATTCATCAGCTGCATCCGGTGACATCTCTTGTTTTTGTCGGGGCAGTATTTACCTTGGCCTTGGTTTTTTCTCATCCGCTGTATCTTTTGGGACTGTTTGTGGCGGAGGGGGCAGTGATCGGAGCGGCGGGAATTTTTAAGGAGTGGAAATCATATCTCAAATTCAGTATTTTCATGATCGTATTACTGATATTGATTAATGCTCTTTTTTCCCGGACCGGAGCTACCCTTTTGTTTTCCGGTCCGGAAGTCCCCCTCCTGGGAAAGTTTAAGATTACTCTGGAAGCACTTGCTTATGGGGCAGGGATGGGCCTCAAGCTTTTGGTGATCATCAGCATCTTCTGCTTTTATACATATGGGGTGCATCCGGATAAGGTATTGAAGCTTTTTGGCCGGTGGGGCAGTAAATCGGTGCTGGCCATTACCTTGACCACCCGTCTTTTTCCTTTGATGACTCAGGATTTCAAAAGAATCAAAGAGGTGCAGCGGTGCCGAGGGGTTCATTTGGAGACGGGAAAGTGGTATGAGAAAGTGCAAAACTTTATTCCTATTTTCAGTGTACTCTTAGTTTCCGGTTTGGAACGGGCGCTGAAACTGGCAGAATCGATGCATGTCAGGGGTTACGGGAGCGGTTCTAGAAGCTGCTATCGCAATGATTTCTGGCGTCCTAGGGATTTTTTGATTCTTCTTACCCTGATGCTAAGCTTGGTGTTGGGATTGTGGGCGGCGTTTAGGGGTTGGGCTTCTTATGATTATTATCCCCGGCTGACCGGGTTTCAGATCAACGAAATAGAAATCCCGGGAATCATCAGCATCGGTATTTTAGTTCCGGCACTTCTAAGTTGGGGGTGGATGAAATGGCCGTTATTAAAATCGAAAATTTAAATTACCGTTATCCGGAAACAGAAACACCGGCCTTAAAAAATATTGATTTAGAGATTCTGGAAGGTCAGTTTGTTTTGCTGGTAGGAGGATCGGGCTGTGGCAAATCCACCTTGTTACGGGCATTGGCAGGTTTAGTTCCAGATTTTTACGGGGGAAAACTGGAGGGGAAGATTTATTTTGATCGTCAGGAAATGAGGAAAATTGACCGGCAGCAGTTTGTCCAGAAAGTGGGCATGGTTTTTCAAGATCCGGAAAGTCAACTGGTAATGACTGATGTGGAAATGGAAGTCGTTTTTGGCCTGGAAAATGCCGGCGCCTCCCATAGGCTGATGAAAAGGCGGGTGATGGAAGTGACGGAAGCCTTGGGACTGTCCGATTACCTGCACAGCTTTATTCCCGAGCTTTCCGGAGGAGAAAAGCAAAAAGTGGCTTTAGCCGGTGTGATGGCTCTGCAGCCGGAGATACTTCTTCTGGATGAACCCACTTCTCAATTGGACCCTGTTTCCGGGGAAGAAATACTGAATATGGCTCGGCGCTTAAATGAGGAAAACGGGGTGACGGTGGTACTGGTGGAACAGCGCCTGGAAAGGTGTCTGCATTTGGCGGACCGGATTATTGTGATGGATCAGGGGGGAATTGTTTTCGACGGCAGGGATGCGGCGGCTACCGCCCGCTGGGCATTAAGGCATGAGACCCCCTTTATTCCTCCCCTTGTCCGGCTCTTTGCCGGTAGAGGATTTCAGGATGTGCCGGTAACGGTGAAAGAAGGGAGAAGAATGCTGCGCTCCCTAGTTCCCCAGGGAAAGATCAGTTCCCCCGTTGCCGTTACCCAAGAAATTGATCGAGAGAAAGAAGATAACTCTAGCTACATTGCGGAAGTGAAAAATCTCTGGTTTACTTATGCCAACGGTCGGGAAATCATAAAAAACTTGAATATGAAAATTAAGCCCGGGACATTTACCGTCCTCATGGGGGAAAACGGGGCAGGAAAGACTACGCTGCTTCAGATGCTAAATGGTCTTATCAAGCCCGGTCGGGGGCAGGTCACTATCTTTGGTAAGGATACCAGGTCTCAATCGGTGGAGGAAC
The DNA here is from genome assembly GCA_050945755.1 of Bacillota bacterium. GTDB lineage: Bacteria > Bacillota > Dehalobacteriia > Dehalobacteriales > Dehalobacteriaceae > JAQVXR01. The sequence continues at coordinate 8,266 of JBMNTN010000048.1, read as the reverse complement.
TGGCAGTTCATGTCGGCTATCTGTCCCAGGACCCTAACGACTATTTATTCCTTCCTACGGTGCGGAAAGAATTGTTCTTTACTTTAAAAAACTTAGGGTTGGCGGATCGGGAAGATAAACAGAAAGCGGTAGAAGAAACGGCGGGGCGTTTGGGACTCGCCCCTTACCTGGAGAAAAATCCTCGGGATCTAAGCTCCGGGGAACGTCAACGGGTGGCGCTGGCTTCGGTTTTGGTAGCCCGGCCCCAGTTACTCCTTTTGGATGAACCTACCCGGGGGTTGGATTATCGACTCAAAGAAGAATTGGGCAATATTTTGATCGAACTGAAAGAAGCAGGAACAGCTATTTTCATGATTACCCATGATGTGGAATTTGCCGCAGAATATGCCCAAGATATCATCCTGATGTCGGAGGGCACCATCGTGGATCGGGGGAGCAAATATCAAGTGCTGACGGACTCCACATTTTATGCTTCTCAGGTCAGCAAATTATTTAAAAACATTGCCGATCATGTGGTGACGCTGGCTCAGGGAGAAGAATTACTGGAGGAAATTTTTTTAAGGGGTGAAAAGTGATGAAGCTGAAGGGAAAGTTATCATTATTTTTAGCGGCTGTGTTAATATTAACGGTCTTTATGGGAGGTATCGCCTTCGGGCAAACTCCTTTTCCCGGGAGTGAAGTCCAAGAAAGCATTGGGAAAGGGGTAAAATATCTGGGCACGATGGAAAATGCCGATGGAGGTTTTGCCGCAAAGCCGGGAGGAAAGAGCAGCTTGACTCTCACCGCTTGGGTGGTGATGGCTCTGGAAGCGGCAGGAGAAGACTGTCAAAAAAATGTGGATTATTTAAACAATGCAGAGATGACTTTGGAATCTACCAATGACCATGCCCTATTATTGTTGGCACTGACGGCAGGAGGGAAATCATCCGGCACTAGAGCTCAAGAACTGGCGGAGAAGATCCGTTCCTTTCAGCAAGAAGACGGTTGGTTTGGCCGGCCGGAAGCCGGAGAAGAAGGGATGATCAACAGTCATATTTGGTCGGTACTGGCATTGGCTTCTACCGGTGAGCCGATTCCCCAAAAGGATAAGGCGCGGGAATGGCTCCTCAATAAACAGAATGAAGATGGAGGATTTGGCTGGCTGGAAGGTTTAGAAAGCGATGCCGATGACACCGGGGCGGCCATTCAGGCATTGATTCTTTTAGGTGAAGACGTGAAAAATTCTCAAGCAGTGAAAGCGGCTTTGCAATTTATCAAAGGTAATCAACAACCGGACGGCGGATTCAGCGCCGGAGAATGGATGGGCCGGGAGTCCAATATTTCCTCGGATGCCTGGGTGCTGCAGGCATTGGTTGCAGTGGGAGAAAATCCTCTTGGGAGTGCTTGGTCTGTAAACGGAAAAAATGTTGTTACCCATATGTTAAGTTTGCAGAACCAAGACGGCTCATTCAACTGGAAAGAGGATATTATCTCCACACCTGTTACTGTCACTTCCTGTGGGATCATGGCTTTGGCGGAAAAACCTTTTCCCGTCAATCTATCCTACGCTTTGCCTGAAGATATAAGTAATTCCGGTAGACTATTTAGTGATCTGGCGGAAAGCCACTGGGCCTACCAATCCATTGAAGAATTGGTAGAAAAAGGGATATTGAGCGGTTATCCTGACGGCACATTTCGACCGGAAAACCAGGTGACCAGAGCGGAGTTTACTAAATTTTTGGCAGGAGTTTTGGCATCGGAGGAAGTTGATGGAAGCGGCGGCCGATGTTTTCCCGATGTGGCGGAAAACCACTGGGCAAATAACTACATTGCCGCTGCAGTAAAGGCCGGTTTGATCCAAGGAACTCCTGACGGAAATTTTGGGCCGAACAGGCAGATCACGGGAGGGGAACTGGCAGCTATTCTGGTGCGCGCTTTACCTGCCGCAAAAACAGCCGAACTAACGGAAGGGGAAAAATGGTATTCCGGTTATGTGAGATTAGCCGAGGAAGAAGGGCTGCTGTCTGCCGACTTTCAGCCGGGTGCAGCCGCCACCAGAGCCCAATGTGCTTTTTCTCTCTCGAAATTAATCAATCTTTTAAGGGAGAATGAGGGAAGATAATGAGCAGTAAGAAGGTTTGGCTGCTCATTGGCATAGCTGCCCTTTTACTTATGCTAAGCATCGTGCCGGAAAATGTTTTTTATGATATGAACTGGGCTTTGTTTTCTCTGATTGTGATTGGCCTGTATTTAATTATCTTTTTCCGCCGTTTTGAAAAAAGCCCTGTTTCCTCCAAAGAAGTGGCTCTCATTGCGACTATGGCGTCACTGGCAACCGTTTCTCGCATACCCTTTTCTGCGGTGGTTAGTTTGCAGCCGGTTACTTTTTTGGTGATGATCAGCGGTTATGTTTTTGGATCCCGGACAGGATTTATGGTGGGGGCATTGGCTGCCTTGGTGTCTAACTTTTTTCTCGGTCAGGGTCCATGGACTCCCTGGCAGATGTTTTGCTGGGGTCTTGCCGGGGCCACGGCAGCACTTTTAGGAGGAAGGATGAAGGATTTTCATCTCGTTTCTTTTCTCCTCTTGGGAGTCTTATGGGGATTTTTATTTGGCTGGATCATGAATTTTTGGCATTGGGCAGCTTTTATCTACCCTCTTAATTGGCGCACTTTTCTTGCCACCTATGCGGCCAGCTTTCCTTTTGATATCATTCACGCTCTGGGAAATGTGATTTTTACCCTTGTTTTTGGTAAATCTTTTTACCATATCCTCGTCCGTTTCAGAAAAAGAATGAGTGCCCCATGAATGCCATTCAGGAGTTTATGATATGATTAGAGTAAGATATTAATGGGAAAAGAGAGTTGGGATGGAGAGAATCCGTAAAAAGATTGATGATTTTCTCACCGATCATCAGATGCATTATCAGCAAATTGATTTTACTGTCAACTGCCGGCTGTTTCTGGAAGAAATGGAAAAAGGCCTGGCAGGAAAAGACGGCTCGTTGAAAATGATTCCCACCTATATTGAACCTGGCGGGGAGATTCCACGGGAGAAGCCGATTATTGTGGTGGATGCCGGAGGAACAAATTTTCGGGTGGCGCTGGTTTCTTTTGACCGGGAGAAAAAACCTGTCATTAAAAAATTTAAGGTTTTCCCTATGCCCGGTTCCACCGGGGAGATAAGCAAAGAAGATTTCTTTACCTCCTTAGCCCGTTATACCGGTGAGATAATTAATGAAAGTGATTTGATCGGTTTTTGCTTTTCATATCCCACAGAGATTTTGCCTGATAAAGACGGGCGGTTGATCTGCCTGACGAAGGAATTAAAAGTGAAGGATATCGAAGGGGAATTAATTGGAAAGAACTTACTCGCGGCACTAAAAAAGCAGGGATTCAATGAAGAAAAAAAAGTAGTGATTTTAAACGATACTGTGGCGACGCTGCTGGCGGGGAAAACCCTTTCCGGAGAAAGGGATTTCGATAGCTTTATTGGTTTTATCCTGGGCACCGGCTCAAACACCTGTTACATCGAGGAAAACCACAATATCGGAAAAATAGCTGATCTTGATCCGGCAAAAAGAATGATTATCAATGTGGAATCCGGATCCTATGGGAAAGCACCGCGCGGTGTGATCGATTGGGAGTTTGACCGTTCTTTAAAAGACCCTGGCCATTATCTATTCGAAAAAATGATATCCGGAGCTTATTTGGGAGAACTAATTTTACTGACTGGGAAAAGGGCAGCGGCATCCGGGATTTTCTCGTCCGGCTTTTCCCAAAGCATTAGTGATCTGGCTGCCCTAAAGACGATTGATGTGAATGATTTTTTCCACTATCCTCCTGGGTCGAAAAACCCTCTCTCCCGATGTTTACAAAATGGCAGTGATGAGGATGCTCTTGCCCTTTATTATCTGATGGATCGCATTATTGAACGGGCGGCTTTCCTTGTGGCAATTAAGCTTTCCGCATTAATGATAAAAACCGGACGGGGAACTGATCCCCGTCGTCCTGTGTGTATTACGGCGGACGGGACGACATTTTACCGCATAAAAGGTCTGCGGGATCGGGTCAATTATTTTTTAAAGAAGTATTTAACTGATGAGAAAGAGCTTTATTATGAATTTGTCCAGGTGGACAATGCGCCTTTAATCGGGGCGGCAATTGCCGGCTTGACTAATTAAACTTGTTATCTCTCAACTCATTCTTTTTATAAGACAATTAATGTGGCATAATGAATAGGAAAATCTTTAAGAAAATGACAGGAGGATGACGAGTGGCTGTTATTACATTTGAAGGAAATGAACCTGAAATCAAAGAAGCTTGTTTCATTGCAGATGATGCTGATGTGATTGGCAAAGTATATTTAGGAAAGGACTCTAATGTTTGGTTTCATAGCACCATCCGGGGAGATATTGATAGCATCACCATTGGAGAAAAGACAAATATTCAAGATAATTGTGTGATCCATGTGGATGCCGGTTCACCGGTGAAAGTGGGAAATTTAGTTACTGTCGGCCATGGGGTGATTCTGCATGGATGCACTGTTGGGGATAAATGCATTATCGGTATGGGCTCGATCATTATGAATGGAGCGGTGATTGGAGATGAGTGCATTATTGGAGCCGGAGCTTTGATTCCGGAGGGAAAAATCATTCCGCCTCGTTCAATGGTGATGGGAGTGCCGGGGAAAATTGTCAAGCAGGTCACGGAGGAACAGGCAAAAGGGTTGACCCATGGGGCTGAACACTATGTGAAATTGGGATATGAATACCGCCGAAAACAGGGTCAGGCTTGAAAAGCTACTTAATAAGTTAATGAGCCACCAGGAGTTGATGCCATAAGTTGTTGGGGTCAGGCTTGAAAAGTTTAATCAATCAGTTAATAAGTTGGTAAATGGTATCAAGTTTATAAGTGTCAGGCATCATAAGTATATCAGGCACATCTGATCAGGGAAGATGCCCAACTTCTCAAGGGTCTAGTGTCAGGCATCATAAGTTATATCAGGCACCACAATAATGGGGTCAGGCTTGACAATTTAAAAAAGTCCGGCATCAAAACCGGACCAATTTTTTACATATTATTTTCTTTACTTTAAAGTTCTGTTACCTTATCATTTAACATATAGACTTTCAGATTTTTTATGCCGAATTTGAATGCCTGCTCGTGTGTCTCCATATAAATGTCGATCCGGCGACCCTTTATTGCTCTGCCGGTGTCTTCGGCGGTAAATACACCCAGTGTTTCAATATAGACTTGGGTGCCGAGGGGAATCACCTTTGGGTCCACCGCGATAGTATGACCGGGAAGAGCCCTAGTGCCCGATTTAGTGATCCTGTCGGTCTTACCGCAGCATTGGATGCAGGCATCGTATGCCGTAGCTGTCATTTCCATCGGAACCCCGGCTTGATATCCAGTCAGGGAAAAAAAGGCTGCAACTGCTTGATCATCTAATTGGTCTTGGGCAGCCAAAACAGGCAGTCAACATGGGAAAAACAGCCCGGCAAGCAAGAGCATTGTTGCCATAGACTTTTTCACTGGTTAATACCTCCTTTGCACAAGCTTATTTTTGACTTTTCATGTAAATTTAAACTGGTAAGTATTAACAGGGTCAGGCTTGAGATGTTGAAAAATTCAAGCTAATCACTGGACTTATCATTATAGACATCAGGCAAACCCCTGAAATAGGATATCAAAATGAAAAAATATGTTTTCCTATTGTTAATCATATTCTTTGGGACACTTACCGGCTGCGGGAACGAACCTTCCCTGCAATCTTTAGAAAACGGGACTTATCATTATACCCACCCTCACGCCGGATACTCCATTACTGTTCCGCGCGATTGGGTTAAACAGGCGGAGGATGATACCTCTGTAGCTTTTACCGGTGAAAAGCCACCGGTTGTGCTTAATATTGTTGCGGAGGTCGGTGGGTATGGCTACTATTCTATGAAACAATTGGCTGAGGAGGTTATTTATTATTTAGGGAAGCAGTTTTCCAACCTGGAAGCGGAGAAACTGTCGGACGATAATTTGACCGATGTATATCAATTTACGGCAAAAGGCACTCTAAAAGATGGGGCGAAGGTGGAGATTTACACGATCATTTTAGAACCGGAAGTGGGGATACGCTACTACCTGCTCTTTACTGCTCCAACGGGAGACCTCAATGTTCTGCAGGGATTGTTGCAAGATGTGGCCGGGTCTTTTGAAATGATCAAAACCAAGGACGAGTTATATCAGCAGATGTCAAACCAGGGTGAAAAAAATGAGAAACAAGGAACAAATCCGTTAGATAAATAACTTGCATTTTCATATGTGCTATGGTATAATCCTATCTTTGACAGTTGCTGAGAAGAAAAAGCCTGGTATCCATTGAAAACATTGGATCTCAGGCTTTTGTTGATTCTTAAAAAAGTGCACAATGCTACCTGCTTTTTGTTGCCTTAAAAATTTTTTTCATCCGTTTTAATGTAACGAGTTCGTAATCTGTACGGAACCCGAATGATGCGTGCAAGGCATCAGTAAAGTCAGTTCTTGTGTATATTGGCTCATAACCTTCTCCCTTTAATTTTTTAAAGTTCATTTTTCGTAAACTGCTGATAATAGTATCACATGTGAACTGCTCATTCAGTTTCCTTTCCAGAATTCTGTAAATAATCAGCGCTATGAAACAGGTTGTAAAATGCGCTGTGATTCTGTCATCTTTTTTCAAATATACGGGTCTTGCTTTGAATTCACTTTTTAGGATTCGGAAGCACTCTTCAATTTCCCAGCGCCGTCTGTTGATCTTTGCAATTTCAGTTGCCTCTTCGTCCAGGTTCGTGCATACAGCGTAAAAGCCATCATAGGCTGCTTCGCTTTCAATCAGGTCGGTGTTAAGGCTATAGATTTCACTTTCAGCAACTTCTCCGTCGGCGGTGCAAGTTGTTTTTTCGATAAAGCGCTTGTAATCATTCTGCCGATGCCTTTTAATCTTCGCGGGATTAGTATCGAGAGCCTTAAGGGCACGATCAATTTGTAAATTACGGATTTTAATATGGTAGTCCCTGTACTTAATGGAATAAGTGACAATTAGTTTTTGCTCCAGCTCACCCTCTTTGATCCAACGCTCTTTGTAGAATATTTTTTCTTTGTCTAGTTTTTCATCCAATTCACGAATATTGTAGGTTTTTGAACTGCCAACCAGATGCCAGCCTTGGGGATCAAGTGCCCATTCTCTTAAGTAAGCTTTGAGTTTTTTAATTGATTGGGTAGTAATGAAGGCTCTGTCTCCTTTATCGTTAAATTTCCGGTTGCTATTTGAGGCAAGTCCTGCATCTGTGCATACTACAAACTTTGAGAGTTTGAAATCGGATAAAATCTTCTTTTCTAGAGGTTTAAGTGTAAGTTGTTCATTTTTGTTTCCTGCTGTAATACTAAAAGCGAGGGGTATGCCGTCTCCATCCATGAAAAGGCCCATTTGGACTATAGGATTTGGTTTATGGTCCTTAGCAAATCCGTATTGCTTTAGACCTTCATCCTGTTCAATTTCAAAGAAATAGTTGGTGCAGTCATAGTAAAGGATGCCAGTATCCCGTCGGGAAAGAGACAGGCTGTTCTGGTACAGGGATGACTGAATGAAATCCGTTTCTTTTGCTATAACCTCAAGTGCGCGATAAATATGATGAAGTTCAAAATCTGGAGGTTCAAGCAATTCGGATGAAAGTTCATAAGTGGACAACTTTGAGGAGGGAAAAAGAATTCTACCGTAAAGCAGTCTTGAAAGAATAGAGTCCAAATTATATTCGAATTTATATTTGTCAGAGATTTCACTGCATATCTTATTGATCCCCATCTCATGATAGATTTTCTGCAGAAACAGATATCCCCCATTAAAGCTACGCTGCTCACCTTTATTAATCAATTTGGAGGGCGAGTACTTTGCAATTACTACGGGTTCCCGGCCTTCTCTTTCAAGACGGTTCAGTTCTGCAACATATTCTTTAGCCCATTCGTAGGGATCCCTGTCACCGAGTTTAGCCTTTAGCTCCTCGTAAGTTCCAAGTTTTTTATGAACTTTGTTAGTACGTTTGCCGTCTGCGTAAACGGACTTGACCACATAAAAGGACGCAGCATTTTTTGTTCGAGATATTTGCAGTCTCATAGCATCACCTTTTTCATAATATATAGTAATTATAACACATTGTGACACATTGTGCACTAATAATCTGGAAAATTTGACAAAAAAAATAAGCCTATAACAAGGCTTTTAGGGATTTTATTTATATTCAACTGTCAAAGACCCG
>JBMNTN010000047.1:0-15247 GCA_050945755.1 Bacillota bacterium | reverse complement strand
CCGTCAGCAGACTCCGCTTAATACTTTCTCTGTCCAATATATTTGGCGATTCGTGCCAAAGTTTTTTTCGTGGGCACATTTGGCAGCTTATCTAATTCCTGCCTTGCCTTTGCCAAATATTTTTGGGCAACGGCAAAAGAGCGTTCAATCGCCCCGGATTCTTTGATCAGACAAATGGTCTCCCATACTTCTTCTTCCGACTTTACCTGCTTGGTGACCAGCTCGCGCAAACGCTCCCGCCGGGGAGAACACTCCAGCGCATAAATCACCGGAAGAGTAATAATCCCTTGGCGCAAATCACCGCCCACAGGTTTACCCAACACCTTTTCGTCAGCCGTCATATCCAGGATGTCGTCGGTGATCTGAAAAGCCATGCCCAGATTGTAGCCATATTTGGTCAGCGCCCGCACCAGATTATCCGGCGCCCCGGTTGCCACTGCCCCCAGCTGGCAGCTGGCAGAGATCAAAAGAGCAGTCTTTCTTTTTATCCGGTAAAAATAATCGCGCAACTTCTGGTCAGCGTCAAAAGACGCTGCAATCTGTTGAATTTCCCCCTGGCACATTTCCACGGAAACCCGGGAAAGCACCTGGGAGATCCTCTTATCCTCATACTGGGAAATTAAGATGAGGGACCGGCCAAACAAAAAATCGCCGGTATGCATAGAAATCCGGTTGCCCCACTTGGCTTTCACCGTGGGACGCCCGCGCCGGGTAACGGAAGCATCCACCACATCATCATGAACAAGGCTCGCCATATGGATAATCTCCAGCGCTACCGTCAGGGGGAGAAGTTTTTTTAAGTCATAATCGAAAAACTTACCGGCCAATAAAGCAAATGCCGGACGAATTCTTTTCCCTCCGGCACGCAAAAGGTGGCCGGCAGTTTCCGTCAAAAGAGGGTCTTTCGCTTCCACATATTTATCCAGTTCTCTTTCCACTACTTTCAAATCTGCTGAAATTTCTCGAAATATTGCCAGAGTCTGCAATTGTTTCAGACCTTTCTTGTCATGTTATAACGTTTCCAACTTACTTAAACCTACGACATTTTGCTCAAAGTTCTTGTTCAACTTATTCCCCTCTGCCATGATCTGGGCCAGTTCCTCGCCTCGTTTTTCCTTAGAGTAGAGAACGGCAAGCCACATCGCCGCTTCGATTTTGTACTGTTCATCTGTTACTTTCTCGTAAGCTTCTTTAAAGTAGGCTTCGGCTGTTTGATAATCACTGAGAATATAGCTAGCGGCGCCGCTGTAGAGTTTAATAGTGGGAGAAACCTCCAATAAACCCAGCGAACCGGTTTTCCACATCTTGCGATATTGCTCGGTGACGGTTGACATTTGGGCATCAATCCGGTCCGGAATTTCCACGGCCTTTGCCAGCATCTCCTTGGCCTCGGCACCTTTTCCGTTGGTCCAAGCCTGATAGCCCACGACAAAATAACGGTAATTGAGCCCTTCCCAATAGAAAGTATTAAAAGGAAAATTCTTTACCGCCCGTTCCGAACTAATTAATCCCTCTTTAATTTTCCCCAGCGAGAGGTAAATACTCGCCGCATCTCCCATCACCTCGGGATTATAGGGAGCAACCGTCTGGGCCTTGCTAATCGTTTCCAGGGCCTTTTCCTTTTCACCCAACTGCATGTATACCTTGGAGAGATTTGTCAGATAGTCCTGGTTAAAAGCATCTCGGCGCACGGCTTCTTCGAAATGCATCCTGGCTTTGGAGAAATTCCCCTCCCGGTAACTTTGGGCTCCAGCTCTTGCTTCCGGCAGGGCGGTAGAAAGCATAAACATATAAACGATTATCGCTAGGCTGACAGCGATAGCCCCACCCTGGTAAAACCATTTTACACCGCCGAATGTTTTCCCGTCCAGCACCTTGTACTCCCGGTTGTGATAACGTTCAATGCCCCGGGTCAGGCCAAACATGGCAAAAAGCACAATCATAATGGAAGAAAGAGAGAGGTCAAAGTCCAAGAAAGCATGGAGCCCTAAGCTGACAGCGGCCGCAAACATTGACCAGACCAAAAGGTTTGTTTCCTGGTCTTTACCTTTCCACCAGAGCCGCCACACTGTAAGCATATAAAAAACACATAACCCGATAACAATGAGGAGGCCGACAGTGCCCACCTCGGTCCACATCTGGAGATAGTGATTGTGTACCTGGGTAGAAGAATAAAAATATGACTGATAATGGCGAAATGTCTCTTCAAATGCCCCCCCGCCCAAACCAAACACCGGATTTTCTTTGACAATTTTCATGGCGTCTTTCCAGAAATGAAAACGCGCTTGGGCACTGGAGTCTTCCAAATTAATACTGGTGATTCTCCTGACCAATTGGTCGGAAAGGATACCTTTGGCTTCGTCGGTCTGACTGAGCTGGAACCAAGCACCGGCAAGAAGGGCAATAAATATGAGCGCAACGGCTATCCCGATCATTCTTTTTGATATTTTCAACTTGGGTAGGATGAAAATAATCCCCTGGCCGGCCAAAGCAACCACCACACCAATGAACACCCATAACCAGGCTGTACCGTATTCCTTTGCCACCAGCATGGGAATCAACTGGTAATTGGCAATGATGGCCGCTGTGAGAGTAAAAACAAAATGGCAAAATACCGGCACCCGGAAATTGCGCCCCACGCCGATGAAAAACAGCAAGAGAACAAGGGGATAAACTAAAAGGCCGCCCCGGGATCCTGTGGCGATAACAATCAAAAGCATAAGGTAATTACCGATAGCATAAAGGCAGGGGAGAACCAGGTTGATTTTCGTCTTTTGTCCTGTTTCGCCCAAACCCACAGAGGTCCAAAGATAAATTCCCACAAAACTGAGAGCTGTCAAATAAGATGCTAAAGCATTAGGATACTGCATGGTGGAGAAAATCCGCCCGCCGACAAAGCCGTCTTTGATCTCAATAATGCCGGAGGCGCACATCACACCCGCTAGGGCTACTCCTACGCCAGCGATGTAGAGGGCATGCAGGAGAATCTTCACATCTTTTCGGTCCTGGACCAACCAAGAGGTTAGCCAAAACACCAAGAAGTACAACCCATATTTGATGATCTCCGCTATCGCCAAGCGAGTATTGGCTGCCCCAAAAGCGGCGACAATATATGCCAAAACCAAGGCCAGCGCTAAATAGTCAATGGGTTTCTGGAGAAATGATACTTCCCGGCAGGAAATTTTCCATAACCAAGCGACAGCAAAAATTAGAGATGCCAATATCAGAGTCCACTGCTGTTCCCCCGGAAAAAACAAGCCGCGAAAAAAGGGGGGATAGAACAATAAAACTGTCAGCCCCCAAAAAGCAACTATTTTATAGCTATTTTCGGTCATAGTTGATATTCCTTGTTTCACCTTAGCCATTTGATCAACCTACCATCCTTACTTAAGTTACTTGCATTAAAGAAAAACCCGCATGTTCTTATTCTGACAATGCGGGTAATAATTCTCTTTCTTTAAGCCATTTTCCTTCATTTAATTGGGATAAAATTTAACAATCAGTTAATGATTTTTCACCGTAGCGCTCTGCCAGTTCCAGCAGCCTCTTAATTTGGCTGGGCACAATCTCTCTTAAAGGTAGATCTTTAAACTGCGGAAGCACGTTGGGATTTTTTGAAATCCGGCAAGAACTCCCTGATCATCTCTTGGGCATCATGCTTATTTTGGGGCAATGACCCGGAAATGATCCGCCCGATAATTTTCTCTTCGATCAAATCTGCCATAATCCCACTAGGTTTAGCGACAAAAATTCGTTTATGGGTGGTTGCCGTTACCCCTTCTTCTGCAGTCAAGAGTTCCTCATAAAGTTTTTCTCCCGGCCGAATACCGGTGATCTTGATACTAATATCCTGGTGAGGCTCAAAGCCGGACAGGCGAATAATGTTTTCCGCCAGGTCCATAATCCGGACAGGATCCCCCATATCAAGCACAAATATCTCCCCGCCTTGAGCCATGGCTCCTGCCTGAATCACCAACTGCACCGCTTCCGGGATGGTCATAAAATAACGGACCATATCGGGGTGAGTGACTGTAACCGGCCCACCATGGGCAATCTGCTTTTTAAAGAGGGGGATGACGCTGCCCCGGCTCCCCAGGACATTGCCGAAACGCACCGCCACATAGCTGGTAGCACTGATTCTATCCAGATGCTGGATCACCATTTCCGCCAGCCTTTTGGATGCACCCATAAAGCTGGTGGGATTCACCGCCTTATCGGTGGAGATCAAGACAAATTTCTGAGACCCGAACATGTCTGCCGCCTGCGCCACATGATATGTACCCATGACATTATTCTTGATGGCATCCTCCGGGTTGTATTCCATGAGGGGAACATGCTTATGGGCAGCGGCATGAAAAATCACCTGAGGACGATATGTTTTAAAAACAGCTGTGACGGACTTCCTGTCCCGGACATCCTTTACTAAAGGGATAATTTTTAACCCAGGGAAAGTTGCTCTTAACTCCATGTCGATATCATAGACATTATTTTCACAGCTGTCGAAAATCAGGAGTTCTTTCGGGTTATAATGTGCCACCTGACGACAAAGTTCGGAACCAATGGAGCCTCCCCCGCCGGTAATCATAACAACTTGTCCTTTGATATAGCCGGTGATTTCATCTAAATTGACATTAACCGGTTCCCGCCCTAATAAATCCTCCACCTGAACGTCACGAATCTTGGAAACCCGGGCTTTCCCCTCGATAATATCATATACCCCGGGGAGGATCTTTACTTTGGCCTTGGTGCCCCGGCAAATCTCTACGATCTCCCGGATCACCTTCCCCCCCACCGAAGGCATCGCAATAATAATTTCTTCGATATCATGCTTTTGGACGAGAGCAGGAATATCATGCCGACAACCTAAAACAGCGATCCCTTGAACAATCATTTTCTGCTTGTGGAGATCATCATCAATAAAACCGACAATGTTGATACTGCCGTTGTAATGGGCTTTTAATTCCTTAACCACCAGGACACCGCCGTCTCCGGCACCAACAACCAGAACCCGTTTCCCCGCGGAACCGTTGAGAACCTCCGTTTTGATACCGTAATCCCGGATCAAACGCCAAGCTAAGCGGGATGCCCCCACAAATGCAATGGTTAAGAGCCAATGAAGAATGTAGATGGACCTGGGCAAAGGAAAATTCTGACCGTTAATGAAATATGAAGAAACGGCATTGACCAGGGTCCCACAACTAACGGCAGCGACGACAACCAATAACTCGCCGATGCTGGCATACTTTAGGACGCGCCGGTAAAGGCCGAAGAGGAAAAAGCAGCCCAATAAAACCAACGTAAAGGGAATCCAGCAGTCAAAAAGCCCTTGGTAATACTGAGCCTCAATCCGACCCTCAAAGCGAATCAGCAAAGAAGCGAACAACGCAAAATTTACCAAGAGGATGTCGATAATGATAAGCAGAATAAATCTCGAATAACGGAACATTATGCACCTCATTATTAAACATAGGAATTAAAACCCGGAATTTTGTTTTCTTATTCTTCTTCCAGGCTATAAAACCCTGCAAATCTCCAAAATTTTTTGAAAACAAAGGGTTTCCGAGTTCTCGATCATCACCCTTCGGTAATTGTTACCGGGACAAAAATCGTCTGACCATCACGATAGACTAAAAGAACCACCTTTGTGCCAATTTCCGTGTTCATTACTTCTTCCTTTAATTCTTCCGGTTCATTAACCTTTTTCTTGTTATATTCAAGAACAATATCCCCTCTTTGCAATCCGGCTTTTTGAGCAGGGGAATTCACCGCAACTTCACTGATCAATACTCCCTTCGGTTTGTCCAGCCCAAAGTATTCGGCCAATTCCTCGGTAACCGGCTGCATATAAACCCCCAACCAGGGGCGAATTACCTTTCCTTCATTAATAAGCTGGTCCAACACTTGGGTAACGGTGGAACTGGGAATGGCAAACCCAATTCCTTGGGCTTGGGCATTAATGGCCGTATTAATACCGATTACTTTCCCGTCGAGATCAATTAACGGCCCCCCACTGTTGCCTGGATTAATGGAAGCATCGGTTTGGAGAAGATCCTTAAACTGATTTCCGTCGATGGTAATCGGCCGGCCTTTGGCACTGATTACACCCACGGTCACTGTATGGTCTAACCCGTAGGGGTTACCGATGGCAATCACCCAGTTGCCGACCTCGAGCTTGTCTGTATCACCAAACTCTAGATAGGGCAAATTATTACCGGCATTAATCTTTAATACTGCCAAATCCAATTGGGCATCGGAACCGATTAATTCGGCTTGATAGGGATCCGGTCTACTGGTTAAATAGACATTTATTTTGGTAGCATTATTGACGACATGATTATTTGTGACAATATAACCGTCTTTGGAAATGATAAAACCAGAACCTAAACCTGTTGTTGTCTCCGGCCGGCTTTTAAATTGATCTCCAAAAAACTCTCTGAAAAAGGGATCATTGAAAAAAGGGTTGAATTGCCCTTTAACTTTAGATTCAGTTTCAATCTTTACCACCGCCGGGCCTGTCTTTTTCACAATAGTTTGGATGGAATCGGTTCCAATCAACTGTTGAGAAGAGGTATTATCCCCCGCAACATCTTCCGCATTTGGTGCCGCTTCCGCCGGCGGAGTTTTTGAGATAGATATACTATACCCACTGCCGAAAAACAGCCCTGTAATTAATATCCCGGCAAAAAAAATCAATAAAGTATAGCCAATAAATGATTTTTTACTAAACTGCATAATAATCTACCTCCGTTCTCAATATCTTTTGCAAAAAATTCTCTTCTCCTCAGGCAAATTCCTCTTTTCCAAATAAGTTAATAACGTGGTGTCAAGCGCCATATGTAGATAAAATTTTTTTCAGATAGGCGAGGAATTCTTCCCGCAAATCTTCTCTGCGTAAGGCTGCTTCCACAGTTGCCTCTAAAAAGCCCTGCTTGTTGCCGACATCATATCTTCTGCCCTGAAAATTGTAAGCATACATTGCTTCTTTTTGGGCTAATTCTTTTAAGGCATCGGTCAGCTGAATCTCGCCGCCTTTACCTGGCTTGGTGTGGGCCAAAATTTCAAAAATGCCGGGATTGATGATGTACCTGCCCAAAATCGCCACATTGGAGGGAGCCTCTTTTACAGCAGGCTTTTCCACTAAGCCGTTGACTCGATAAACCCGCTCCGCTACTTGCGCGCCGGCCACAATCCCATATTTATTGACATCTCCACGGGCAACTTCCTGCACACCTAGGATTGATGTCTGATACTCGTCGTAGGCTTCCATCATCTGCTGCAAACACGGTTTTTCTTCATTATACACCACATCATCCCCCAGAAGGACAGCAAACGGCTCGTTTCCGGCAAAAATCCGGGCGCAATAAATGGCGTGTCCGAGACCTTTCGGGTCTTTTTGCCTGATATAATGAATATCGACCATCTCAGACACGTTTTTCACAATGGCAAGAAGCTCCTGGTTACCCTTTTTTTCGAGTTCATTCTCCAGTTCAATGGAACGATCGAAATGGTCTTCAATCGCCCGTTTGCTCCTCCCGGTGATAATCAAAATTTCTTCAATCCCCGAGGCAATGGCTTCTTCGATGATGTATTGTATGGTTGGCTTGTCCACAATGGGCAGCATTTCCTTGGGCATCGCCTTCGTCGCAGGCAAAAATCTTGTCCCCAAACCTGCTGCCGGTATCACTGCTTTGCGAACTTTCATGTTGACTCCTCCCCCAATATGTTAATAAGGTTGATAAATTGACGCTAGTATAATTCTCTTAAAATTAGAGCGGTCACTCCCGGATTCAAACCGAGTTCCACTCTCTTCACTTTGGGATGGTGTTTATATTCTTTGCGTACCATGTCTCTAAGCTCTGTTCCGTTGCGATAACCATGGACAACGCGAATTATGTAGCTGTCTGCCTTAGCCCGCTTGAGCTGACTGTCTATGTATACCTTAGCTTGATATTTGGTCATGCCGTGAATATCAAGATCGATTACTCCATTTGAAATGTGATGATACATGATGATCTTTAACCTCTTTTCGTCGGTAAAATTCAATACCTTCCTTCTCAATCCTATGACGAAAATTTTCGTCTAATGAACAGTTTATAATCTATACCCTAATTCTACCAGATTAGCAGAAATAATTAAAGACAGCCTTGAAAAAGAGGCTGTCTTTGACTTGATAAATTGTCTGAATATTCAATAACTTGATAACTTGGTGCCTGGCACGCTAGTAGGTTGATTCAAAGCGCCAGGCATCCCGGCACATGTCTATAATATCGCGCTTGGCTTTCCAGCCCAGTTCTCTTTCGGCTTTACCGGGATCAGCATAACACTCGGCGATATCACCCGGCCTGCGGTCCACAATTTCATAAGGTACTTTAAGACCGTTTGCTTCTTCAAAAGCCTGCAATAACTGTAATACACTGGTCCCCTGCCCGGTACCCAGATTGTATATATGTACACCCGCTGTCAATTTATCCAGCGCTGCCACGTGCCCCTCAGCAAGATCCATCACATGAATATAATCCCTTACCCCGGTACCATCCACCGTTGGATAATCATTACCGAATACTCTTAGCTTCTCTAACTTTCCTTTTGCTACCTGGGTAATATAAGGCATAAGATTGTTGGGAATACCGGTAGGTGCTTCACCGATCAAACCACTCTCATGGGCTCCCACCGGATTAAAGTAACGTAGGAGTGCTACCGACCAATCAGGATTTGCTTGCGCGATATCTGTAAGGATCCGCTCACTGATGGCTTTGGTTTCCCCGTAGGGATTGGTGGTTGGCAAAAGGGGCATCGTCTCAACAAAGGGCACTTTATTTTCTCCATAGACTGTGGCCGAAGAGCTGAAAACAAAGCGGCGCACCCCGTATTTCAGGCAGATTTTGGCGAGGATCATGGTGCTGACGGTGTTGTTATAATAATAGTTCAGTGGTTTTGCTACTGATTCACCCACTGCCTTCAACCCGGCAAAATGGATAACCCCGTCAATGGAATGATTGGCAAATACGGCGTCAACATCTTTTTCATGAGTGACATCTATCCGGTAAAAAGTGATTTCTTTTCCGGTAATTTTTCTGACCTGCACCAATGTTTCTATTCTGCTGTTTGAGAGGTTATCGGCAACAATCACCTCATGCCCCGCATTCTGTAATGCAACACAAGTATGTGAGCCAATATATCCGGCACCGCCGGTGACTAAAATATTCATAATCTGCCATCAGCCTTTCAATGAAATATTGTATATTGCACCCTTGAATTATCTGAATATTCAATAACTTGATAACTTGGTGCCTGGCACCAGTCACTATACTATCCTATTAACAGCTTCCGCTGTTACCCCAATGTTCTCGCCAATATCTTTAAAGGAATAACCATAATCCAGCGCCTTTTTTACATAGTTGATTTTGTATTCTTTTAAAGACCTTTTTCTTGAACCTTTCTTGATACGTTGAAAATCTTCTTCGTTAGCTACCACCTGTCTTAAAATTTGGTCTAAGCTTATTTCCTCATCAAGACTTTCTGGAGGTTGATTCTCTAATTCCACCTCTCCGATGATATCCCCTTCTTCATAGAAATCTTTTGCTTTGATTAGCGGTTCTTTTTGATCCATGAATCGTTGATATTCTTCCAAAGCAATTTTTCGATTATCGGAAAACATATCCAGTATCTTATCAATATGCACTAGTTCTCTGAAATTGTTCCGATAATATCGGTCACTGCTCCAATTGTATTGGGCAATATTTTGGCAAATACTGGCTCTCACCGGATTATTATGAATATACCTTAGCAAGGAAAATAGATATTTATCATCCATAACCAGAATTCCTTTGTATCTTGCCCCAAAGACATGGTCAGATCTGTTATGCCTTTTATTGTAATCTTTACTATATAAATTGTTTAGTCTTTGCATGATCTTATGCAGGGGCTTGTCCTCAGTTTCTATAATCAAATGGTAATGATTATTCATAATCACATATCCTAACAAATTAAATGGGAAATCCTCTTTCACAGATTGCAAGTATTTTAACAGAGATTCTTTGTCATCTCTCCCCTGGAAAATAAAATCCCGATTATTTCCTCTTTTGATGACATGGTATATTGCACCCTTGAATTCTAATCTCGGTTTTCTTCCCATCTTGGCCCCCATTAGCTTACAACCTTGTTTTCAAACATATGTTCCTAACTACGTTTTTATATTATCAATGGATTTCAGAATTGTCAATATCTGGTTTATTTTTTATGTTAATTTTCTGAATGTTCAATAACTTGATAACTTGGTGCCTGGCACCGTGGTTAATAGTCTTCTATGGTTACTTTGTTAATATTTACGATTTCGCTTGTCACTCTAAATTCACTTTTATTATCTTTTACAAATGGCCCAATCATGGTAGTGTTATTATCTTCAAAATAAGTAATTCCTCCTATACATTGGAACGTCTTATCTATTTGCCCATTTACATATTTCTCCACGATAAATATGGGGGAATCATTAATGCTGTCGCTGCTAAATATCAGACCTTCATAATCTTTGCTAAAACTCATAAGATTAAATGATTTATGTTTTATTTTTAATTTAAAAAATTTATCATAATCTGTAATCCCTGACTTATTATCTACAATGGTATAACCAATCACTTCGAAATCATTATTATAAAACAGGACAAAAAACCTGGAATATACTCCATTCTGGTAGGCTCCATTAATACTCACGGCATTTTTTTCTATTCCGCCATTTGCTTTTAAATAATCATAGTACCAATTAAAAAAGTCTTCCGGGGTGTTTTCGCTGCCTATTGTATGCCAATAAACCGCATTAGCTAATTCTTCCGGTAATTGATCTGTGCTTAGATATACGTTTTCTTCAAAATAATACAAACCATAGATATTAGGAAGAAAGATCGGGTCCGGAACATCGGGAACTTCTTTTTTCTCAATTATGACTATTTTGTTTTCTTTATCATAGTTAACATTAGCGCCAAGGCTTTCACCGATAAACCGTACCGGAACCAGGGTCCTTCCATCTATGGCTATTGCAGGTACATCTAATTCCATCTGACTGCCATTTACTATCGCTTGCTTGCTTCCTATTGGTAATATTAGATTAACTTCGGCACTGTTGACTATAACTGTTTGGGTTTCCGTATTCCATACAGGTACTACTTCTAAAGCTTGAAAGATCGCTCTTAAAGGTACGAGCGTCCTACCTTCTACTACCAGAGGCGATACATCAAAACTTACCAAATTATCATTAACTATAACTTTGATTTCATCCTGTTCCTTAGCTGATAAGGGAGAAGATGTAACAGCTAACAACATGATTAATAAGCTTATAAATAAAACAATTTTCCTCATGGGTTTATCCTTTCTATAAAGTATTTTTTAAAAATATCTTTCCGTCATTCGCTCAAATATCTCCTTTGATGCCCCTAAAATATCTTTGGCTTCACCCCTATCAATAAGCAGAGGCAGAGCGAACTTCTTGCAATGCAAGGTATTTCGCTTTACCATAAAGGCATGGGCATCAAGGAAACTATTGTTAACTAGTGATTTGTCAGAAAATTCAATAACTTGATAACTTGGTGATAACTTGGTGCCTGGCACCACCCCCCATTAACCATATTTTACCATCTATAATTAGCTAAATAAAGCTAATTCAATAACTTGATAACTTAGCTGCTTACTTTTTCTATATTGACGGAGTAAATACGATTATTCATATGGCAACGGTTTATGGTGATAGTGTGGGGTTGGGGAGCAGTACTGGTTTTATTTGTCATTGGAGGCGGGATATTCCTGGTCTCTCTTAGAAAACCGGATCTTGTTTGATATTTTAAAAAACCTTGAGCAAACTATAAAAAGCTAATTGAGCGTAAGCGTCCGGTATGTAAAGCAAAGAAATGTCGGGGTACAACTTGTCAGAATATTCAATAACTTGATAACTTGGTGCCTGGCACCACCTCTCGATAATTTTTGCGCAAAATGAAAGAATATTGAAGGATTTTTACTATTTATGTCGAATTATAGAAATATTACCAAAATATTATTACGAGGGGGTGGGAAAATGTTTACAAAAATTCTACTTGCAATCGAAGGTCAAGATCATTCAACAAAAGCAATTGATTATGCTATACATTTAGCAAAATATTGCGATGCTGAGGTAGAACTTCTTCATGTCCGTGAGCCATTGACTGGCTATAATAGCAGGGTAATATATGACAAAGTTGCTTTGGACGAAGCAATTGAAGAGGAGAGTGAGGAAATTCTAGCCAATGGGGAGGCAAGACTAAAAGAGGCGGGTATTAAATACACTGCAAAAATAATTGCCGGTGATCCAGCAGATGTTATTTGTGATGAAGCAGAAGCAAATCAAATAAAAATAATTGTTATGGGAAGTAGGGTTCCCAGTGCCGTTTCTCGTTTTATTTTAGGCCGTGTGATAACTAAAGTTCTCAACTATGCTCCCTGTCCGGTTTTAATTGCAAGGTAGACAGCAATTCCTATGCCCAATCCCATTACCAGATAGTGCATGACCTTAACCCTTTCCGGCAGTAATTAATAATTCAAATCAAGGGGGGACGGGGGTTGTCAACAACCCCGTCCCCCCTACAATCTTTTGTGCCGATTGTTGAAAGAGTTCATGGAGATAGTCACCCAGAATTTTCATGCTGTAATATGTTGGCTGAATTAGATAATGCATATCATGCTTAACCCATGCTTAACTCATGCTTAACTATTATAACAAGGAAGAAGGTGAGCATTTGCAGAGATTTATTCTAGGCAAGAAAAATCATATAGCATTGATTGGCGCTATTTTAATTACCATTGGATTTACCAGCGAATTAGGTTTCAAAAATGAAGTTGGGGCTGTTTGGTCTTTTGCCATTGCCTCAATTTTAGGGGTTTTTCCTATTGCAATCCAAGCCTATCAGTCATTGAAGGTTAAAGTAGTCAGCATCGATGTTTTAGTTACCATCGCTGTTATTGGGGCATTTTTAATTAATAACCTTGAAGAATCCGCTATTGTCACCTTCTTGTTCTTGTTTGGCGCCTTTCTGGAACAGCGGACATTAAACAAAACGCGTTCAGCCATTAAAGAGTTAACGGAAATGGCACCGGAAAGCGCTTTTAAGCAAATGGAAAATGGCGAATTTGAAGAAGTGGAAGTCGATGAAGTTGACGTGGGCGATATTTTACTGGTTAAAACAGGCGCGAAAATTCCTGTTGACGGAACCGTTCTGTCAGGAGAAGGGCACATTAATGAGGCGAGTATTACCGGAGAATCTGTTCCGGTTGGTAAAGAGAAGGATTCGAGCGTATATGCCGGAACAATTTTGGAAAACGGGACGCTTCAAATTGTTGCCGATCGTGTAGGCGAAGATACTACTTTTGGCAAAATTATTGAGTTGGTTGAAGAAGCGCAGGATTCAAAATCTGAAACCGAACGTTTCATTGACAGATTTTCCAAATACTACACTCCGGCAGTCTTGGCGTTCGCCATTATCGTATGGTTGTTCTCACGGGATATTGAGTTGGCCATAACAATCTTAGTTCTTGGGTGCCCTGGTGCACTGGTTATCGGCGTACCTGTTTCAAACGTAGCGGGCATTGGTAACGGGGCAAGGCATGGTGTTCTCTTAAAAGGCAGCGAAGTTATTGGCGATTTTAGTAAAGTTGATACAATCGTTTTCGACAAAACGGGTACACTGACAATCGGCAATCCCAAAGTAGCCGACAAGGAATTCTACATAGACGACGCTGCAGAAATATTAGCTTACCTGGCAAGCGTTGAAAATGAATCAGACCATCCCTTAGCGAATGCCGTTGTGGAATACATCGGAGTGACAACATTATATCCGGTTGAAAAAACAGATGTTGTAAAGGGAGGCGGAATTGTTGCTTATGTAAACGGACATAGGGTTGCGGTTGGCAATGTTGCGCTAATGGATCGAGAGAAAGTTCATATATCTGAAAAAGCCCGGGCAGATATTGCCCGATTTGAAGAGAACGGAAACTCACTTGTTTTAACATCTGTAGACGGTGAATTAAAAGTGCTAATGGGTATCCGTGATCAGATTCGTCCGGGTGTAAAAGAAAATCTGAAAAAATTAAAAAGATTAGGCGTTAAAAACCTCGTAGTTTTATCGGGAGACAACCAGGGGACCGTTGATTTGGTAGCGCGTGAACTGGGACTGACAGAGGCCCACGGACATATGTTACCGGAAGATAAATCAGCATATATTGAAGACCTAATAGCAAAAGGTCACATTGTTGCATTTGTCGGAGACGGAGTAAATGATAGCCCTTCGCTTGCGTTAGCACAAATTGGAATTGCGATGGGAAGCGGTACTGATGTCGCAATAGAAACTTCGAATGTCGTCCTGATGAATTCGGATTTCAGCCGCCTACCCCATGCGCTGGGATTAACAAAAGCAACAGCGAATAATATGCGCCAAAATATTTTCATCGCAGTAGGTGTTGTGTTATTCCTGCTAGCAAGCGTATTTTTTAGTGAATGGATGAACATGTCGATAGGCATGCTTGCACACGAGGCAAGCATATTGGTCGTAATTTTAAACGGAATGAGGCTTCTACGTTATAGATTAAGATATTAGGATAAGGAGAGATGAAAATGCAAAAAGCAACGATACAATTAGAAACATTGGTTTGCCCGTCATGCGCGCAAAAGATTGAAAACGCAACAAAATCTTTAAACGGCGTTGAAAAAGATAGTGTGAAGGTGCTGTTTAACTCAAGTAAAGTAAAATTAGACTTTGACGAGGAAAAGATACCCATTGAAGATGTTGAGAAGGCTATTGCCGCGCTAGGATTCGTTGTTATAAAATCTCAAGTTAAATCCAAATAGAACAAATCAATCCTCCCGGTGTAGATTTTACATCTTAGCTTGGGAGGATCTTTTGTTTTTCGTATAAAATAAAGGAAAATTGAAGGATATTTACTATTTATGCCGAATTATCGGAATATTACCAAAATATTATTACGAGGGAGTGGGAGAATGTTTACAAAAATTCTACTTGCAATCGAAGGTCAGGATCATTCAACAAAAGCAATTGATTATGCTATACAGCTAGCAAAATATTGCGATGCTGAGGTAGAACTTCTTCATGTCCGTGAGCCATTGACTGGCTATAACAGCAGGGTAATATATGACAAATTCGCTTTGGACGAAGCAATTGAAGAGGAGAGTAAGAGAATTTTAGCCAATGGGGAGGCAAAACTAAAAGAGGCG
>JBMNTN010000046.1:0-15736 GCA_050945755.1 Bacillota bacterium | reverse complement strand
GTAATCACTAATTCCTGCAAGTATTTTCGTCCATTTCAATAGACATAATATTAAAAAAATACTGCAAGTTGTCCCATAGAATATATTTAATCAGAGCCTGAAAAATGAATAAAACATCCGAACTTCTAGTTTTTTATCCTTTCCGGGTATGAATAAATAAGAAACCTTTTAAGAAAGGTCCTTGCGCGTAGCAAGAGCAGTTACCTTTTGCTTTTAAAAACCTGTTTTTCCTTTTTAGCCAAAAACTTATTAACATAAATTATAATCCAAAACAAAAACTATAGATAGTGCGTAATAAACTTTAAGGGAGGTTTTTGCATGGCAAGGCGGCGAGGTGTTATGTCCGAAGAACTAAAAATGGAAATCGCCAGGGAACTTGGCTTTGCCGATACCGTGCAAACTGAAGGATTTGGGGCAGTACCTTCCCGTCTATGCGGTTCGATGGTACGACAGGCAATTGAAATTGCCGAAAGATCTATGGCTCCAACAATTCACTAGCCTCACAAAAGTAACGCACAAAAACCAGGGTGAAATACCCTGGTTTTTCTTTGAGCGTAATTTTAGTTTACCTAAGAACTCCTTTAGTTTTCGGTTTAACTACTGCTATGGCATAAATTCCAATCGTGATCGCATTTAGATTTAGATTTACATTTGGATTTTGGCATATCATATTGGGGCATCTCATATTGGGGCATTTTATAAGGAACATACTGGGGAACATAATATGGAATATAGTACGGCATATAATAGGGCATAGGCATGTAATACATCATCATCTGCATAGACGGCATCTGCGTTGTCGGGCATTCTACCGTCGGACATTCTACCGTCGGACAGTGCATTGTGAAATAATTGTGCTCCTCAGGCTGCATATAATGGTAATGATGTTCCTCAGGCATCTGGTAATAGTAATGATACTCTTGGGGCATTTGCATTGGGCAATGCTCTTTCACTTCGTCCATTGGGCAATAATATTGGCCTTGTTCTTTTTCCTTAGGCACAAATATTTTTTGGCCTATGTCAATTTTATCCGGATCTTCAATCTGCGGATTGGCACTAATTATTTTTTCTAAGGAAATGCCAAACATTTGGGCAATTTTAAAAAGTGTATCCCCGGCTTTCACAATATAGGTAATTGTCTTTAAATGGTTCGGCCACCCGACTTCCGGCTTATCTACTGGAGGACAAGTAGGTTTTACATGCAGATGTTCCTCCTTTTTAACAGGCGGGCAAGTAGGCCCGATATAAGGTGGTTCCATTTTCTTGATTGGCATTTGGCTTTTAGGTTCCGTGTCTACCCCTCCAGGAATATTAATTTTCATACCTACATCAATTCTGTTTGGGTCCGGAATTTGGGGATTAGCGGCAATCAGAGATTCCAGACTGATACCGTATTTTTTGGCAATCAGCCACATGGTATCTCCTTTTTGTACAACATGTACTCTCAACTCCGGTTCCTCCTTTCAATGATTATCAGTACAATATATTCATGCCGCTTTTTCCGGTTACAAAAAAAACGCCTGTCCGGCGCTTTCTGTTTGTACCTTTTTCCAATCACTGTCTTTTATAATGAGGGCTTGGCAAGAAAGGGGAACCCTTAGTTGCACTTACTTTATGATACTATAAAAAACGGTGTTAGCAGTAAGTTCACTTCCCATAAAATGGTACCAGGCTTTTTGTTTTATATTTTTTCTTTATGACAACAATAAATTACATAAACAGAGTTATTAGCGTGCCTTAACCCTATGAGGTGAAAACATGAAACCCTTTATTCCCAAACGCGTTTTCTTTGAACTGCAATCTTTAGAATACCCTCTTGGCAGAGATTTATGGGAACGTTTCCGCAGCATGAATATCCCTGTGGAAAAAATTAAATCTCATAACAGGGTCACCGGGATCCCCGGAAAGACGCCCCGCCAAGCATGGGTTGAAGCAAAATCAACTCTTGTTGTCGGAGTGCGAAAAACATTAAAATTTGAAAAGTGCAAGCCTTCCGCTCACTACCAGTTGCCCATAACTACCAGCTGTCCGGGGAAATGTGAGTACTGCTACCTCCAGACTACTTTAGGAAAAAAGCCTTATCTCCGTCTCTATGTCAATCAAGAAGAAATCTTGCAGCAAACAGCCGACTATATAAAAGAAAGGATTCCTGAAATTACCCTTTTTGAAGGAGCGGCTACTTCCGATCCGCTGCCGGTGGAACCATACAGCGGTGCGCTGGCAAAAACTATCGAATTTTTTAGCAGGCAAGAATACGGCCGGTTTCGCTTTGTCACAAAGTTTACCAACGTAGAATCTCTCTTGGAACTGCCCCATAACGGCCACACCCGTTTCCGCTTTAGCCTGAACAGCGATTATGTGATTTCCTCATTTGAACACGGGACCCCAACGCTACCGGAACGGATTGAAGCCGCATCCAAAGTATCCCGGGCTCATTACCCGCTGGGATTTATCATTGCTCCAATCATGGCACACAGTGAATGGCAAAAAGAGTACCGCACCCTGCTGATTGAATTAAAAAATCAGCTGGATCCGGCCGCTCTCCAAGATCTTTCGTTTGAGCTGATCACCCACCGTTATACGAAAAGGGCTAAGGAAAACATTTTAGCACTCTTCCCGGAAACCAACCTCCCGATGAGTGAAGAAGAACGCCGCATTAAATATGGACAATTTGGCTACATAAAATATATCTATCCGGAAGACACTTACAAGGCATTAAAAGAATTCTTTTTTACAGAAATTCAAAATCTGTTCCCCGCGGCAAAAATCTCTTATTTTGTTTAATGCCGGATGAACCCCGCTTATTCCTTCTTATCTTTCTTAACTTCCTTCACGATTCTCTCTAGATCTTCTTTTGAGAAATGATATTTTTCATTGCAAAAGTGACATGTTATCTCCGCTTCCCCCTGCTCCATAAGGGACGCCAGATCATCTTTCCCGATTCCTTTGAGCACCCACTCTAACCGCTCCCGGGAACAATTACATTGAAATTCTACTTTGCTTTTATCTAAAACGGAAAAATCCATGCCCTTAAGTACACGTGCGGCCACCTCTTCCGGCGTCAGCCCTACCGCAATCATTTGGCTCACGGGAGGAACACTCCCAATATTTTCCTCAAGCAAAGAGACAACCTCGTCGGTAGCCCCGGGCATCAGTTGGACCATGTAACCACCGCCGGCCCTCACAGAATTATCGGTTTCCACCAGAACACCAAGGGCAACAGCAGAAGGTGTCTGCTCCGACTCGGCAAAGTATCGGGTTAAATCTTCTGCAATCTCCCCAGACACCAAGGGGCTGCTTCCCGTGTAGGGTTCCTTTAACCCAAGGTCCTTGGTGACATATAGTAAGCCGTTTTTCCCCACGGCTCCTCCCACATCCAGTTTTCCCGGAGCTTTACTCGGTAAATGGGTATGAGGGTTCTGCACATATCCCCGAACCGTTCCCCGGGCGTTAGCGGTAACCACGATGCTGCCCAGGGGGCCATCCCCATTTACCCGAATAGTCAATAAATCTTCTCCTTTTAAATTCAAGCCCATCATCACGCCGGCTGTTAAAACTCTTCCCAAAGCAGCGGTAGCGGTAGGATAAGTGTCATGACGCTTTCTTGCTTCTTCGCATAAATCAGTTGTTGATGCCGCCCAGCAGCGTAACTGTCCATCAGCCGCCGTAGCCCTGATACAATAATCAGACATCCTCAGGAACACTCCTTTATTTCCTTGTATATTCGTTGAGAAGGATATTATTGGGTATTATGCAATATATCATACCACATCAGCCGGCATTTAATAAAGGAGGGAGTCAACCACCGATCACCAGCGGATATACTTTTATTGTATCCCCGTCCTTTATCTGATAGTCTAAAGATACAATATCATTATTTGCTGTAACATAGCCCACAGTTTGTTCCGGGACATTTTTACCGGCGAGAATATCTCTGATTGTTTCACCCTGTTTTAAATTAAAATGGTTTGTTTCCATTTTCGTATATTCATTTAAAAACCCGACAAATATCAAATTATATTTTTTCTGTATCATCGCCTTATGTACCGCCTTAATAACCTGTCTTTTTGTGATTACAATGGCACCTTCTCAACCGTTTTAGGAAAGCCGTCGTCATCCCAACCGCGCAGAGAATAGTAATCATCCACCATATACTTTAATTCTTCAGCGGTGATGCAATCCTCTCCATCGTTAATCGACTCCTGATAAAACCGGGGCGGTAAGATGTCATCACTCTTTTTTGCCCCTTCTCGGGCATTAAAAATTCTTGTGGCCGTGACAATTCGGTTGGCAATTACATATAATTCTTCTTTGGTAAATTCCCAACCGGTTACCGCTTTAATCAACCTTTGTAATTCAGGCCATTGAATAAGATCACGGAAAAACACACAGAGGATTCCCGTATTAAAAATAGTTAACCGGTTCTCCCAATCAATGAATACTTCCGCTTTTCCTTCAATCTGATTTCTGTCTATGATTCCCGACAGTTCAGCCTTATAGATGGTAGCGCGCAAATGACATGCTCCGCGAGTTGATGTGGCATAGGCCAGTCCCATGCCCTTCAACCGACGCGGGTCGTAACCGGATGGTTCCAACCCTTTGCAATGAATGGCTAAATCCTCCAGTCCCCATTCCCGGGACACTTCCTTGATCCCTTGTGCCAAAGTCGCGGCCGGACCACGGCAATAAGCCATATCTTCCAATAGTTTTCCGATTCCTTCCGCATCACCATATGTCAATTTAATGGGAATCTCCCGACCTCGGGCATTAGCCTCCATCACCAAGCCGACTAAGTTTCCGGCACTCATCGTATCCATGCCCAGACGATCACAAATATCATTAAAATAAATTATTTTATCTAAACGGTCTATACAGCACAAACCACCAAAAACATAGAGCGTTTCATATTCCGGCCCTTCAATCGTCAGTCCTTGATGAGGACCCTCTTTAACCGTCACCTTTTTGGCACAAGCTAAGAAACATTTAGGACAAGGAGTATTCTTCACCTGGAAATTTTCAAGCAGTACATCGCCGCTGATATTTTCCCATTTTTCAAAAGAACCTTCCGACCAGTACCGCGTAGGAAATGTCTTCGCATTATTGTTGCTCGCAACCCCCGCTGCAGTTCCGTATTTTTGATAACCTTTTACTCCGGGATTATTTTTCCCTTTTGCCACCAATTCACGGATCAACTCTTTTAACAATTCGGGATGGGCAATCTCCACTTTCTGTTTCCCATGAAAAACCACTGCTTTTAATTTTTTGGACCCCATCACGGCGCCAACTCCGGTCCGTCCGGCAGATCTCCAGTAATTGTTCTCAACGCAAGCGAATGTGACCAAGCGCTCACCTGCCGGTCCAATTACCGCTGCCTGGGCTCCAGGTACGTTCACTGCTGCTAAAACAGCATCTTCCGTTTCATAAGTGTTTCTTCCCCAAAGGTGAAGGGCATCATGGAATTTAATCTGCTCATCACTGATTTCCAGAAATACCGGAGCCTTGGCCACACCCTCAATAATCACGGCATCATACCCGGTGGCGTGAATTTGTCCGGCCACTTTCCCTCCGGAATATGATTCGGAATAAAGGCCGGTTGCCGGTGATTTCGTATAGATCCCATAGCGGCTGGAGCCAACCATGCTTGTCCCGGAAGCCAAACCGGTAGTAAAGATCAGCTTATTTTCCGGACCCAACGGTTCAATCCCTGGTGCCACATTTTCCAGAAGAAGATAAGAACCTAAGCCTTTGCCCCCTAAATATTTCCGAAAAACCTTCTCAGGTATTTTTTCAACTTTACTCGTCATTTCCGTAAGGTTAACACGCAGCAACCTTCCGTAATAAGCTTTCATTCCCTCTACTCCTTTTGACAATTGATGTGCTTATCTGATTATTTTTGCTTTATTGTATTTAATTTCGTCACAATGCGTTTTTCTCCTTTATATTAACTCCAATATTTATGTCATGATTAGATTTCTTACGCTCCACGCACGGCAAAAAAAATTCACTGCCAAATAAATTTTGGCAGTGAATTTTTCTAAATATGATAAAAACCTTTATGAATTTTTCGCCGCATTCTGTTTCTTAGACACTTAATTTATTTAAATCGTTTAAATCTGCCGCCCGTTCATCGCCCACCAATCCCACCAGAGCATATCGCTTGGAAATAGGATCATACCTGAATTCTTTGATCAGTTGAAAGTTTTCCAATTCTCCGGCGTTTTTGACATGAATTCGCGGACCGGTACAAAAATAGCTTTCCGATTCACCGATCCGGATATGGTTTTCATCTAAGAAACTGATATCTACTTCATCGTAAATATATTTCATGACCCTTTCCTCAACAGTTTCAATATTAATATCCGGCTTATGGGGGAACTCCAAAACAAAACCATGTTTTACATCCCCATGTATAAATAGATTATCGACACCAAAGTCCTGCTGCAAGACTTTACAAGTTAAGTCCTCAGCGGTGTGCGCCATTTTACGGTACTTGATGGATTTAAAAACAATATCAGCAATATCCTCCGGTTTAGGGCCAAAGATGCTTGGCCTGGTGACAATTACTTCTTCTCCAATCCCAATTAAAATTTCCGCATTTAACTGTAATAAAGGATATAAAAGATCAAAGTGTTCAATGACAACCCGCTTTCCATTATCCAGGGCTTGTTTTACACCGTCAACCAATTGATACACTTGGGTAAAAGCCAATTCAAAGCGCACATCCAGGTGATAAGTATGGCTGGCAAAAAAACCCCGATCGGCACTTTTTAATAAAGGCAACGGACGGACGCTTACACCTTCATCATCATTTGCCAGCTCCATTCCAGGAAACATTCCCCGAATCAAAAGAGATTTTCCCGCCCCGGCATCGCCAATTACCCCAATTAATTTATCCAGAGGACTTAAATGCCGCTGGGAAATCTGATGCCCTAAATTTAAGAGACGCTTTTTCCCCCTAGGAGCAAAATAAACTGCATACATTAATAGTTCATGCCATGAATCCAGGTTATGCATAGTATCACTCCCTATAGGTCAAACTCCAATCCTAACAACGGAGCATGCTGCTGGGCCCCGTAAACATCTGTTTCTCCCAGTTCCCCGGAGGCAATGGGGCGGACCAAAGTGGCTTTAATGGCTTTCGCAGGTTTGAACTCGACCACGTTTATGACATTTTCCACCGGAATACAGTAGAGATCTGCTACCATCTGCTTGTTAATTATTCCGGCTTGGCATACTTTTTCAAAAATGTCCCAGTCTTTAAAGATAATATCAAGGGTAAGTTCAAAGGGCCCGGAATTCTTACTTCTGATGACATCAGCAATATCCACCAGCTTAGTTTTCACGCTTTTTACCCTCCCATCACTATTTCTGTTTGGACAGGAAACAGCTCTGCCGGATCATCCACTTCAATTAAATGATATATATTAAATGTATATACTTCACCGGCTTTTAAATCGGAAGGTGAATAGGGAAATGCCAGATTCCCGGCTGTGGCAATTCGTCCCGGGTAGCCGTAATGGAGCATCGTTGAGCGGGCAAAACTGCAAATAGTATTTGCCGTAGCCTGATCCGGCGCTACTGCTTCAATGACTATGCCGATTTCATGCCCTTTTATTTTCTGTTCCGGTTCCAGCGTCCTCATTACCCCATCTCTACCATAAACTTTGAAGTCTAAATAATAATCCCATCCGGCCGCTTTAAAGTTGTCCTCCACCCTTTCTTTTACCCCGCGGATAACCTCATCAATCTGACCGATCATTACAGGATCCCGTACACCGGCAATAGATATGGTTCGGCAGCCGATTTTTTTAACCCCTTCCAGCTTGATGGTATACTTTTCACCGGGAATAAACTTGCTCCCTGTCACTTTCACCACCCGGTCGGTCAACTGCTCAAACCTCGTCTCGGTTAAATCTAATACTCCTCCGGGACCGGGAAGAATATAAGGATTGGTCTTTTCATAGAGGGTATGGGCGGCAACGGACAGGGTAGTGGCTTTCCGCATCGGATTAAGGGGCTCAACAAGGAAATACCCGTCCCCCAGTGTGCCAAACATACAATCACTCCCGCTTCCCGGAGTAGCGGCAATGCTGGCACATTCCAAAATTTTTCCCATGTGGATTGCCAATCCGTAATCGTAACCCCTCTTAACAGCAAGAGCGGCAAAGACAACCGGATCATATGCCCTGCCGGCAACAATTACCTGAGCCTCCGCCTCTAATGCCTTGATAAAAGGTTCTATCCCCATCTGACCAACAATACATACCGCCTGCTCCAGTTCATCCCGGGTCAATTCCGGGGCAGGATGAAGGGGACTAAGCTTGCCTTCCGCCATTTTTTGCAGCACCAGTTCTTTGGAAATCTCACCGGAGATTACCGCCATTTTAAACTTCAGGTTCTTTTCCCGGGCAATTTCTCGGATAATGTCCACATTCCATTCCAGGTGGGGCGCAGCGCCGCTCCCCCCTGCCGTACCAATTAATACAGGAATTCCTTCTTCCAAAGCTGCTGTAATCATGATTTCTAGGTCACGTTTTACCGCATTACGGTCGGTAAAAGCCACCCCAGCCCCCAAGTAATACGGCCCGGGATCAGTTGACCCGGCATCAACTGCTATCACATGAGGATGCCTTTTCATTCCTTCTTGAAAGGAAGAAAGGGGGAAACCATACCCTAAAATGGCGGTGGGAGATAACACACGCAATTCTTCCATCGGAACTCCTCCTTAGCCTATTTTTTACCTTTCCTCAGTGCCAGGATTCGCTGCATCTCGTTGTAAACTATCATCAAGCCTTCGTCTACACCCATCCCAGGTTTAGCTAACATTTGGTCAGGTTGAGCAGCCATCGCAAGATGGACACATACCTGAGCCGAACGGTCTGTTTCGTTACAGGTTCCTCCCTGGTAGGTTCCTATTCCCTTTTCCTTGCAGTAAAGAGTTGCCTCAACTACATTGTGAATGCCGCCCAGATCCGGCGTTTTAATCTGCACCATATGACCCGCCCTGTGATCGGCAAAATACTTAATATCAGCGAGGGTGTTACACCACTCATCTGCCACAATCTCTACCTGTATGCCGTTCTCATTGACCAGTTCAGTCAACTCTCTTAACGCCGTCACCTGCCTTTCTCTGTCCTCCATATCGACAGGACCTTCAATGCGCAGTTTGAACGGGTGAGATATCTTTTCCAATTCCCTAAAATAGCAGATTATCTTTTCCCAATTATTGTTAAATGCTAATCCAAGCGTCCCGTACACATCAATATGCAGTACCGGTTGATACTCCTGGTCAGGGACCAGCATGCGAATTCTTTTAACAAGCCAGGACAGATATTCAAGAAGTTTTTCTCCTCTTTCACCTAATTTTGTGGGGACGTTATTAATAAGCCCATGGGGAAGAACCGGAGCCCGCTTAAGCATCATTTTATCGGCATTGGAATATCTCTCATCTCCTGATTGGACAAATATGGGGATTTCTTTATCCGAAACCTCTGTCTGATACTCATCAGCCACTACCTCCGCCATCAGCATTTTCCTGCTTTTAGCCACCCCGTCCAAAACAGCTTGGGTAATACCGTAACGAAGAGCAGTATGGATGCGCTGCCCCTTCTCATCCTCCAGATTATCAATTTCCTTGGCCGTCTCACGGAAAGAAGACAGTTCCCGCCCAACCAGAAGCGGCTTTATTTCCCTTTCAATAAAGGGTATAAATTCTGCTGATAGAAACAAAGGATCCCTGCCCCCAGCCCCTGAGTACTGAACTGCCGCACAGTCCCCATAGGCCACCTGCCCATCCTCCAGTAAAAGCAGCACGGAAATTGCTTCTCCAGGTTGCCTTACTGATTGAAACCCCGGTGTTATCGGGCATCCCCGGTATACTGCTCCGTCTGCCACCGCACCTTTTTTGATTGCTCTTTGATCATCAAAAAAGAATCCGGTCAATCCCCTGGCACAGGTCAATCCGACAATTTTCATTCGCCTGCCTCCTTATTTTGGCCTTCCGACTAAACGGCCCTTAGATATGGCATAAATATCATCAATAACCATTTGAAAACTGGCCTGGCGTTTTTCCCAACGAGCTCTCTCAGAAATTTTCTCCCGGTTAAAATCAACCAGTTCCTTTGAAATAGGCAAATTACCGCAGTCCAGCATGCGCACGGCGCCGTTATTATCACGGGCAGGCAGGATTTTTCCCAATGTATACCCGCTGGGTGCAAAAGGAACATCAATTACTCCGGCTTGAAAAGCCCGAATCACTCCTTGGGCAACATCTCCATTGCCAAGTTCTATGGTTCTATCTAAAATACACCTGGTCTCAGCCGCAATAATATTCATTTCTTCTTCCAATTCCCTGATTTGGGGTAGACGTTGATCCTTTAGCATGGAAATTAATTGTTTTGTGGTTTTCAGACCCTGGGCATTAGCTTCTTTGGTAGGCACTCCAAATGCCTCATGAGGGCTTTTCACAATTACTTTGGTAGCCCCGGATAACACAGCAACCGCTGACCCCCAAGAGATAACGGCATATGCTTTTGCTTCATCCTGCGGGAAACCTCCCATCCATTGATGCAGTACAGTTGTCACGATGACATCATCGTACCCCCGTTTTTTTAGATATTCTTCCGTCAGTTGCTCCAGAGTGCGGATAGCCGCTACATCTTGGATTAAATTACCCAACTGGCCATAGCCGACAGTAATATTTTTTACTCCCTGTTCCGCTGCTAAGAGGCTTTCTATAATGGCTACCGAATGAGAAATACAAGGAGGGACCAATGTACCGGTAAGAGGACCGAAAGGTTCTCTGTTAATAGAGATTCCGGCTTCCTCATACATTCCTACCAGCCGATCTACATACTGCCAATCAAAAATGGTTTTTTCCAGAGGAACATTTTTGGCGTAGGGAATATTATAAGAAATTCCCCCTCCCTCAAAGGCGGTAAACCCCCCCGCCAGAGATATCTCCGCAAGGAGCCTGGCATCCGGGGTACCATGCCGGACCTGAATGGGGACAGATATTGACTCATTTACAAAACGGCACATTTCGATTCCATGGTTGACTGCAGGAAATCCATTTAAAAGTGATCTGCCGGCACTCAAGCTTTCTTTGATGCCGTTTTCAGCCTCTTCATACCTATTCTGCCTAGTATAGCTATCGATAGTAGTAGGCAAAAGATCTGCTTCCCCTTCTTTTTCCAAATACTTAAGCAGCCGAATATGTTCGTTAACGAGGGCAACTCCCGCTCGGGGTTGAATCAGGATTTGACCGCTTTTTTTTGCTTTCGTCAACTTCTGGGCAAAGACTTTTGGAACGGGAATCTTTTTGTGGTACTCCACTGCTTCGAGGAAATTGGTTTCCTTTCCGGTTGGCCATTGCTCTAAAACTTCTTTTTGAATCTCCCGGAATAGGTCTTCAGAGATTTTTTTATTTGTGACTTCCATGAAAAACCGCCCTCCTATTTCAAGACTTCCAATTCCTTTTTCATAATCCGAAGTGCAGTTGTCGGGTGCCTTTCTGCTAAAAGCCCCATTGCTGACATAATATAAAGCCTATCCACCATTAAAGCAGGACGGTATGGCCTTAATGAAGTTGGTTCTGTCTCATCATACAGTGCCTGAGCTAACGCATCCCGCCGCCTCATACCATATAT
Organism: Bacillota bacterium; assembly: GCA_050945755.1. Taxonomy (GTDB): domain Bacteria; phylum Bacillota; class Dehalobacteriia; order Dehalobacteriales; family Dehalobacteriaceae; genus JAQVXR01. The sequence continues at coordinate 4,088 of JBMNTN010000046.1, read as the reverse complement.
CAGGGGCCCTCCGGTGCCAATTACCGCCTGGATATCACTTAAATCTTTTCCTTTTTGCAGGTAAGCTGCTCCAAAAGGAGTATAAATATTTTCGATAGTACCGGTATGCCTTTTAACTGCAATTTTTACCGCCAGTGAGGCTAAACCATGATCAATTAAGCCTACCTTTTCATCCTGTTTGGGAAGCAGTTCCGGGTTTTGGGCAATCTTATTTGTGTACTCAGCTATCTCCTCCATTGTTAAACCTGCTTGTTTTGTAACCCACTCCCTCTCCCCCGCCTCAAGAAGAGAAAGAACACTCCAGCGTACACCTAAGTCTCCTTCCACAGTTCTTTTAATATAAGGTTCCGGCAGCCCCTTTAACATTACCCCGGTCTTGGTTGGGAGGCCGTGAGCAATGGAATGAACATCAGTGGTCGCTCCTCCTACATCCACAACTAAAAGCTCTCCTAACCCTTCCTCTTCTTCCGTTCCTACTGCCAAACAATGGGCTGCTTCCAGCACTGCCGAAGGTGTTGGCATGATAATCCCTTCAATAATGCTTTTTATTTTGCTTAAACCTTTTGCTCGAATAATTCTTTCCAGAAACAGGTTTCTAATCACGTCCCGAGCAGGTTCAATATTTAACACATTAAATGACGGCATAACATTTTCGCAAACCCTTACATCTTTACCGGCTGCGCAAAGAATAGCGGCAACATCTTCAGATATAGATTTATTGCCTGCGACAATTACCGGAAACTCTCCGGCAACCCCGGCAATTAACCGGGCATTGTGAAGAATTACCTTCTGGTTTCCTCCGTCAGTTCCCCCGGTCAATAACAGGATGTCTGGAGAGAGAAAGCAAATTTCTTCTGCTTCTGCGCTGCTTAATTCATAGGAGTAAACCTTCATCACTTTGGCTCCGGCACTTAAAGCAGCTCTTTTTGCCGCTTCAGCGGTTAACTCAGGGACCAGGCCGACCGCAATCATTTTCAATCCTCCCGCAGCACTGCTGCAGGCGTACCGATGCTGAAAATCAATGGTTCCCACCGTTTTCTTCAGATTCTCTAAAGCCTCTTTCAACCCCTCATTTATGTCGGTTCGAACAGTAGTAAACGCCCGTCCCGTTCCTAAGACCGATTCGCTGTCTAAATCCACAACGGTGACTTTAGTGAACGTACTCCCAAAATCAATCAACAACACAGCCTGCATTTTATTCGTCCACTCCCAAGTCCTTTTTTAAATCAGCCACTGCCGTCTCCGGCAAAGTTCCGGGCGGGTAAACCCGCCAAAATCCCATCTTCTTAAATTTTTCCTCCACATCCTCAAACGAAGTTTTACCCACCACTAAATTTCCTCCCACATATAGGCGCACATGTTCCAAACCTGCTTCATCACATTTCTCCCGCAGCCCCCGGCAGTCAATTTCTCCATGGCCATATAATGAAGATACTAAAATTGCGTCTGCTGCCGTTTCCACCGCAGCATTGATAAAATCCTCCTGAGAAACCATCACCCCGATATTTACTATATGAAACCCGGCTAAAGTCAAGGCATGGTCCAGTATTTTATTCCCTACGGCATGCACATCCGCTCCAATTACCCCTAATACCAGGGTCTTCTTTTTCAATTTTCACCCTCCTTTCTATTAGCACTCGGCAGCAAACTAAGGCACCTCAGCAAAAGCCAAATAATGCAAAAAGGACCAAAACACCTCGGTTAGCTGTGGTGCAAGCCCTCCTCTTTATACTTTCTGCTTTCTGCTTTCCACTTTCTCTGCATCACCACCCCTAATGGGCTTAGCAAGTTATTCTCTGTCTCCACATAGTTTCCTTCTAGTTTTTATAATAGTTGTAAATTTTTTACATTCAAATTACGAGCTTTTTTCCCTTATTTATCACCTTTTTTGTAGTTCTTTAAAAAAAACAGGTCTTTCGCCGATAATAACCGGTGAAAAACCTGCTTCTTAAAATCATGCTTAATTTATTTAAGTATTCCTTTATAAAATTGTTCACCTACCAGAGAAAATTAACACCCATCTTGGCAATTTCCTCTTTCACCCGGTTGAACTGATCCAGATACTCTTGAGTAGGCACAGCCTTTTGGACATCATATACCTCATGATAAGGCTTCCCATAATTGTCCGTGGGAATCATATCTTCATATTTTGCCAAAAGCTGATTAACAACTTCATTAGCTTCCGCTCTGGTCATACCCTGGGCCACAACAGCATGGGCAGCCTCTGCCGCCATCCGAGCTTCCAGCGGAGTCCCATGATTGTGCACCTTATTTCTACAAGGTGCCAAGGTCCACAGGTTGTTGCCCGATACCACACTGGCAATGGCATGAGCAACACCTTCATAAAACAGCATATCAGTTCCCGGTCCGGCATTAGCAAATCCGTTGGAATCCTGCACCAAGTGGCTGTTTCGTGCTACTGCCTGAGAAAAGACACTTGTCACCCAGAGCATCTCTCTCCCTGTATTCGACCCATACTGTAAATGGAAGGGGAAGTTCTGTTGGAATTGTGCTTGGTAAACCATCAGTCCCTGTAGATGGTATGCTGTCTGCATAATCGCCGTTCCTTCGGCACCACCGGCATAGCCCCCGTAAATTGCACCGCTCAAGCATCCGGAAAGGCAGCCAAACTGCTGGTAATGAGTGGCTTTATTGAGCATGGCATTGTTAGTCATCATTTCCGTAATGGAACCCACCAATCGGCCATCCCCGGGTCTCACGCCCCACTCTTTGTTGCTCACCGCAATCTGGGCCATGTCTGATTCCGCCGTACCGACGGCAACAAAAAACACATCCGGTCTTCCCACCAGCCGTGCTGCTTCCCTTAATTCCATGGCATGATGCAAACAGCCACCAAGTTCGATGGGATGATGAGAAATCAAGTCCATTCCCATAAACTTACCTAATAGCGGCGAACAAATCCCATCTAATAAGGGTTCTTTTAAATAAGCAATGCACGCCGAAAGAAAGTATTCCTCATCATAAGTAATATCCGGGCTCATAATGATAAAGGGCCGCTTTCTATCTTCCACATCTCTATGTCCAAACACGCGCTGATCCTGATTGGCTCCGACAAGATATTGATCCGGTGCGGCAAATAAAGCTTCTTTCAGTTCTGCTTCCGTAAACTTCATCACCCGGTGGGTATTCTGGTTATATGTCCCTACTTCCAAAAAGAAATCCACTGCCGCCTGCCATACTCTGTCCGCCAAACTGTCATCAGCCGGAACAGGGTTCTTGGGATCATATTTGATTTCATATTTTTTGATTACTTCCCGCATCTTGGGAATCATCAGTTTTGTGATAAATTTCTTTTCTTCCATAAAAGGGCCGGTAGTTGCCCTCTCCATCATTTCCCACAGTCTGTATGCCATTTCTATTCTACCCCCATTAAATTATTGCATAATGTCACAGCATCGGTAGAATTCTCCGCCCAGCCGTCTGCTCCGATTTCCTGAGCCCACTTCCCGTTGGTGGGCGCACCACCGACAATCACTTTATATTTCTCTCTCAATCCTTGCTCAACGAGGATCCGGATTACTTCCTTTGCGCCCGGCATGGTTGTGGTCATTAATGCGGAAACAGCAATAATATCAGCATTTAATTCCTGAGCTTTCTTGACAAAATCAAGGACTGCCACATCACGCCCTAAATCGGCTACTTCATAGCCGTCAGACCGGAGCACGGTAGATACAATATTCTTGCCGATTTCGTGCATATCTCCGGGAGCACCGCCGATTACCACAACACCTTTTTTCTTGCCGGCCCCGCTTGCCCCCAGCTTCGGCCCAAATACATCCATCGCCGCTGTCATGGCATCGGAAGAGCACATCATTTCCGGCAGAAAAATTTCAAATGTCTCAAATTTCTTTCCCAGTTCTCGCATGGCTTCTGTCAATTTGGCCACTACCGGCTGTAGGTCTTCCACTTTTTCTACTACTTCTTGGGCAACCTCTGCAGCAACATCATCGTCACCTTCCATGACGGCCTGGACTAATTTTTCAACACATTCCATTTTGCATACCTCCGTTATCTTGAAAATTTATTTTGGATTATTATTCTTTAATTCTTTCTTGACACAGGTGGCT
>JBMNTN010000045.1:0-15885 GCA_050945755.1 Bacillota bacterium | reverse complement strand
CCCTTCAAACTTTTCTTTATCTGTCATTTTAATCTTCCCCTCTGTTGAATCTATAGTTTTCTCCACATTTTCAATTAGCAAATCCAATTGTTTTCTTTTTTCGAGAAGCCTTTTCCGGTGTTCTTTTAACGCTCTTGCTCTGTCAAAAGATGAAGCAGAGATTATTTCTTTTATACTTTCTAAACTCACCCCCAGCTCTCTATAAAAAAGAATTTGCTGTAGTCGATCGACTTCATTTTGACCATAGATGCGATACCCTGAGGAATTAATTCTTGCCGGTTTAAGAATTCCTATTTCATCGTAATACCGAAGCGTTCTGGTGCTAATACCTGCCAACTGCCCTAACTTCCGTATTGTATACTCCACGCTCTCACCTCCCGACATAACAACTATAAACCTTTACGTAACGTTAAGGTCAACAGGTTTTTAAAAAAATTTAAGAACTTTTTAAAATGAGGCTCGCTCATGATACACAAAAGTCTAAGACCGATAAAAATGGTCTTAGACTATCCTGTCTTGCTTCAAAAACAATTTTGCCGATTAAGGTTTCTTCAACTGTATAATTAATATCAAATTCTTTACAGAGATCCTTGACATAGGTAAGATCATAATCACCAATACCCAATGTTAAAGTAACAGCTTCCAACGAAAACTTTTTATCAAAAAATTCTCGGATTTGTATTAAAGCAATCAATAATGTGATACTGTCCTTTCCGGACACACCTACAGCTATCCGGTCTCCCTCATCAATCATATTGTAATCTTGAATTGCTTTTCGTACTTGTCCCAGGATCCTTTTTTGTTTTAAAAAATGCTTTATCTTAAACACTCCCATTACTTATGAATAGTGAGAACGTGAAAAAACGTATAATAGACGGGTAACGGCATCCGCCAAAGGATTGTCTTTTCTTAGTTCAACAGCTTTATACATACAAAGTTCATGACAGCACATGCACTCTATACAAGAGTTATAGTCAATTTTTTTATCTTTTTTATTGATCGCTTGCACCGGGCAGCTTTCCACACACATATTGCAACTCTTGCATAATTTGGGGTTGACTCTTGGCCTGGTTTTCAAGAAATCAATCAATCTAACTAAAAATTTATTATTGCCTTGCTTGGTACTTCTAAACTTCTTCGGCAGCTTAAAGCCAGGAAGATTAGGCGGTGAATGATAATCACCGGAAATTTCAATCTTGTCCAAAGCAAACTCCCCCATTTCCTTTTCCTTGGCACTCATTAACATTGGAACTTCCTCAATCTTCATTCCTAACATCGCCGATGCTACCACATCAAGTGCTAGGGGATCGGTACTGAAAAGAAGTTTACCCGCATGATATACTTCGCCTGCCGTCGGTCCTTCTCCTTGCATAGCTGTGACAGCATCCATAATATGCAGCCCAACTCTGACATTCCGGTGAATATCGGCAATCATCAATCCCAATTCTTTGGAGTTTGGTGCTAAGCGGTGATACTCAGCTTTTCTAAGCCCGGGTATACATCCAAATAAATTTTTAAAAGCACCGGTATATATGCCTGCGGAATGAGTCTTTAGCTTGGGCAGGTTAATCACAAAATCAGCCTCAAACATCGGCTTTGCTAAATACATTTTATCTAAATAGCCGCTGGAAGATGTGACTTCAATGACACCTTCCCGATCAAAATTCTTAATAACTGCCCCTTCTTCATGAGCAACCTTTTCCAGGCCGGAAACTACCAGGCCTCGAGCAGTAGGAGCAATTCCGGCAATAGCTCCCCCGGAACTGTCCCCGATCCAGACGGTACAACCCCGCTCCTTTAAAATTTGGGTCAGAGCCCGCACAAACTCCGGATGGGTTATAGCCGCTGTATCAGGGGTTTTCGGGCCAATTAAATTTACCTTCAGCAGGACATTCATCCCGACCGAAACAAACTTGTCCCAGCCGCCAAGAAGCTCTATTCCTGATTTAATTTGCTTTTTCAATAAATCAAGTTGATAATCCGGGCAATCCTTAATAATTACTTTAGCCAATTTTCAGGACTCCTCCTTCGATAATCAAGAGAACGAATCTTCATTTAGTAATACTTTATGCGAAATAAATATTACTTGATTTTTGCCATTAGCTTTTACCTGATACAAGGCTTTTATCAGCCATGACAAGTAAATCCTTTGGCACATAATTTCCGGCAAGATCGAATCATCAATCTCAAAAGCAAAAAGCTAATAAAAGGGACTGCTGCTCACGCTATTCATTCGTTTTGCAACAGCCCTTTTACTAAATCATATCTACTTAATATTCATTTTTATTGCTTTGTTTGCGCCGCCACTAAACTTTTGGCACCGTATTTTTCTCTTAAGCGAGGTTTTTCAATTTTGCCGGTAGGATTACGCGGCACCTGATCAAAAATAATTTTACGCGGCCTTTTATAACGGGGCATTGGCGTACAGAACGTCCTAATTTCTTCTTCAGTACACCGGCAGCCCGGCTTTAATTCTATAATGGCAGCCGCTATTTCTCCCAAGCGATTATCCGGTAGTCCAATAACCGCCACATCCTTAATGGCATCATGTGCCCGAAGGAAATCTTCTATTTGGACCGGATAGATATTCTCCCCACCGCTGATAATCACATCTTTTTTCCGGTCAACCAAATATATAAAGCCGTCTTCATCCATTCGAGCCATATCCCCGGTAAATAACCAGCCATCCTTGAGTACTGCCTGAGTCGCTTCCGGATCTTTGTAGTAGCATTTCATTACACCCGGTCCCTTGACAACCAATTCTCCCACCTCTCCCTGAGGTACAGGGCACCCGTTCTCACCGGCAATCTTGACTTCCCAATTGTAACCCGGTATACCAATGGCTCCCACTTTATGAATATTCTCAGTACCTAAGTGGACACATCCGGGGCCGATAGATTCACTGAGACCATAGTTTGTATCATAAAGATGATTGGGGAAATACTTTTTCCAACGATGAATTAAGCTAGGCGGAACTGGTTGGGCACCAATATGCATCAGTCTCCACTGAGAGAGCTCATAATCTTCCAGCTTCACATCTCCTCTTTCAATGGCATCAAGAATATCTTGAGCCCAGGGAACTAAAAGCCAGACAATGGTAATCTTTTCTTCAGAGACTGTTTTAAGGATCCATTCCGGCTTGACACCACGCAGCAATACAGCTTTACTCCCCGACAGCAAACTACCAAACCAATGCATTTTCGCACCGGTATGGTAAAGCGGCGGAATGCATAAAAAATTATCTCCTCGGTTTTGACAGTGGTGGTTAAGTTCTGTTTCACATGCCGACACCAGACTACGATGGGTATGTAAAATTGCTTTGGGAAATCCTGTCGTACCTGATGAGAAATAAATTGCGGCATCATCTTCGTCTGTCAGTTTAATCTCCGGGGCTTCAGAGGAACAATTGGCAGTTAGTCGGTCATAGTTTTCCGCAAAAGAAGGACGATTTTCTCCAGCGAATAAAAGAGTCTTTACTTTAGGTATTTGATGATAAATCGATTCCACCCGGCCGATAAATTCCGGCCCGAAAATCAAGGCAATAGTATCTGATAAATCCAAACAATATTTTATTTCTTCCGCTGTGTAGCGAAAATTTAATGGTACTGCAATCGCACCGGTTTTTAATATGCCAAAATAAATGGGCAGCCACTCCAAGCAATTCATTAAAAGAATAGCTACTTTATCCCCTTTTTTTATACCTCTTTTCAGCAACAGATTGGCCATTCTATTGGCTTTTTCGTCAAAAACACGCCAAGTCATTTCCCGGCGGTACTCACCTGCTGGGTTGTTTTCAATTAGTTCATACTCCAGCCAAGTGACATGATGTTCCTCCTGGAGATCCATATTAATCTCCGTCAGGCATTTTTCCTGTCCATACATCTCTGCATTGCGTTCCAAAATTTCTGTGATAGGCATAATCTTTTCCTCCCATTCTACCAAACAACTAAGATTTGTGTAATTTAAATAAAATAACCGTACTGCATAAACAAAAAACACTACATTAAATTATAAAGAGATATAGACAGTTTATCAACTAAATTTTGAGGCGTTATCTCAAATTCCTTCGACCTGCAATTTCAAATTTAATGGCAAAAAGCAGTCAAGATGATTGGTGTAAATCAGTTAGGTTTTATTATCTTTCTTTCTTTTTAATCGCCTTTTAAAAAGAGCATTCAAAAATATAAAAACAATAAGTACCGTTATCACCAAAGCAACAGCGGCGTAAGTATGCATGTGATGAACCATATTTTCCCATGACTCACCTGCAAATACACCCAGCGAAACGAGTACTGTATTCCAAATAGCTGCACCCAATGTTGTCAGTAAAAGAAAAGTAACTAAATTCATTTTAGCTACACCGGCTGGAATCGAAATCAAGCAGCGTACCATAGGTACAAAACGGCAGATGATTATCGCTACATTTCCTTTCTCGGCAAACCAGTTGCTTGCTTTATTAATGTCACTTCTTTGCAGGTGCAGAACCTGCCCGGTTTTTCCGGAAAAAAACGTCTCTAAATAGTCAAGATTAATTTTCCGCCCGACTCCATATAATAGTAGTGCTCCAATCACGGATCCAATCGTAGCAAATAAAATTACCACCCACATATTCAAATTAGAATATGTAGTCATGAATCCTCCAAAGATCAAAATAATTTCAGAGGGAATAAAGAGAAGAACGTTTTCTAAAGCCATTAAAAGGCCTACTCCCCAATATCCATACTGATTCATTATTTCAATAATATAATTTTGCATATGCTGTCTCCCGGTAACCCGATATAAGCCTCTTTCCCGGTTGGCGCCTTAATTCCCCGGGAAATTTATCACGCACTGCTTGCATCAATTGCTTTTAAATTCAGCTTATCGTAAACCTGAAGTTTTATCAATACAAAATATCCCTTTGCGAAAACATAGCATTAAAACAATCCTGTAGTTATTCTAAATACATCATGTCTCATGATATAATAAAATACAGTCTATAGTGTTACCCGCATAAGTTGTCCTTTTTGAGGAGGTTTTGTTAATGCAGACAACCGCTTTAATCCTGGCTATTATTTTGTTTATTTTGGGACTGATGGGCACAGTTCTGCCTGTTTTACCCGGGGCCATCCTCATCTATGGCGGTATGTTTCTCTATGGGCTGATGACAAAATTCTCAACCCTGGACACAAATTTTTTTCTCATCCAGGCTTTGATCTTAATTCTGATATTCGCGATCGATTTTCTGTCTTCTGCCATTGGAACCCGCCAATTTGATGGCAGCAAACAAGCAGTTTTGGGGGCAGTCATCGGTACAATCTTTGGCATAATATTTTTTGGGCCTTTTGGAGTGATCATCGGCCCTTTCCTTGGTGCCGTTATAGCAGAATTATTGCGTAAACCGGACTTGGTCCAAGCAGTAAAAGTTGGCTTCGGCACCCTAATTGGTTTCATCGGTGGAACCCTTTTGAAATTTATAATTGAAATCATTATGATCATTTATTTCTTTATCAAAATATGAATTATTTCGTCTATGTATTATTACTTTTCCCCTTGACATCGCCAAACAAGCATGCTATATTTAGGAGGTATTTACAAATGTACTTATAGATTTCACATATTTTTAGAAATTATATGTATGTTAGATGTATATAATTTGTAAAGATATGTGAAATTTTTTATTTGCATTGAAATACAAATAAAATTTAGGAGGTACCTTATGTATACAGGTACAGTAAAATGGTTTAACGCAGAAAAAGGATTTGGATTTATCTCAAGAGATAATGGAGATGACGTATTTGTTCATTTTTCAGCTATCCAGGGAGACGGATATAAATCATTGGACGAAGGCCAGGCCGTTAGCTTTGATATTGTTCAAGGCAACAGAGGCGACCAGGCAGCCAATGTATCTAGAATATAACTAAAATATTATAGACTATATCCATATAAGGGGCTTCAGCAGAATATACTATTCTGTTGAAGTCCCTTATTTTTCATATTCCCCCTTGATAATTTTGGTATTGGGTTGTATACTATGCCTAGATTTACTATGCATAGTAATAATACTTATTGATAAGGGGGTTGACCGTGAAAGTTAATAAGGAACTTTTAAAGGGAAGTACAGTAATTCTGGTTTTGAGTTTGCTTCAGCGAAAACCAACGTATGGTTACCAAATGATTAAAGAGCTTGATAGAGAGTCTCAAGGGGTTTTTATGCTTAAGGAAGGGACTCTCTATCCGATTTTACACTCATTAGAAGCTGAGGGAATGATTGAATCCTATTGGGAGGGAAATGAAGGCAGCCGGCAAAGAAAATATTATCGGATCACTAATAAGGGTAAGTCTACCCTAAAAGAAAAGCAGCATGAGTGGGAAACTTTCCGTTCTGCCGTGGATTGCATCCTGACAAAGGAGGCTTTTATATGGGTGTAACAGATAATGCAAAAGTCCAGGCATACATAAATGACGTCTGCGCTCAAATCAAATTTCGCGCTGTACATCCTGAAATTAAATTAGAATTGGAAACGCATCTTAAAGAAATTTTAGAAGAGTATCAAGAGAAAGGTATATCGGAAGATATCGCAGTCGATAAAGCCATTGCGCAAATGGGCAGCGCCGATATTGTTGGACAACAATTAAACATGATCCATCGGCCTAAACCGGATTGGAGCCTTTTAGCATTAAGTTTTATCCTAATCAATATGGGTCTTGTCGCCATGTATTTTATGGAAAAATACAATCTATCCCCGCCCTTTTCTATTTTTTCCAGAAGCTTATTATATGCATTGATCGGAGGGGTCGTACTAATCGGGCTTTATTTTTTTGATTATCGGAAGCTGGCAAAACATTCATGGAAAATTTATGGAGGAATGTTGCTATTATTAGCCTGGACAATGCTATTTGGTATCTCGGCGAATGGCCAAAAAATCTACTTGAGCATCGGGCCACTGTCTATAAATATTTTTAGCATCAGCCCTATATTTTTCTGCATCGCTTTAGCAGGTATTTTCAAAAATTGGAACTGGAAAGAGCCAAAAAAGACATGCCAGGGGTTAATATTATCCTTGCTCCCTTTTCTCATTTTAATTAACGGTTCTTTAACTATCGCAATTATTTATGCCGTGACATGTATGACATTAATGATTGCATCCGGAGCCAGGCCAAAAGTCTTTTTATTATTAGCCGGAGTGTTTTCTGTACTGATGTCCGGACTAATCATCAGCTCCCCCTACCGGGTGGCCAGATTTTTATCATTCATTAATCCTGACCGTGACCCTTTAGGCAGCGGTTATCTCCATAATCAGTTAGGCAATTTAATCAACGATTCCGGGTTCTTTGGCCTGGGGTTCGCATCTCTACCCCAACTTCCGGATCTTCATACGGATTTTATATTTTCGTATATCACCTTTACTTTTGGCTGGATCGCCGGAGCTTGTTTAACCGTTTTGGTGATTCTCTTCATCTTCCGCATGACACGAATCGCTAAATTGGTAAAGGATGATTACGCCCGGCTGTTGGTGATGGGCTTTTGTGCGATTTTTACCATCCAATTTGTTTGGAACATTTTAATGAATTTAGGATTAGCACCCATCAGTGGAGTAGGTCTGCCTTTTCTTAGTTTTGGCGGCAGTCAGCTAGTTTTCAATGGGGTAGCATTAGGTATTATCTCTAGCATTTACAAAAGAAGAAATATTTCATCTCCATCTTGCCTATTTTAGTATCAGCAAGGGGATTGGCAACGAAGCACACTACTTCCGCCAATCCCCTTGACAAGTTTTCCTTTTCTCTAATCTTTCTTGCTGCGTCATCCCCTCAGCAAGAACCTCCATGCCAACCAGCTTTTTGCCGTCAAAATAATATCATCACCTTTTTGGTGACTTTCCATCCCTCTTCGGCACGCCATAGAAACTTGCAGTAGAAAAAATATATTTTAGCTATTGAAATTTTTTCAAACATAAACTATAATTATAACGACACTAATTTTAGAATCATTATTATTTAGTTCTCATTATACTTAAATGAACAGAAAGAATTATGCCTTTCTAATATAAAAAAACGGATAAAGGAGGTTTCATATAGAGCAAAATAACGGTGAAATAAAATAATCATGCTACTATAAAAATTAAGGAAAGAGGTTATGATGACAAAAGAACAACAAAAGTTTTATATTTGCAAGCATTGCGGCAACATTGTTGAGTTTATTGAAAACACAGGAGTCCCTCTGGTTTGCTGTGGTGAAAAGATGAATGAGCTTGTAGCTAACACAACTGATGCTTCGGTAGAAAAACATGTTCCTGTTTTCAAGGTTGACGGTAATATTATTACAATATATATTGGTTCTAATCCTCATCCAATGATTCCAGCACACTATATCACTTGGGTCTATATTCAAACAGATAGTGGGATCCAGCGCAAAGCTCTTGCCCCAGATAACGAGCCAACAGTCAAATTTTCTCTGATTGATGACGATAAACTTCGTTCAGTGTTTGCATATTGTAATCTTCATGGCCTTTGGAAAGCAGAAATTCAATAGTATTACATATATTTAAAAATAGGAGGAATTAGTTATGGAAGAACAAAAAACTCTTAAAAATCTGATGGAAGCATTTGCCGGAGAATCTCAAGCAAACAGAAAGTATCTGGCCTATGCAAAAAAGGCAGAGGCAGAGGGGAAAGCCAATGCAGCCAAGTTATTTAAGGTTGCTGCCGATGCAGAAACACTGCATGCACTTAAGGAATTTGAAATAGCAGGCAAAATTGGTTCCACCACCGATAATTTAAAAGATGCAATTTCAGGTGAAACACACGAATTCAAGGAAATGTATCCTGAATTTTTAGAGATTGCTAAAAAAGAAGGAAATAAAGCAGCGGCTGCTATTTTTACATTTGCAATGAAAGCGGAAGAAGTACATGCTAAGCTATATCAAGAGGCACTTGAAAATCTGGAAGGAACTGAAGAGGTTTTCTATTATCTGTGTCCGGTCTGTGGCAACATAGAAAAGTCTATTCCGGAAAAATGCAGCATCTGCGGTGTTCCCGGCTCTAAATTTATCAAATATTAATCCTTATTGGATAACCGGATACCCGGTGTTCACCGGTATCCGGTTTTTCTTCTTTGATATGAGCCTTAATTGGCAGTATTAAAATCATCAACATAAGCGGGATACAATATCTTATTATTATCGCTCTTTATTCATAACGCAAGGCCTCAACAGGGCTCATCTTAGCTGCTTTGTTGGCCGGATAAAGTCCAAAGAAAATACCGATAGAAGTAGAAAAACCAAAAGCAATCACAATCGTCAATGGAGATAAGAGAGGCGGAAATTTGGCCAGCACTGCCACCAAAAAGCCTCCGCCCAATCCGATAACAGTTCCAATCGCCCCTCCTATGGAACAGATGACAACCGCTTCAATCAGAAATTGCGCCATAATGTCTTTATATTGGGCTCCCAAAGCTTTTCTGATACCAATCTCCCTGGTGCGCTCTGTTACCGAAACCAGCATGATGTTCATCACACCGATCCCGCCCACCAGAAGGGAAATAGCGGCAATTGAACCAATCACTAATTGGAGGATTCCCATAACAGTATTGACCTGTTCCAAATCCTGCTGAAGACTGTAAGCATGATATTTATCGGTGGTATGGTGACGTTTTTCCAGCACTTGTTGGGCTTGTTTCATGGCGTTTTCTGTTTTTTCTTTACTCACGGCGCTGGCTTCGATATAGGCTACATAATTATAATTAATTAATCTGCAGAAAGTTGAATATGGAATATATACGGTTGAAGGTTGATCAGGCCCTCCCATGAAGATACTATCTTCCCTTTTTGTGATACCGATTACCGTCATGGACGACCCGAATACTTCAATTTGTTTTGTCAGGGCATCCTCACGTCCGAAAAGGTCTTCGGCCAGCTTAGTATCAATAACTACTACCCGCCTTCCCCCTCTTTCATCGGCTTCAGAGAGAAACCTACCTCTTTCCATCTTCACATTACGAATTTCCTTATACTCAGGCCAAACACCATAAGCATAAACTCGTTTGCTTTCCCTCCCATACTTCGCCGGGGTGGACCTGTTATCAACGGGGGAAACATATTTTATATCGGTAGCAACATTTTTAATAACCTCTAAATCCTGGAGAGTAATCATATCTGAAAGTGTCACGGTAGATTGCTCATTGCTGCGTGGATATACCTGAAACAGATTGGTCCCAATCGATTCTAACGTAGAAACAATTGCCGACTGACCGCCCTGCCCGATGGCTACAACGGTAATAACAGCCGCAACTCCAATTATGATCCCTAACATCGTCAAGGCAGAACGCATTTTATTCACCCGGATACCCTCTATGGCTACCTGTATACATTCTTGTAGGTTCATAACGGCTCCTCCTCTGTCATGGGAAGCTCGGCAAGGATATCCACAGCTTTGACTGAATTTTCGACAGAATGATCCTCCTTCAATCGCCCGTCACGAAAATGAAGAATCCGCTGGGTATGCCTGGCTATTTCAGGTTCGTGCGTCACCAGAATAATGGTTGCTCCTTCCTCATGCAGTTCCTGAAAGATAGCCATTACTTCTTCTCCCGAACGTGTATCCAGATTGCCCGTGGGTTCATCCGCCATAATAATTGCCGGATTGTTAACCAGAGCACGGGCTATGGCCACCCTTTGCCTCTCTCCTCCGGAGATCTCATTGGGGCGATGGTCCGCCCGGTGCACCAGCCCCACTCTTTCCAAGGCATGCAAAGCTTTCTTTCTTCTTTGCTTTTTATCAATACCGGCATAAACCATGGGCAGTTCCACATTACGCAGACAGGTAATCCTCGGCAGAAGGTTAAATGTTTGAAAAACAAAACCGATTTTTTTATTTCTTACCTTAGCGAGATCCTGTTCCTCTAAACAAGATATATCAACACCGTCAAGGATATATTCCCCTTCCGTCGGTGTATCCAGGCATCCTAAAACATTCATTAAGGTTGATTTTCCTGAGCCTGAAGGCCCCATAATAGAGACAAAGCTTCCGGGCGATATGCTGAAGGAAACCCCTTTTAGGGCAGTCACCGCTATTTTGCCGGTCTGGTAAACTTTCACCAGGTTATTTACCTTGAGCATCGATAATCACCTTTACTCCGTCCTTAATTTCCTCACCGGGACTTAAGACGACCTTTTCTCCTTCATTTAAACCTGAAATAATTTCCACAAATAATTCGTTGCTCAAGCCGGTTTTTACTTCTCTTTGGGAAACGATGCCATCAACACCGACAACAAAAACCAGATCCTTTTCCCCATTTTCAACCACTGCTTCAAAAGGAACCAATAAAGCTTCTTCCTTCTCATGGATGATCACTTTGAGATTGACATTATAACCCGGCTTTAAAACAGCCATCTCTTCAGATTTATCAACAGATACTTTGATTTTTACCTGTGTTTGCTCACCTTGAGAAGTTGTAACGACTTCTGCGATAGGAGAAATATCATCGATACTGCCACTCAGGGGTTCATCAAGCAATGCGTTGCTGCTTATTTCTACCTTATCCCCTACCTTAAGCTGAGCGGCGTCGATCTCGTTAATCCCCGTTTCTATTTGAAGTTCGTCCGGATTGCCAATTTGGGCAAGGAGAGTTCCGGTCTCCACTTCCTGGCCTTCTTTCACCGGCAGGTTTAATAACACACCATCAATCGGGCTGACTACCGTTGCTTTCTCCAGTTTTTCCTTTGACTCGTTGTAAACCGCCTCGGCTTGAACAAGTTGTGATTTCAAGAGAGACAAATTGGCATCCTGTTCTACAAGCAGTTTTTCTTTGGCCTCATGGAGCTTTTTCTCCACGTCTTCCAATTCATTGCTGCTTATTGCCCCGCTGGAAAAAAGAATTTGGGCAGTATCATAATCTTTTTGGGCCGCATGATAGTCTTCCTGAAGCAATCTAATACTGGATTCACTATTGATTATTTTGGCTTTGATCTCCTCACAGGCAAGCCGGTTCTTCGAAGCCTCAACTGCCAAGCCGCTATCATCCGTCCGTAAAACAACCTGTCCTTTTTTTACCTTTTCCCCGGCCTTCACCGTTATCTCTTTGATAGTTGTTTTGCTTTCGGCATAAAACTCTTGTTTATCTTTCACTTCCAATTTACCGGAAGCAAAAACATTCTGTTCGAAGCTGCTTTTTTCAACCTCTCCGATACTGACTAAAATAACCGGTTCTCGATTGCTCAAAGTTTGCATGATAAATACCGCCCCTAATATCAGAATAAGAGCGGCTATTTTTTTCTTTCTGTGTCTTTGAAATAACGAAGCTATTTTTTTGACAATCCTTTTACATTTTGAATCTTGGTCAATTTGTTTCGGATCACTGGTAACCGCTTGCATATTCCCTCCAAAAGTATAATTTTTCTCTTTGCTGCAGATCTTTTTATTTTAAATATTGCACAGGTGAAAAAATGGTTTTCAGGATGCAATGCCTAAAAACCATTTAAAAAAAATAAGAGCTTATTAATTAGGTAAGTGTAGAGACAAATGCTTAAGTAGAGTTTAAATCTTTATTTTATTATTATATAACAATTTCTGGATTATAACTATCTAATTTTTTTTACTCTTTATCTCTTGTCCCTACGTTTTTTGAAGTCTTCTTCAATGCGTTCTTTCCAGTTTTCCGATATAGGATGGCTGGCTCGCAGGCAGCTTACTGTTTCAGCGATTACTTCATAGTTAAGCAAGATACCATCGCTGTCCGCATGATAATTTGCCGCTCTGTCTTCTTCAATGCCAAAACGCTCTGCTGTAGCAATGGCATCAATATTGGCGCCAAGAAAAATAAACTCCCAGCCATACTTGCTTTTCTGATGCTCGATCATCCGGCGGATTTTTTCATAACTGAACTCCCTGCTGGAGTTTTCCATACCATCAGTGGTTATGACAAACATCACATGTTCTGGACGCTCATCTTCGACGGTATGTTTCAGTGCGTTTCCAATCTTATTGATCGTTATGCCCACCGCATCCAATAACGCAGTGCTCCCACGCACGTAATACTCTTTGTCCGTGATGGGTGCGATACCCCGAAGGTTGATTCGATCGTGGAGCAATTCATACCTGTCGTCAAAAAGCACGGTAGTTATGACAGCCTCCCCAGGATCTTTTTTCTGTTTTTCCAACATCGCATTGTAGCCGCCGATAGTATCGCTTTCAAGACCACTCATCGATCCGCTTCTGTCGAGAATAAATACCAGTTCAGTCAAACCTTTTTTCATAATATTATCCTCCAATCATTTTTGATTTTAGGATAACATTCTGTCTATGCATATGGGTCGCATAGCGGGCGACAAATTGCTCGACACAGACTAAATCCCCAGCAAGTTTTGGTCAAAAGCAAACAACGCCTCATTGATTTCAAAAATATTATAATTGCCTTCTTCAATAAAATACTGGATGATCAAATCAAATTTGCTGCTGTGTGAGAGGGCAAAGCCGGCTTTAAGGAGCAGATCTTTGGTTTCGTCAAGATTCAGCTCGAGTGCTATCGCGAAGGCAAGGACGGTAGCTTTGCTTGGCTTATAATTTATGTCATTTCGGATTTTCGAAAAAAGCCTTCGGTCTATATTCGCCTTTTTATAGGTCTCCGCATCGGTCATGCCCTTTTCGTCAATTAATCGCAGCAACATCTGTGAGAAGGTTTCGTCCAATTGCTTAAAAACATCATCAAGGCTTCGCTTATGCTCTTGAAAATGCTCAGGCACCTCAAAATGGATCTCACTAACCCGCTCTCTTTCCCTGACTCTAAGATCAAAAGGCTGTTCTCCTATATATTTATCATCAATATATTGGGTGATGGATGAAAATAGCTTCTCCGACAGCATGAATGACGCCTTATCGTACACAACAAGAAAAACCATCATCTCATTACTTAGCAAAAAGTCTCCGATAACGGAAATTGCGATTTTCAATGCCTCATCCTTGGGATATCCAAAGGCGCCTGAGGAAATCAGCGGAAAGGCCACACTCTCCAAATTATAGTCTTTCGCCAATAAAAGTGAGTTCCTGTAACAATCGGCCAATAGCTTTTCCTCATTATTTTTTCCACCACGCCAAACAGGTCCGACAGTATGGATGATATACTTTGCCGGAAGATTATAAGCTTTTGTGATCTTTGCTTGGCCAACTTCACAACCGCCCAGGGTACGACACTCAACAAGCAGCTCAGGCCCTGCAGCTCGATGAATCGCTCCATCAACCCCTCCGCCGCCAAGGAGGGAAGAGTTGGCCGCATTGACAATTGCATCAGCATGAACTTTAGTGATATCATTACGGATCATTTCAAGCGGCATTGTTCCACCTCCTTTACACACCCCACTTTAAATTTCCTCTGATATAAAATAATAAGAATTCAACAATCTGTTGAGATCTTCCTCCCTATTCGCAACTTCCCTCAATATCATTCCTTCTGGTTTCCGCCACTCATCAAGAATTTAATCTCACCGGAAGAATTGGTGAGCATGGCTTCCGTGATGCCGTTTGACTTTAAATGCTTAGATAGGTTTTCAAAAAGAAGACTTCGAATATCACCGTAATCTCCATAATGATGAATGATCTCATCCGCAAGCCCCGGAATTTCTTTTCCAGACACAGGCATTGTGCAAAATTCCCTGATCGATGGAGTAAAGCCAGAACCGTCCCGGGCTTGTTCATATTTTTCCAGCAGATAACTGCCGGGGCTATTCTTTTTATATGTAATGGCGGCGGGAACAACGCTGCCGCCCTCCTCATCCAGTACATTACCATAAAGCTTGTACGTCGCGCTGAAGGTAGTCAAGAAAACTTTCAGCAGGCCATCTTCCTCATAGCTTCTAAATATTTTAGGCGCAACAATGGTAAATCCTCGATTGGGGGCAGAATTCTTTTCGACTTCAGTAGCGTAAACCAATTTTTCAATGGGATCATCCCCGTCATATTGAAAGTCCGGCAGTTTGATCTCCTGGTGTATAGACAGAGCCTCGTACCACTCTTTTGGTGACAGCGATTCGTCGGTGACGTTATTTCTTACACCCAAAAGTTCTTTGCACAACCGCATCATAAGCTGCCCGCGCAGTCCGGCAGCGTTTCCTGCTTCAAACTGGCTAAGCATATATTGCAAGGCATCTTCCCCGCCGAATTTTTTTATATCTTCATAAACATCAGGGTGAGCGTCTATGTAATCTTGAGGATTGGAAGAAGTTTTCGGGTCAGACATGATAACTTTAAGATTCTCTTCTACAAGTTTCTCCACATCACGTTCCAGCAATGCTTCCTTTGGGTTCGCCGAACAAGCAGCCAAAGCCAAACAAACAACTACAATGCTGATTAGCGCAACCCAAAACACAGGTTTTTTATAATTCAGCTTTACCGCCTCCTAAATACAATTTTAAAATAAGCTTTCTCGTTATCATTGAGATTCAAAATACAAACCATATAAAATGCTGACAGTAGTATCCCTTCTTGCAAAGCAATGCAACTAATGCTAGTTCTGGTATAAAATTTTTTTCTTGTTCATAGCTCATATTCTAACTTGTTTTACCCAATTTGTCTGTCCGGTTTTCCGGTATCAATTACCTGGACAGTAAACTGTCCCCACCGTCCCTTCAAAGAAATAGACATATCAGTTTGCTTTATTTAAGCAAAGAATATATGCATATTATAATATTTTCTTAATCTCATCTAAAAGATGATTTGTAGATTTATATTCTATTATTGCCTTGACCCACGGATACTTTTGATAACTCTCAAACATAGCATATTCTTTTAATCCTGCAGTAATAATAGGTTGAAAAGTTACTGATCCTAAATGAGGAATTGTAGCATACATTTCTTGGGGAACGCATGCTGGATATGATAAATCACATATAACTAGTTTCGATAAGGATGCTAACG